>JACQCA010000096.1 GCA_016201865.1 Nitrospirota bacterium
CCCGGAACCAAACCTTCACCGGATCATCCGTGGAAGAAGACCTTCGAACTGCGGAAGAAAAAAGAGGCGGCCGCATCCATACTCTAAAACCGGACATTTCTAAATTGGTAGGAACCGGACATTTCTATTTTGGGTTGACACGGTGATCCGCAATCACTTGACAGACAGGGGCGTAAGCCTATAGACTGCGGGCTGTATGATCAGGAGCGAGATACAAAGCCGAGGTGGGATCATGTCGGAGCTGGAGGAAGGCAAAAAAAAATTCATTGAAATGGTCAAGGCCGTCGACCCTGCGGTGACGGTCGTCATCCCCACGTCGGCCAGCAACAGTCTTTTTCTGATCTCGCTCACCCGGGGAAAGGCGCGCAAGTTCATGACGGTCTCGGAAGACGATATCGTGGACCTCGTCTCGGATGATCTGATCCAAAGCGAGGTCGAGGATCGCGTGCGCGAGACGATCTCGGAACTCAAACCCTAAATTCTCCCTTCTTCGTGGAAGCGCCATGAGCAAGGCGGGACGGGAGAAAGAACGGTTCAAAAGCGTTGCGCCGGCCCGGCCGCTATTGACTCCCGATACGGAGCCGGGGATCTGGAAAATCCGGACGGACCGGTATGGATGGCTCCTTCCGTTATTCCTGGCTCTTTCGGTCAATGCCAATGCTCTCCTCAATGACTTTACCTGGGATGATAAAATACTTTTTGTGGATCAAGCCGACCCGGCCCAAAAGCCGGCCGGACCGGCGCCGATTCCGGGGGTTTATTACCGTCCACTGATCACGTGGAGCTACAATCTCGACCGGGCGATCTGGGGCTTAAACCCTTTCGGTTTTCATCTCTCGGTCTATCTGGCCCATGCCCTCGCCGTATTATTCGTCTATTTCATCGCCGTCTCTTTCCTGCGGCTGTATCAATATCCAAAAGAGAAAGGGATCGCTCTTGTAACGGCATCGCTGTTCGCCGTCCATCCGATTCATTCCGAGGCCGTGGCCTGGATCTCCGGGCGAAACGATGTCTTCATGGCCTTGTTCTTGCTGGTCGCGTTCTACGCCTATCTCCGGTATCGTCAGGGGACCGCCGCCTGGGTTGCACTGCCTGTCTTTGCTCTGGGTGCCGTGCTGGGTCTGTTAAGCAAGGAGACCGCGATTCCGTTCTTATTCATCTTTCCGGTTTGCGACTTTCTATTTCATCACGCCGGGATCCTAAAACGGCAGGGAATCAAAGATCCGGCGACCTGGATATGGATCGCGGCCTGGGTGTCGTTTGCCCTCTACCGTCTATCTCACGTCGAGATGCCGTCGGCTCATCGAGAGGCCGCGGCCTCGCTCGGAAACGAGATCATGACCTTCTTCTCAGCCCTGGGCTATTATCTCAAGTTATTGTTTCTTCCTTATCCTTTAAATCTGTTCGTGCACAAATTGCCGGTTGGGAATCTCTTGGCCTTGTACTATCTTGCATTGGGAACGGCGGGCGTTGCCGTTTTGCTCTGGATCGCCGTGAAAAAGAGCCGCACGCTGTTTGCCGTCGGAGCGGCCTGGTTCGTGTTGGGGATGGCGGCTCCCTTAGTGGTGCCGTTGGCCAAGGTCGCCGTGACCCCGGTGGCCGAGCGGTATACCTATCTGGCTTCCGGAGGGTTTCTGTTGTTGGTTGGCCTCGGCGGTTTTGAGGTCCGGCGTTGGGTTCAAGCCCAAGGGGGGCTGCTGATCACGGCGCGATGGGTTCTGATGAGCTTGGGTCTGGCCGTGGGACTGCTTTCCTGCCTGACGATCGAGCGGAACGGGGTTTGGAGGAATGAAATCACCCTATGGGAGGACGCCGTCCGAAAATCTCCGGAGGCGGTGTTGCCCCATTACAATCTGGGAATCGCCTATGGGGCGGTTGGACGGCGGGAAGAAGCGGTTCAGGTCTATCAGGCGGCGCTCAAGTTGGACCCCGCCCATTCTTTGGCGCACAACAATCTGGGAAACCTTTATAAAGAGATGGGACGTTTTGAAGAGGCCGTCCAGGAATATCAATCCGCGATGAAGCTGCAGCCGGATCATGCCGGCGCATCCGCGATGGCCAAACCCCACAACAACCTGGGGGTCGTCTATAAAGAAATGGGACGCTTTGAGGAGGCCGTCCGGGAATTTCAGGCGGCGATGCAACTCCAACCGAACTCGGCCAACCCCCGCTTCAATCTCGGAGCGGTTTATGAAGAGTTGGGTCGTCTCGACGAAGCGATTCATGAGTATCGGTCCGGTCTGGAAATCAATCCAAGCGATGCGCTGGCCCACAAAAAGTTGGCCGATGTCCTTTCTCGAAAAGGCCGAACAGAAGAAGCCGAGAAAGAATACCAAGTCGCATCGACGCTTCAACCGACGGTGCAAAAACCTCAACCGGACTCGGCCGTCAGCCACTACAATCGGGGCACCAGCCTATCGGGACAGGGCCGCTTAGATGAAGCCGTCGCCGAATTCCAGACCGCCATTCGCTTGGACCCGAATTATCAAAACGCCCATTACAATCTTGGACTGGCCTATGCCAACCAAGGAAAATTCAACGAGGCGATTGCCGAGTTCCAGACCGTCGTCCGCCTTAAACCGGATGACCCTTCGGCCCATGCCGTGCTGGGTGATATATATAAAGATCAGGGGAAGCTGAATGAAACGATGGTGGAGTATCAGACCGTGCTGAGGCTTGATCCGAACCAGGTCGAGGTGCATTACAATTTAGGTCAGGTGTATGGACGGGCGGGGAGGTTAGAGGATGCGAAGAAGCAATATCAACAGGCCTTGCAACTTCAGCCCGACTTTTCGGCCGCACGCAAGGCGTTGGAGTTCTTGCCCAGGTAAAGAACGCCGCGGCCTTGATGAGGAGGATGAAAATCATGTCGAATCCGGAACGCCGTTCGGTCTTGGATGATATCGAGGCGGCCGTTCAACAATCCGGTTGGTCTTATGAACGGCTTGGCGACGGTGAAAGCGGGGGGTCGTTATTGTTGGCCGCGCCCGAGCCGGACTGCCTGGCGGAGCTTTTCTCAGACGGCCGCTTCGCCTGCCAGTTCGGCGTCGATATGGAAGAGATGCGGAGCCTTCTGACCGGCGACCAGACGGAGGACATGGCGGACGACGAACTGGTCCGGGTGGCCCGATATCACTTAAAGCCGATCGTGGATCGACACCGCGCGGCCCTGCTCAAGGAAGGGCTCGAAGAGGGCATTGAGGCGACGCCGGACTACTACGCGATTACTTTCCAGACCCGGCTGGATCTTTCCGATCCGCAAAAGGCGATGCATCGAATCGCGCGATGTCTCCTTGCGTTGGAACGACCGACTCCGACCTGAGATTTCTTATCCTTCGGCCGATGGATCGCACGCTCAAGACCCTTACGCCACCGAGATCGGCTTGCTTCTCAGAAGGATCGGTTGTCCATAATCCCGGTAGCCGCAGATCACGCATCGCCAACAACCTTCTCGAAGCTCCCAGAGGAGTCCGAGCGTGTTTCCCTTGCTGCCGGACCGGCAGTGAGGACAGATCGGTCCGGGGCGATCGATTTTACCGCATCCATTCCTTATTTTTTGCGTCATGGTATTTCCTTCTCGTTTTGGATCATCGTAGCACGGGGAGGGTGGAGAAACGGGGGCGTGCGACGACCTGCCCCCGTTTCTCCTGATGGAACTCCGGCGGTTCTGTCGGCTGGCTCCTACCAACGAATGCATGAGGTCGAGTGGAGCAGCGGTTTTTGACGGCGCCGGTTTGTTATGCCTGCAATCCTACCACGTCCGGTCGGACAGAAGGATGACCGAAAGATTACAATTCGGTCATTTTTGATGAAGAGGGTTTATGCTTGCGAAGGGAAGTTTAAGATGACGGATGTCCCTTTGAAAGGCTCGCTCCGGATGGTGACGGCGCCGCCGTGCAGGTCCATGATGGACTTGACGATGGCCAGTCCGAGTCCGAATCCTTGTGGAAACCGGGATCGGGCGATGTCGGCTCGATAGAATCGGTCGAAGATTTTTGGAAGATGTTCCGGATCGATGCCGACTCCGTTGTCAACCACGCGGACTTCGGCGCCGCCGTCCCCCCGGGATTGGACGGATACGGTGATCCGGCCGCCGCGCGGGGTGTGCTGGAGGGCGTTGGACAGCAGATTGCTGACGGCTCTCCGGAAGAGAATGGGATCGGCCAGCGCCGTCGCGTTACCCTCACAGGTGACCCGGATGCCTTGCTCCTGAGCGATCGCCTCATGGAATTCCGCGACCGCGTCGATCTCTTTTCGCGCGTCCAGCGGCGTCCGGTCGATCGTGCGTTCCGCGCTTTCCGCGCGGGCCAGGAAAAGCAGCCCGTCGATCATGCGGGACAGCCGGGCGTATTCCTCGAGGCCGGATTCGAGGACCTCCCGATATTCCTCCGGCGTTCTCATCCGGGAAAGGGCCACTTCGGCCTCGCCCATCAGGTTATGGATCGGGCCGCGCAGCTCGTGAGCCAGGTCCGCCGAGAATTGGGAAAGTCGTGTGAACGAATCCTGCAGACGGTCGAGCATCTGATCGAACGCGGTGGCAAGGGCGGTGAGTTCCTGCGGCCATCGCGCCGGCTCGATCCGTTCGTGAAGTTGCGCGGCCGTGATTCGTTCGGCGGTTTGGGTGATCTCTTTCACGGGCTGCATGCCCTTGCGGGCGACGACGACGCCGGCCGCGGCCGAAAAGAGAATTCCCGACAAAAGCACCATCACCAGCCGTCGGCGATAGCCGACGATCAGGATCTCTTCATTTGAGATGTCTAGTGCGACTTGGAGAAGGCGTGGGTTCGCGTCGGAGCGGCCGGATTCAGCCCAGGCTGCGATCAGGAGGTACGACCGGCCGTTCGGCAGCCTTCGCTTAATTCCGGCTTTCGCCATCTTGGAAAAACCGATCGGATGCGGAAATGCGGAGGGCGGGAGATGACGCGCCATGTCGGGCGTCTCGATCAGCGTGCGGTTTTCCTTATCCAGAATTCGAACGTCGTACGGCCCTCCCAAATTCACCTCTTCCTCCAGCCCTTCCGTCTCGCCCGGATATCCCCGAAGAATGGCGCGCAGAACCTGAATCTTATCGGTCAGGAACAGTCGATCCGTCTTTTCCAGGTTTTTGACCAGCACCCAGTAAAGAAATCCGGTGGCCGCCACCAGCATACCGACGGCCGATGCAGTGTACAGAACGGTCAGCCTTCCCGTGATCGATCCGAACCCCGACCGGGTCCACGCCGGCCGACGGATGTTTATGCGGTCATCGATTTTCAAGAACGTACCCCACACCGCGAACCGAGTGAATCAGCTTTTTATCAAACGGATCGTCCACCTTTCTTCGAAGCCTCCGAATCGCCACATCCACGACATTGGTGTCGCTGTCGAAATTCATGTCCCAGACCTGGTCCGCGATCAATGTCCGCGAAAGAACCTCGCGGGCCCGGCGGGCCAGGAGGGAAAGAAGCGCGAACTCCTTCGGCGTCAGGTCGAGGCGTTTCCCGCCGCGCATCGCCCGGTGTCGCGGAAGATCGATCTCCAGGTCGGCGATTCGGAGGAGTTCGAGCTGTCGGGCCGGGCCCCGGCGGAGAATGGAGTGGATGCGGGCCAGCAGCTCCGAGAAGGCGAAGGGTTTGACCAGGTAATCGTCCGCGCCCAGTTCAAGTCCTTTGACGCGGTCCTGCACCGAGTCGCGCGCCGTCAGGAAAAGAACGGGAGTCGGCTTGCCGCTTTGGCGAATGCCGGTGATCACCGACCATCCGTCCTGTTCCGGGAGCATCACATCCAGTATGATCAGGTCGTAATCGCCCGTGCGTGCGAGATGGAGCCCGTCCTCGCCCGTGTCGGCCGCATCCACGATGAAGCCGTTTTCCGACAGCCCCTTCCGAAGATAGGCGGCGGTCTTCGTGTCGTCTTCGACGATCAAAATATGCATCGCTAACCCTGAGCGGCGCCGTCGATCTGTTCGGCCAGTGCGAAATCCTTTTGGGTCAGGCCTCCCGCCGAATGGGTGGACAGGCTCATCGTCACCTTTCGATAATGAATCGTCATATCCGGGTGATGATCCGCCGCCTCGGCCAGCTCAGCCGCGCGGTTGACGAACCGGATCGCCGGCATGAAGGATTCGAAGACGTACTGTTTTTTGATCGCGTTGTCGGCCAACCGCCAGCCGGAAAGTTGCTTGAGCCGTCGCTGAATTTCGGAGCCCGATAATTTTTCGGCCATCATCTCTCCTTCCTGATGAATTCTTCTATTGACATTTTATTCCCCAAGGAATACATAAAGCAATCATGAAACGAACCGGTCCGGGATTTCCGATCAACCTGCTGCATTGGATCGCTCTCTGTCTTCTCGATCTTCTCTTTCGTGTTCTCAACCGCATCGAGGTGCATGGGCGTGAACATGTCCCGTTGCGCGGCGGGCGCGGGGTGCTGATCCTGTCCAATCATATCTCGGCACTGGATCCGTTTCTGATCGGAATCACGGCCATGCCGCGCTTTTCACCCGTCTGGTGGCGGGCCGCCGCGAAGGAGGAGCTCTTTACGAATATTTTTTCACGAGCGTTGATGTATCTGATCGGGGCTTTCCCGGTCCGGCGGCGTCAGCGCGATATCGAGTCCATGGATCGGATGGCCGAGGTTTTAAAGACCGATGTCCTGGTTGTCTTTCCGGAGGGGACCTGGTCCACAACGGGCGAATTGCTTCCGGGCCGTCCCGGCGTGGGCAAGGTGATCTACGACGCCCGGCCGGGCAAGATTATTCCGGCAGCGGTGAAGGGAACGGACGAGATACTCCCGCGGGGTGCATGGATTCCAAGAATCGGACGTCGAGCCAAGATTATCTATGGCCCGCCGATGGCTCTCGGCCGGTTTTACGATCAGCCAGACGATGTTGAGACCTCGCGCCGGATCGTCGAGGCCGTCATGGCCGAGATCGGACGGCTGTATGCGTTGTTGTGATCGGCCTACCGGATCGACCGCAATCGTTCTTACTACAGGTTGAGTCGGGCCTGCGGGTCGATGAGCAGACCGGGCTGGCACTGTCGGCAGAAATTCGTCTCGCGTTGATTGGCCTTCACGCTCGCGATGCGGCCGCCGCAGCGGCGGCATGCGGAGCCGGCCTTCCCGTGAACTTTTAGAAAATCCCGGATCTTCAAATGGATCTTGTCGCCCATCCGTTCTTTGATAACGGCGGTTGCTTCCTCCATGACGTTCCGGATCGAGCGGTGCAGCCGTTGGACGTCATCCTCCGTCAAAGTTTTCCGTTTGCGAAACGGGTAGATCCCGGCCGCGAACAGTATCTCATCGGCGTACGCGTTTCCAATGCCAGCGATGAAGCGGGCGTTGGTCAGGATGCCTTTGATCTCGCCGTGGTGCTTCGCAAGGCGCGCGCGAAAGATTTCATAAGTCAAGGCCGGGTCCAGCGCGTCGGGCCCCTGTTCCAAGTATCGGGGAACGGAACCATAGTCGTCATTCGGGATGAGATAGACCATCCCCATACTTTTATTATCGATATAGCGGATCTCTACACCGGAAGAAAAGGTTAAGGCGAAGATCGTGTCCGCGGACCGCCGGGTTTCGGGCGTGCCGAGTTGAAATCGGCCGGTCAGCATGGAATGGATGACGAGGGAATGACGATCGAGACGGAAGATCAGGTACTTCCCCCGTCGGTGGACGGCGAGGAAGGTCTGATTCATGAGGGCTTTTTGGATCTCTTCTCCCGTGAGCGATCGGATCACCAATGGCTTGTAGACCAAAACGGCCTTGATCGAACGGCCGACGATGCGGTCTTGCAGCACGGCCTTGATCGCTTCTAAATCGGGAATCTCAGGCATCCTGTCTCTCTCCAAGAACGTTTTTTCGCTTTCGATATACGGCCGGCTGCTCGGCAGCCAGCGGGAGGCGGTCGGTAGCGATTTGATCGAATATTTTCCGTGTCGCATTGGGAAGAGGATAATCGGCAATCTTGTCCAATGGAATCCATTGCCATGAGGCGGGGAGTCGGTTTTGCGTCGAGATGCAGTTGAACAGATAAGGATGATAGGTGATCCGCTTGTGCGTAAAGGTATGCACCACCGGTTCAAGCGGCCGCAGCAGGTTGGTCTTAAGCCCCAACCGGTTTTTGATTGCCTCCTCGATCTGCAGTGACGTCGTCGCTTCTTTCCAGTCTATTTCAGGAAAGCCCCATAGTCCGGCTAAGAGTCCCCGCTCCGGCCTCGGGCCGATCAAAAGGCCCCGGCCGTTCTGAATCAAGGCGACGAGCATTTTATGATGCGGCAGGGTTCGTCTTTTGACCCGAATAGGAAGCCGATCTTGAAGTCCCGTTTGATAGGCCCGGCAGGATTCGCGCAGCGGGCAGATCATGCAAGAGGGTGTTCGTGGAAGACAGACCGTGGCGCCGAGCTCCATGAGGGCCTGATTGAAATCGCCGACGTTTTGTTCCGGGAGAATTTCTGCGGCGAGGCTCCAGAGTCGGTCCTGAACGACGGCCTGTCGCGGGGCTTTCCGTATCGCGAAAATTCGGCAGAGCACGCGGCGGACGTTTCCGTCCAAAATAGGCGTTTTGATGTTAAAGGCGATGCTTGCGACGGCGCCCGCGGTGTATCGACCGATTCCCGGCAGTGCGGACAGCTCCTCGACGGTGGATGGAACTTTGCCTTTCCATCGTTCTTTGATGACTTGAGCCGCGCGGTGAAGGTTCCGGGCGCGTGAGTAGTAGCCCAGTCCTTCCCAGAGTTTTAAAACCTTCTGCAGCGGGGCCCGTGCCAGCGAGGAGACGGTCGGAAAGGTTTTGATGAAACGACGATAATACGGGATGACCGTGACGACCTGGGTCTGCTGGAGCATGATTTCGGAGACAAGGATTCGGTAGGGGTCGCCGGTTTTTCTCCATGGGAGGTCTCGCTTGTTCCGGCGATACCAGATCAGCAGCCGTTGCTGCAGCTGCTTCGGATCAGCACGGTGGGATCGTCGGGGCGGCATCTTAAGCAACGGGCAAGAGGTGACGTTTTCCCTGACAACTTTCTCGGCGCTCGAACTCCCGATCGATCAACCGCAGAATCTCCGATTTGGTCTTTCCCCAGAGCGGCGCCACGACGTACGCTTCGTTCAATTCGCCTACGAGGCGCTCGACGACCATCGAGGCCGGCATTCGTTCGAGGAAGTCGCATGCCAGCGTGGTGTATTCCTCCAAGGATAGGATCTTAACGGGCTGCTGTTGGTGACGTCTGGCCAATGCCGTATTTTTGGCGATGTAGAAGTGGTGGATCTTGATCCCGTCGAGATTCAGGCGGGCGATCTCATCCGCAGTCTGTATCATCATCGCCGGGGTTTCGCCCGGCAGGCCGAGGATGACATGCGCGCAGATGGAGAGTCCGCGCCGTCGGGTCCGTTCGACCGCATCTAAAAACTGGGCGTAGGAATGAGCGCGGTTGAGCGCGGCCATCGTGGCGTCATGAATGCTCTGCAGACCATACTCGATCCAGAGGTGCGTCCGATCGTGATAGACGGATAACAGATCCAGTACGGGTTCGGAAACGCAGTCCGGCCGGGTTCCGATTGAAAGACCGACCACGTCCGGGCAGGTCAGGGCTTCGTCATATAGTTTCTTCAGATGCTCGACCGGTCCGTGGGTATTCGTGAAGGCCTGAAAATAGATGATAAACTTTTCGGCGCCGAACCGTCTTCGATAAAACTCGATTCCGGATAATACTTGCTCTCGAATGGGTCGGGGAGCCACGCGGGAATTGGGGGAGAAACTTTTATTGTCGCAGTAACTGCAGCCTCCATAGGCCACGGTTCCGTCGATGTTCGGGCAGGTGAAGCCGGCGTCAATCGCGATCTTGTACACGTTGTATGGAAACGTTTCTTTAAGGTGCCGGCTGTAGGAACGATAATAGGGATTCATCGGTTGTCCACCATTGCGGCCGGTGGTATTATATCATGAAGGTGAAGGACGGTTGCAACCGGTTGGGAGGTCCTGCGATGTCGTCTCTCGAAAATGAAGAACTTGAGGTTGAACGGGCGAATGAACGGTTCTATCGGGCCTTTGAAAGCCTCGATATTCATAAGATGGAAGAAGTCTGGGCCATGGACAAACCGGTCAAGTGCGTCCATCCCGGATGGGAACTCCGATCCGGATGGCCCGATGTGCGGGACAGCTGGGTCCTGATTTTCAATCACACGACCGGGATGCGGTTTGAGGTGACGGACGTGGACATCGTGGTGAACGGGGATCTGGCCTGGGTGACCTGTACGGAGAAGGTCAGCATGATGGTGGACGGAGAGCCGCATGTCAGCCGCGTCCTGGCGACCAATCTGTACGCGAGAAACGCGTCCGACTGGAAGATGATCCACCACCACGGCTCGCCGGTTATGAGCGGTGCGGGGTGAGCGGTGGGGTGCGACTGTAAAAAGGCAAGGAGACGACCCTGGCCGGCTGTCCGGCGATGGAAACTTCCGTGCCGGGCTTGATGAAGTCGCGATGGAGGTAACCCATCGCGATTACCTTTCCCAATGTCGGCGACTTGACGGCGCTCGTGACGGTTCCGACGATGCGTCCTTCGGTTCCCGGACTTTCCGGCCTTGCCAGAATGTATTGGCCCTTTTTCGGAACGGATTCTCCGGCAAGCTCGAACCCCATCAGTTGTTTGTTCATCCGTCCCTGAGCGTCCGCCCGCGCGATCGTTTCCTGGCCGATGTAGCAACCCTTTGTGTAACTGATCGCTCTCTGTTCCAGCCCGGCCTCCATTGGAAAGTTCGATTCGTCCATATCAATTCCATATCGTGCGATACCGGCTTCGATCCTCAGAGAGTTCACTGCATCAAGCCCAACCGGTCGAAGCCCGTGCGGCCCGCCGATCTCAAGCAGACGATTCCAGGTCACGGCAAGTTTATCGATCGGAATGTAAAGATCATAACCCGGCTCGCCCGTGATCTCGTTTCGTGCCACGAGGATCGAGACGCCGTCCGGTGTAACCGAGGTCGTCGAATATTCCTTCGACGGCGGTGATGCAGGCGTAATGAGTAGAGCGATGATTTCGGATGACGACGGTCCATAAACCGAAAGAAGGCCCTGGGTTTCGGTCAGGTTTTCGATCGTGACATCGGAGACGAGCGTGTATTTATCCAGATGTTTTTGTATTTTCTCGGTTGCTTCGGGTTCAAGGTCAATCCACAGCGCGTCAGGCAAACAATAAACCCGGGCATCGGCCAGCATCTTGGCCTTGTCGGTCGTGAAGACGGCGTAAAGGCCGGTGCCGGACGTGAGTTTCTTGATATCGTTTGTGACCATGCCGTGCAGAAACTCGGTGCGGTCTTTTCCCTTCAACCGGAGTTTTCCGCGATGGGACTGGTCGATCAGGCCGGCTTTTTTCCTGACGGCCAGATGTTCAGCGGCGGGGTTTCCATAAGAGCGGGCCATCTCTCTCCCACCCGATGGTTCAAAAACGGCGCCGGAAGTCTTTTGGATCTCAAACAGCCAGAATTTATTCATAATCCCACTTTAACTGATATTTTTACTGTCAAACATTCTTAATAAACCCACTATATTGCTAATATTTGAAGAAATAAAAGAATTTGGAACCACTTTAACGGAATTGTCTTTTAGTTTTTCTTTCCAGCTTTGGACTTGAGTATGGTTGATGTAACACAGGACCTGCAGATCTGTAAGTTGGGGTATCCGACGGACCTCTTGGATCAGATGCACCGGATCCATTGCGGCTATGCCCAGGTCTAAAATTATCAGTGACGGTTTATGGTCAACCGCGTCATTAAGGAGAGGTTGAATCTGTGTGGCCACACGAACCGTGCAGCCTTGGGCCTCCAGAGCGGTCTTAATCCTGGATAAAAAGAAAAGGTCGGCGATCGCGACCAGGATGGTTGGATTCGTCATCAAAACCTCGTTGGGTCAGTTTAACATTCCTCTGATCCGGCCCAGTGCCTTGGCGGCCAGAGCATAATCCGGATTGTGCTTCAGCGCTTTCTGATATTCTTCCATGGCCTGATACCAGTCCCCCTTTTTTTCCCAGATGCGTCCCAGATTAAGATGGGGGAAGCAGTAGCTTTCGTATCGGACCGCCTGTGTCGCTTTTTCAAGCCAGGGGATGGCCTCATCCAGCCGCCCCTTCTCGATCAGGTAGGCGCCGATATCGTTATAAGGGTTTCCGAAATCCGGATCGATCTCGATAGCCTTGTGACATTCCCGGATCGCTTCGTCATAACGTCCCATGAAACTGTAGGTCCAGCCGAGAAATGTATGAGCCTCGGCCGTAGGATAGAACTCGAGAGATTTCTTATAATAGTCGCAGGCCTCCTCAAGAGCCCCGCTCATCTGGAACTCGTACGCCTTTTTGAAGAGCTCGAGCGCTTGTTTTCTTTCTTCTTCACGTTCTTCAGTCATGGATCCCGATCTCACTCCGCGTCGTGTCCTGCGGGATGCGTGTCTTTATGTCTTCAACTTTCGTTTCAGCCGCTTTTCGATGCTGGCCACCTTGCTGTCCAATCGCCCCCGACGGCCTTTCCGGTAATCAACCTTGATGCTGACTGAGATCCGGCTGCAGTCCTTCTTCATCGCCTCAAAACATCGCTTGACGATCCCGAATACTTGATTCCAGTCTCCTTCGATCACCGTTCCCATGGGGTTGAGCCGGTAATCAAGACCGGATCGGTCGATGATGGCCAATGAACGGGAGATGTATTTCCCGACGCTTTCGCCCTTGCCCAAAGGGGACATGCTGAACTCCAACAATACCATGATCACTTCTCCTTGTGAGAGGACTATTATAACACAGACAAATTCGTCCTGTGCTACCGGTTTTGATTCGGCGCAGGGAGGGTGTGGGTTCTATGGTACCGGGAGTTTACAGAGAAGGATCGGTTTCCATCCGGTCGAGATCCAGCTCCACATTCCAGTAGAGATAATCCCGCCAGCTTTCGGGAAGGGTCTTCAGCCCGATCGTGATCGTAAAGGTGGGGCTCCATTTCGGTTTGACGGGATGCTTGATCAATCGCATCCCGGCCTCTTCCGGGGTGCGGCCGCTTTTCCGGTTGTTGCAGGCCAGGCAGGCCGTGACGATATTTTCCCAGGCCTTTTTACCGCCGCGCGAGATTGGAGTCACGTGGTCGAAGGTCAGCTCTTCAGTTCGGGATTTTTGGCCGCAATACTGGCAATGGTGTTTGTCTCTTGCAAAAATATTGGCGCGGGAGAATTTTACGGCATGATGGCTGTCTTTCAACCGAATCAACTTTAACAGGCGGATGACGGACGGCAGCTTAATCGTGATCGAGACGGCATGGATTTCCTTGTCGTAGACCTCAAGGACCTCCACCTTCTCCTGCCACATCAGCGTGATGGCCCGCTTCCAATTCACCACGCGCAGCGGTTCAAAGGTCGTATTTAGAAGAAGTGTCATCTCCATGGATTCTCCACATTATTATAGAACTTTCTAATAAAAAATCAAGGGGTGGAAGCATTTAGTCGGGACTGTTCGGGTCGTTACGGAAATTCGTTTTTTGATTGAATAGCCGGAAGCATTCTTATAAAATACAGATCGTTTATTATTTATGGCGACGTCCATTGTCTAATCCAATCGTTTCGGATCGTGAAAACAATGATCATGGAGGAGGATAAGGCGCAATGAGCGAGTACGTGACCGTTGCCAAGCCGGAAGACCTTGCTCCCGGCCAAGGTCGTGTGGTGGAGGTAAACGGGAATGAGGTGGCTCTTTTTAATCTAAACGGGACCTTCTACGCCATCGATAACATGTGCGCCCATCAGGGAGGCCCCCTGGGGGAGGGACTGCTGGAAGGCGAGACCGTGATTTGCCCTTGGCATAGCTGGAAATACAGCGTGAAGTCCGGCGTCTGTTCAACGAATCCTTCCGTGAAGGTCAAGACCTATTCGGTCAAGATCGAGAGCGGCCAGATCAAAGTGGCCTTAACCTGAAGAGGAGTTCCTATGCCCAAACCGACGCATCATATTCTGGTCTGCACGCAGGCTCGGCCGCCGGATCATCCCCGAGGGTCCTGCAGCGGGAACGGGTCGAAAGAGGTCTTCATGCGGTTCATGATGGAGACGGCGCGGTTGAACCTGGTTTTTAAATTGATCGTCACGGAGTCGTCCTGCATGGGCCCCTGCGCCTTCGGGCCGACGGTCGTGGTCTATCCCGACGGCGTCTGGTACCAGAAGGTCGCGCCGAACGACGTCGCTGAAATCCTGGAGCAGCATATCATCAAAGGCCAGCCGGTCAAGAGACTTCTACTTCCCGACGCGGTCTGGGGTCCTTAATCCGCGGCGGATCAACCGGGTCAAGGAAGATGGGACACAAAGAGCATAAGGCTCATTCGCCTGCCGTTGTGAGCTGTGCGGTTGTGACGGTGAGCGATACGCGCACGCACGAGACGGATGCCAGCGGTGCGTTAATTCGCAAACTTCTTGCGGAGCAGGGCCATCGTATCGTATCCTCACATCTGGTCAAGGATGAACCGGCCGAGGTTCGAAAGCTTCTTGATGCCGTTTTGAAAAATCCGGATGTCCAGGTCGTGATTTTAAGCGGCGGCACCGGCATCTCAAAGCGGGACGGGACGTACGAAGCCGTGACTCGGATGCTCGAAAAAACGCTGGACGGTTTCGGCGAGCTGTTCCGTTACCTGAGCTATCAGGAAATCGGCTCGGCCGCGATGATGAGCCGCGCGGTCGCGGGGACCTATCGGGGGGGGATCGTAATCTCGATTCCGGGTTCCGAGGCGGCGGTGAGGCTGGCCATGGAAAAGCTGATTCTGCCCGAACTGGGCCATCTCGTCCATGAAGTCAATCGTTAATTCCCGCCATATTCTCCTTGACGTCTTTGGGAATCCACCCTAAACTTAAAACAGAGCGCGTTTAGGAGACCGCATGGGTTACCGCTATTTTATCCTCGGAGCGGGCCGTCAAGGCACAGCCTGCGCATACGATCTGGCCCTGTTTGGCGAGGCCGACCGGATCATTCTCGCGGATGCCAACCGGGAGTTCGCCCAAAAATCGGTCGAACGACTCCGTCGTCTGCTTCCTTCTTCCAACGCCGCCCGGATTGAGGCCGTTACGGTCTCGGTCCAAGATCACGCATCCTTGGTCAAGACGTTGCATGGTGCGTCGGCCGTGATGAGCGCCGTGCCGTACTATTTCAATCCGCTTGTGGCCAAGGCCGCGATCGAGGCGGTTGTTCCGATGTGCGATCTGGGCGGCGATATTGAGATCGTACTGGAAGAACGACGCTTGTCGGATGCCGCGAAGGCCGTCGGCATCGCGGTCATCCCGGACTGCGGCCTGGCCCCCGGAATGAACAACCTGCTGGCGGTCTATGGGATGCAGCGATTGGATGAAACGAGCTCGGTCCAGATCCGGTGCGGCGGGCTTCCGCAGACCCCTAGGCCACCGCTGGGTTACCGTCTCGTGTTTAATCTGGAAGGAATGCTGAACAACTATTTCGGGAAGGCCTATGTGCTTAGAAACGGCAAGGTGACCGAAATCGAAAGCTTCACAGAGCTCGAAGAGATCCGTTTTCCGAAACCGTTGGGAAAATGCGAGGCCTTTGTGACGGCCGGCGCCACGTCCACATGTCCCTGGACATTCGAAGGACGGCTGAACTCTTATGACTACAAAACGGTTCGCTACCCGGGCCATTATGAGAAGATCAAGCTTATGCGCGAAATGGGTCTTCTGGATCGGCGGCCGGTTACGGTTAAAGGAGCATCGGTCGTTCCGAGGGATCTGTTCGTCAAGGTGGCCGGGGATAAGATCGCCTTTCCGGAGGATAGTGACCTGGTCGTGCTTCGCGTGATCTGCCGGGGCTTGAAAAACAGGAAGCCGGTCGAGCTGTTTCTGGACATGCTCGAGTTTTATGATCCGGCCACCGGCTTCTCGGCGATGGAGCGAACGACCGGTTTTTCGACCGGGATCGTGGCCGCGATGCTGGCCCGGGGCGATATAAAAGACAAAGGCGTGGTGCCGTTGGAGACGGCCGTTCCTGCCGGACCGTTCGTTAAGGAACTGCATCGGCGGGGGATGGCGGTGAAAGAGAAGATGGTATACATAAAGAATAAAAGAAAGAGGTGATCCATGGCTGGCAAACATATCGATCATATCGCGTTCCGCGTGGCCGACCTGGAAAAGGCCATAAAATTTTACACTGACATCATGGATTTCGAAGTCACGGATCGTTTCTTCATCGACTTTGAGGACAACACGAAGGCCCGATGCGCCGCGCTCAGGGCGAAGGACGGCCAGGGCATCTCGGTTTTCCTCAGTGAAGGAGAAGGGGAAGGCGGCGTGGTGAAAGAATGGGTGAAGCTTCACGGCAACGCGCTGCATCACATCGCGTACGCCGTCGAAGATATTAAGAAGGAAGTGGCCGAGATGAAGCGGAAGGGAATTCCGTTCACGACGGACGACGTCCTTGAAAGCGAGGAGCTGACACAGATCTTCACAAAACCGGCGCCCGAGACCGGGATCATCCACGAGATCATCCAGCGCAAGGGCAGTAAGAGCTTCTCCGTCGCCAACGTCAAGCGCCTCATGGCCTCGACGAAAAACCTGGACAAGGATGAGAAAATAAAGGCGACTAAGAAAAGATAGACCCGACCCAGGAACTTTTGTATCAATATGCTGCTAAGTTCTAAGAGACCGATTCCCTCACTCCTTTCTTTTTTTCGAATCAGCGCTTTGACCACTTGGCCCGCGTTGCGGGTGATTCATCCTCTTTAGGCGGCTAATGTATCGCCAAGGGCGCGCAGCAATTTGGCGCCGTCGCCGCGCCAGGCGCTCCCGTGCATGCAGGCAAGCGTGGTGGGTCCGGCGAAGGCCAGTCGCTCGATCAGCGCGCGCCCATTCTTCGTATGTGAGTAGTAGTCCATCTTGCCACGAAACGCTTCGCTCGGTTCGAGGATGTCCGATTCGGTGAGGGGTGTATGATCGGCGCCGCCCTGTGTAAAAAGATCGCCGCATAAAAGGGTCTGCGTCCGTTCCTCCATGAGGAAACCGCATTCCCAAGCGTGCGGCAGGTGCGGCGTGTCAAACCATCGCACCGTGTGCTTTCCGAGCGAAAGCGCCTCGCCGTCGGCGAGCCCACGGGCCGGTCGATCGGCAACATCATTGATCGTCACGACCGCCGCGACCCGACCACAGAGGGGCACGGCTTTTGGCGCCACCGCAAGCATCTCATTGAGCGAACCACATTCGTCCGCCTCGTAGTGTGAGAACCCGATGTAGGCCAGCCGCTCAACCGGCATCACTTTTGAAATGGCCTCGCGGACCAGCGGGAACATCCGACGCGGGCCTGTGTGAAACAGAAGCGGGTGATGATCGACAATAAGATATTGATTGAAGGTAAATCCTCCGGGAACAACGGTCGGTGGGACGGGGGTGCTGATACGATAAATTCCATCCACGACCTCATCAATGCGCGTGCCGGAATTCAAGTTGCTGATGCTCATGGTCGTTCCTCCTTTTGTTTATAGTGATGAAACAGTGCAATAAGCGCATCGCTTACAATGGCCTCAGCCCGGTCCAGCGGAAGGTTTTTATCGGCGGTCATGGATTTCCATGCAGGAAAGTCAAGGAGGGCATAGGCGACATCCCGTAACGGGGAGGAGGGTGGACCGGAAAACCCGGGAGTGAAAGCCTGGTCGATCAACTCTAGAAATACTGTTCGTGTTTGATCAAGGGATGCTCGGATTTCAGGTATTACCTCGGATTCGCTCAGCGCCCACCGAAGCCAAGGGGCAAGGAAGGCATGAAATTCAAAAAGGCCATGAACCAATGCGGCCAGTCGAGACGGAACATCCTGCCGCTTCTCAAAAAGATAAGGCCCGATCCCCGGGGCCTGCGAGGCAACGTGGCCCATGCAAGCCGGGAGAAGATCTGCACGGGTCGGAAAATATTTGTAGACTGTCGGAATAGCTACATCAGCGCGTTTGGCGATGTCCGCGTGCGTGGTGGCCACCACCCCTTTCTCCGCGTGAAGGTTCACCGTCGCCATGACAATCCGGCGGCGTGTTTCTTCCTTCGCTGCGACTCTATGATGGCTTTTATATGAACGAGTCATAATATAACTTATTCTAATTTATTAATAATTTATTATTGAATTTACTATTAATTCAATTATTTGTCAAGAGAAAATTTTAATAGTAGCCCAAGAAGCAGTGGACAAGCTCCGAAATCGCGATGGTCCAGTTTAGTTATATTGGGACGTCTTTATTTGCAAAAGTATAGCTGAAAAGATATGATGCAAATATCAGTACGTCACGACATGTGGCAGATGAAAATCATAGCGATATTCTAATCCAACATCTATGCCGATCTTTCCGGTTTCACCATCCAAAGAAGAACAACTGATCGAACGGATGCGCAAGCTCGGCGTTCGGGAGGAGGACCTTGAGGAATCTTTCGTCCGCTCGTCCGGCGCGGGCGGGCAGAATGTGAACAAGACTTCGACTTGTGTGGTTCTGGTCCATAAACCCACCGGTCTCACGGTAAAATGTCAGGAGGCCCGCTCGCAGGGATTGAACCGTTTTCTGGCTAGGCGGTTGTTGCTGGATCGTATCGAGGAGAAAAAGTTAGGGGCCCTCAGCGCGGAGCGGCAGCGGATCGAGAAGATCCGGAGACAGAAACGGAAGCGCTCCCGCCGGGCAAAAGAAAAGATGCTGGAGAATAAGCGGCATCATGCGGCAAAAAAGCGTGATCGGGCGGCGGTGCGCTCCTAATCAATCCCCATGCGCGGTTCGGACTGTTTCTTAAAATAGACCAGCAGGTCGCGCACTGAAAGAACTCCGACAACCTTCCCGCGCTCGGTAATGCCCAGATGCCTCACCCCCACCTCCCCCATCAGATCAAATGCATCCTGAGGCGAGCGTGTGATCTCGATCGAGATGATCGGCTTGCTGATGATGGAATCCACCGCGTCTTTCTTGAGATCCATTCCCTTGGCCGCGGCCTTCCGTACGATGTCGGTCTCGGTCAGGATTCCCACCAACTGGCCGTCTTTTTCGATAAACAGCGAGCCGACTTTCTGTATTCCCATAATCCGCGCCGCTTCCTGGACCGTGGTTCCATGAGAAATTTTTTTTAGATCACGATTCATCAGACGCGCTAAGGACATCATTTTCTCCGCCTCCGCCCGGGTCAGCAATGGGCTGCATTATACTCAATCCGTTCAGACATCGCAACTGTCGGATTTGGGTTGTGAAGGCTTAGGAGGGAACGAGGATCAGTTTGCCGAAGTTGTTCCGCTCCAGCATCCGTTCCTGCGCCTTGCGCGCTTCGTTTAACGGGAAGACCGAATCGATGACTGGCTTGAGCTTTCCGATTTCCATCAGCTTCGTCACCTCCAGCAGATCGCTGCGGGTTCCCATCATCGAACCGAGGATCGAGAGCTGGCGCGAGAAGATATACCGGAGATCCGTCTTGGCCTCCGGTCCGGAGGTGGCGCCGCAGGTGACGAGCTTTCCGTTTTTGGCCAGCGAGGTGAGACTCTTCTCCCAGGTCTCCGGCCCGACATGCTCGAAGACGACATCGACCCCTTTCCCTCCGGTGAATTCGCGGATCTTGTTTGAGAAGTCTTCCCGTCGATAATTGATCACCTCGTCCGCCCCGAGGGCTTTGGCCCGTTCCAGTTTGTCGTCCCGTCCGGCCGCGGCGATCACCCAGGCCCCGGCCAGCTTTGCGATCTGGATCGCCGCGGTTCCGATCCCGCTTCCGGCCGCGAGCACCAGCACCTCCTGGCCCGCCTTGAGTTCGGCCCGCGTGATCAGCATATGCCATGCGGTGAGAAAGGCCAGCGGGAAGGAGGCGGCATCCTCGAAACGGAGCGTGTTGGGCATCGTGAGGACATTGATCGCCGGAACAGTGACATATTCGGCATACCCGCCGTTGGTATGCGCTCCCAGAATTTTGTACGCGATGCACATATTGTCCTGCCCCGAAAGGCAGTAGGCGCAACGGAAGCAGCTCAGTCCCGGCGCCACGAAGACCTTCTCGCCCCGGTTGATTCCGGCAACGTTTTTCCCGACCGCCTCCACCATGCCGGCGACGTCACAGCCCGAAATATGCGGAAAAACGGTTTTGTAGGCCGGGATTCCTTGACGGACCCAGATATCCACATGATTGATCGAGCAGGCCTTGACCCGGATCAGGACCTCGTCCTCGCCGGGCAGCGGCGTCGGAACGTCCTGATAGACCAGCTTTTCGGGACCGCCATGCTCGTGAAAGACGACCGCTTTCATCTCAACGTTCTCACGGTCGGGTTCTTTATCAAGGATCGTGCGTCCAACGATTGCCCGCTCAGCGTCATGTCCTCCTTTAAGACAAGATCCAGGACGACCCTTGCGATTACGTCCGGGGTGGGGAGGAGATCCGGATCCTCTTCGGGATAGGCCGCGGCCCGCATCGCGGTGCGAGTCCCTCCGGGATTCAAGGCCAGGACGCGGATTCCATGTTTGCGAAGTTCCTCGGCCAGAATCTGTGTCAGGCTCTCGATCCCGAACTTGGAAACGGAGTAGCCTCCCCACTGCGCCCGGCCTTGGCGGCCGACGCTGGAGGTGATATTAAGGATGCAACCTGATTTTGGGGGGAACATGGACCGAAGAACCTCTTGCGTAAGGAGAAACGGGGCGGTCAGGTTGACCTTCAACACCGCTTCCCATTCTTTCAACGGGTAGTCGGCCAGCGGCCGGCGCGGGCCGAGCAGCGAGGCGTTGTTGACCAGGATATCGATTCGGGAATAACGGCGGTACAGCTTTCGA
>JACQCA010000001.1 GCA_016201865.1 Nitrospirota bacterium
ACGGACGCGCAGGCCGAAGCGTTTTACCAGGATCTGATCTGCTGGTTGACCCTGCTCGGTCGGCCGGCCGACCATGCGATTTTTTTTCCTTCCACCGAGACGCTTCCCTATGAGCTGACCTCCCCGCATCCCGACCTGATCCGGCAACGGATAGACGCATTATCCCGCATCGCCGGGAATCAATCCAAGGTTGTTGTTTCGTCCGTTTCGGCCGTGATGCAGCGTGTGATCACACCGGCCGCATTGCGCGAATCCATGATTTCTCTCAACGCCGGTCCGTCGGCCGACCGGGACGGCTTGATCGAATCCCTGATCGGGCTCGGATATTCACGCACCGGAAGCGTCGAGCATCCCGGAGAGTTCAGCCTGCGCGGCGGCATCCTGGACCTCTTTTCGACCGCATACGACAAACCGCTCAGGATCGAATGGGCCGGCGATCTTATCGAGACGATCCGGACCTTTGATCCGGAGACGCAGATCTCGGCCGCGACACAGTCCAAAGCCCGCATCCTTCCGGCGCACGAGCCGAGCGAGATGGCGAAGGCTGCGGTGATGGACTATCTTCCCCCGGAGACGCGGGTTGTGCTGGACGAGCCCGGCAGCCTCCAGGATCTGATGGAGGAATTTCATACCGAGGTCCGGCTGGCCAAAACCGCTTCTCCAGCCGGTCGGCGGAACCCGTCCGATTTGTATCTGACGCCGGATGAATTGAACCGTCGGCTTGAATCGGGGCGATCCATCCGTCTTGAGACGAGCCCTCTCGAAACCGAATCGGACACAGACCTTCTTTCATTCTCGACACGCTCGCCCGAAAGCCTCGGGCTGGGCGTAAAAGGAACGCCGCTCTCGGCCGCGCTCAAGACGGCGGACGACTTGAGACGGAAGTCCCGCGTCATCTTCATCGTCAAGACGTCCGTCCAGAGAGACCGGCTGACGGATTTATTCCGCGATCATGATCTGCCGGCGGCGGCCTGGGCCGGCGCAGAGATTGCTTCATCTTCGGAGTCGCATTCCGTTTCCCCTTTCAAGATCGCAGTCGGGACGCTTTCGTCCGGATTTATCGATCTTCAAAACCGCCTCGCCGTGCTGACGGATGAGGACCTCTTCGGGAAGGGCGTCAAACACCGTCCGCCGCCGAAACTCAAACGGGCTCAATTTCTCTCATCACTGGAAGATCTGGAGGCGGGGGATTACATCGTTCACGTTCAACACGGAATCGCGCGCTACGAGGGTTTGAAGCGGCTCTCGATCCAGGGATATGAAAGCGATTTTATGATCCTCCATTATCTCGGCGGCGACACGCTTTATCTGCCCGTGGACCGTCTGAACTTGGTCCAGAAGTATACCGGCGTCGAGGGTCACCGCCCCAAGCTGGACCGGCTGGGCGGGATCACCTGGGCGCGGACGACGCAGCGCGTCAAGAAGGCGGTCGAGACGATGGCGAAGGAGATCGTGGAGCTGTATGCCATCCGGGAGATGAGCCCGGGGCACGCCTTCTCAAAAGAATCGGCCATGGCCCGCGAGTTTGACGCCGCTTTCGCTTATGATGAAACCCCCGACCAGCTCAAAGCGATCGAGGACGTAAAAGAGAACATGGAGAAACCCCGACCGATGGACCGACTGATCTGCGGGGATGTCGGCTACGGGAAGACCGAGGTGGCGATGCGGGCTGCGTTTAAGGCCGTGTTGGACGGGAAGCAGGTGGCCGTACTGGTGCCGACGACCCTGCTGGCGCAGCAGCACGGAGAAACGTTCCGGGAACGGTTCGCCCCGTTTCCGGTCCGCGTCGAGACGCTCAGCCGGTTCCGAACCGCGAAAGAACAGAAGGCGGTTCTAACGGATCTGGCGGCGGGCAAACTGGACATCGTCATCGGCACTCATCGTCTTCTTCAAAAGGACGTCGCCTTCAACGACCTTGGGCTGCTGGTCGTGGATGAGGAACAACGGTTCGGCGTCACCCACAAGGAGAAACTCAAAGAGATCCGAAAAACGGTCGACACCTTGACGCTCAGTGCGACGCCCATCCCTCGGACGCTCCAGATGGCGCTGACCGGAATCCGCGAACTCTCGATCATCGAGACGCCGCCGGCCGACCGTTTGGCCATCCGGACGATCCTGACGCGCTTCGACCGGCCGGTGATCCGGAACGCCATCCTCCGCGAGCTGGCGCGGGGCGGGCAGGTCTTCTTCGTCCATAACCGCGTGCAAGACATCGAACGGATCGGCGCCCTCCTCCGCGAACTGGTGCCGGAGGCGAAGCTGGCGGTCGCGCACGGTCAGATGCACGAGCGGGAACTCGAGCAGGTGATGTGGAAATTCGTGCATCAGGAAACGAATGTCCTTTTGACCACCACGATCATCGAATCGGGCCTCGACATTCCCA
The DNA here is from genome assembly GCA_016201865.1 of Nitrospirota bacterium. Taxonomy (GTDB): domain Bacteria; phylum Nitrospirota; class Nitrospiria; order JACQBZ01; family JACQBZ01; genus JACQCA01. The sequence goes on from JACQCA010000001.1 coordinate 2,384, forward strand.
CCGCCAATACGATCCTGATCAATGACGCACACCGGTTCGGGCTGGCCGATCTCTACCAGCTCCGCGGGCGCGTCGGACGGTCGGGGCATCAGGCCTTTGCGTATCTCCTCGTCCCATCCGATCGAGGACTGACGGAAGAGGCCCGGGCCCGGATCCAGGCGATCCAAGAATTCTGCGAACTGGGCGCCGGGTTTCGAATCGCGGCGCGCGATCTGGAGATCCGGGGCTCCGGCAACTTTCTCGGGATGCAACAGTCCGGCCATATCGCGGCGGTCGGGTTCGATTGTTATCTTCAATTGATCGAGAACTGCGTTCAGGAACTCAAAGGCAAAGCGGTCGAACCGGAGATCGAACCGGTCTTAAACCTGAAGGTCTCGGCCTTTATCCCGGAAGACTACATTCCGGACACCTACCAACGTCTCGCGGTTTACAAACGGCTCTCGGATCTCAAAACCGAATCGGAGTCGGCCGCGTTCCAGTCCGAGTTGGAGGACCGCTACGGCGCGATGCCGGAGCCCGTTCAACACCTGGTGCAGGTGGTAACGATCAAGCTGAAAGCCCGGCGGCTTTCGATACACAAATTGGATTTCACCGGCGACGGCTTCCTGATCGCCTTTGATCCGGCCCGCCCCTTGACCGAGGCGCAGGTGAATCGGCTTCTCTCGGAACCCTCGAAACGCCTGAAGCTCGCATCCGAATTCGGCGTAAAACTGATCCTGAACGATTTGGAACAGGCCGACTGGACGACGCGGTTTTCGGCCTTAAAAAACTGCTTGCAAAGCCTTCTGTGATATGATAGGAGTACCCTACCAACGGAGAACGGATGTTCCGACTTTTTTCACCCTGGATTTTGTTTCTTGTCCTTTTGCTCGCGGCCTGCAACAGGCCCGCGGTTCCCGCCGCCTCCTCACGCGATTCCGTACTGGCTCAGGTAAACGGAAAACGGATCACGGTGGACCAGTTTAATCAGAAATGGTCGCAGCTTTCCGAAACGGTCCGGACGGCCTACACCGGTCCGAGCGGCCGGAAGGAGTTCTTGGAGGAATTGATCACGCGCGAGCTGCTCTTGCAAAAGGCCTATTCGCTGAAACTGGATCAGGATCCGGCCTTCCGGGAACGGGTGAAGGACGTGTGGGATCGGATGCTGCTGGACGCAACCCTTCATCAATGGATCGAGAAAAAGATCGTCGTCTCGGATGAGGAAGTCGCGGCTTACTTTGACGCCCACCGAGACGCCTTCCCGCCGATCGAAGAGGCCCGGGCCGCTCACATCTTGGTAAAAACCGAAGCCGAGGCCCGGACCTTGCTTGGGAAACTGCGTCACGGCGCCGATTTCGCCGCGCTTGCAAAGACAAACTCGACGGATCCCGGCACGCGGGATCGCGGCGGGGACCTCGGTCGGGTGCGGAGAGGTCAGACGCCCCCCGAGTTTGAAAAGGCCGTTTTCGGGTTGAAACCCGGCCGGATCAGCGGCGTCGTGAAGACACCGGTCGGTTACCACATCATTCGCGTTCAAAGTCGGCCGATCCGGAAACCCCTCACGGTCGAGGACGCGAGGAATGAAATCCGGCAACGGATCATCAAAGAAAAGGAAGCGGCCCTTTTTGAAGAGAGGGCCAAGACCTTGCGGGCCGAATCGAGGATCGTGATATCGGATTCCCTGTTGGGATCCATCGGAGACGATGCCACAAAGAATAATGCTCCCATACTCCCGGTCGGGCGCTAGCCCGTTCTGCTTCTACGCGCTGATTCTGCTGACCATCGGCTGCGGAAAGACCGGTGTTCTCCCTTCCTCTCCCATCGTGGCGATGATCGATGACAACGGCATCAGCCTTAAAGAGTTCCGGACGGCTTTCAACGAGGCCAAGATCGAGGGGCCGCTGGACGAGGCCGGCGAGCCCGTCAAAGAACTGAAGCGGAATCTCCTCAATCAATTGATCGAACGCCGCCTGTTTCTCGCCGAGGCGGCCCGGTTGAAGCTGACGATCGGCCCGGAAGAGCTTGAGCAGGCAACGGACAGGATTCAAGGCGATTACGCTTCCGGAGAATTCGACACCATGCTGAAGAACCGACAGATCGGCTTTGACGAATGGAAGGAGGGTCTTCGACAGGAACTTTTAACTCAAAAAGCGATCCGCCAAGCGGTTCCCGAAAACATCCCGATCGCCGACTCGGAGATCCAGGCCTATTACAAGCAACATTCGAAGGAATTCGTGCGGCCGACGGAGGTGCGGGCGCGACAGATCGTCGTGGCCGATGAAGAAACCGCGAAGGCGATCCGGCTCCAACTGTTGCAAGGGGCCGACTTTGCCGCATCGGCCAAGGCCCGTTCGCTCAGTCCGGATAAAAATCAAGGGGGCGACCTGGGTTTCTTCACCCAAGGCGAAATGCCGGAAGCGTTCGACATCGTCTTCACCCTGGAGGTCGGGAAGATCAGCCCCATCGTGAAAACCGACTACGGCTACCACCTCTTCAAGGTCGAGGAACGCCATCCGTCCAAACCGATGAATCCGGCCGAGGCGGCCGAGCGGATCCGCGCTCAACTGACCCTGGAGCGCCGCGAAAAATTCTTCTCGGCATGGGTCGCCGGTCTGAAGGAGAAGGCCCGGATCACGGTGAATTATCAGATTCTCTATCAACCGCTCGGACGGTCGGAACCGTTTCCGGAGTCCGCCCATGAGTAAACGACTCCCGCTCGCGGTGATCGCGATGCTCCTTCCCGCCCTTTGGATCCAACCGCCGACCGGGGAGGCGTCGACGGTCGACCGGATCGTCGCCGTCGTCAACGGCGAGATCATCACGTCCTCCGATCTGCAATCGGCCGCCGCTCATGCCGATCTGACCGGGGCGCCGATGGGAAAGCTCCCCCGGAAGCCGTTGTCGGAGCGGGAAACGCTGGAGCAGTTGATCGACAAAAAGCTCCAGCTTCAGACGGCCCGGAAGAAGGGCATCACCGTGGAACCGGACGAGATCGAAAAAGCCCTCGACGACGTGAAGCAACGAAACGGCCTCGCGACGGACGCGGCGCTGCAAAAGGCCTTGGAGGAGGAGCGCACCACGCCGGACCGGTATCGGGAAACCCTCCAGGATCAGATCATGATTCTGAAACTCATCAACCGCGAGGTCAAGTCGAGCATCGTGCTCAGCGAAGACGATATCCGTTCGTATTACGAAGACTCCGCGGATCGATTCCAAACCCCGGTCCTGTATCACCTCCGCCAGATCTTCCTCCCCGCGACAGGCCCCGAATCGGCGGCCGTCGCCGATCGGGCCGCCCGCAGGCTGGCGGATCAATTGAAGAGCGGCGCCGAATTTCAAGCCTTGGTCAAACAATCCTCCAGCGGGCCCGAAGTCAAAGACGGAGGAGACCTGGGTCTCTTGAGAAAAGACCAAATGCTGCCGGAAATTCGACAGGCGATCGAACGCCTCTCGCCCGGGGAGTTCAGCGAACCGGTGAAGACGCCGGCCGGCATCCATCTTTTCCGATTGGATGAAATCAAACCGTCGCGACGCCGGCCGATGGAAGAGGTCCGGGCCGAGATTCAGGACCGGCTGTTCCAGGAACGTTCAGCGGAGCTTTACGAGAAATGGCTGAGCGGGTTGCGGGCAACCGCGCAGGTGGAGATCAAGTTTTAAAGGAAGGAGGTGACGGGATGACGAAGATGGTATGGGTCATGTTGATCCTGTTCTCGGCGGGGTTGTCGTCGGCCTTCGCCGCGGAGATGTTCGACGCCGACGCAGCGCGACATCATTTCAACGCGGGTCTGGACCGGTATTTCAAGAAGGATTATGAAGGCGCCATCCGCGAATTCGAGGAGGCCGCCCGGATTGATCCGGAAAGCGCCAACGCCTATTACTTCATGGGGTATTCGTATTACAAACTGAAGGACATGAAGAAGGCCATGGAGGTATTCGACGAGGCCTACGAGGCGGATGCGAAATACAGCCCGCTCCGCCGGCTTCCGCCCGACGAGCGGCCGCCGGGATCGGAATAAAACTACGGTTTCCGGTTCAGGATCTCCAAAAACAGCTTGATCAGATCGGGATCAAATTGGGTTCCGGCGTTTTTTTGAAGCTCCGCGAGGGCGTATTCCTTGCCGGGGGCCTTTCGATAAACCCGATCGGAGGTCATCGCGTCGTAGGCATCCACGATCGCCACGACCCGCGCGCCCAACGGGATGGCCTCCCCTTTCAGCCCGTCGGGATAACCCTTCCCGTCCCATCGCTCATGATCCGCCCGGACCAGCGGGACGACCGGTTCAAGAAACTTGATCTGTTGAACGATCCGGGCCCCCAGCACGGGATGCTGTTTCATCACCTCAAACTCTTCCGTCGTCAATTTCGCCGGTTTCTTCAAGATCATCTCCGGAATCCCGATCTTGCCGATGTCATGGAGAATCGCCGCGTACTGAAACAACTCCTGATCTTTTTCCGAAACGCCCATCCGTTTGGCCAGGGCCAGGGCGTGCTCGACCGTGCGATCCGAATGTCCCATCGTGTCCACGTCCTTGGTCTCCAACGCCTGGGCCAGCGCCTTGATCGAATCGACGTTGGCCGCCTTTAGTTGGTTGCCTTTGAAGACCACCTCCTCGTACAGTCTCGCATTCTCAATCGCATTGGCCATCTGACGGGCCATCGAGTCGCACAACCGGATCTTCTCCGGTGTAAAAGGGCTCCGTTCCCATCGCCGGCTCTCGCCCATCACCATCAGACCCAAAAGCGCGGCGCTCTTTTTTATGGGACAGACCAAAAGGGCTTGCAGCCCCTCCAGGTTTCCGGTGAAAAGCAGCCTTTCCGCGGGACTGCATTCCTGGGACTGGGTCTCCGAGCCGCGGAGCAGCATCGGCTCCGAGAGGGCCCGGATCTTGCGGAAACAGCGTGATTCGCTGATCGCGCAAAAATGGCCGATCTCAAAATCCCATTTCAGTTCTCTCTGAGGATGGGCAGCCATCACCATCAGACGATCCTGTTGACGATTGATCAAAATGATCCGGGCAAAGGTAGCCCCCAGCCGTTCCGCGGCGATCCGGGCCGATGTCTGAAGCATCTCCTGCAGGTTTAGCGAGGAGGAAACGGTCGTGGTGATCTCCAACAGCAGAGACAGCTCATTGGTCCGTTCCTGGAGTTTGTCCAGATTCCGCTGCCGTTCCGCATTCGCTTCCGTCAATTCCCGGATCCGCTCTTCCAACGTCTCGACCAGCTTGACGCTGTGCTCTTTTAAGTAGGCCTTTTCCTCTTCAGGGGCCACCCACTCCTTCCGTCCGTCTAAAAAGGCCGCCACTTGAGACGGAAAATTTCGAACATCAATGGGTTTCGGAATATACCCGTCGCAACCGGCCGTCAACGTCCGTTCCCGGTCGCCCTTCATCACATTCGCGGTCAATGCGACGATCGGGATGTGCTCCAATCCCTTTGTGTTCTTGATCTTGGTGGCCGCGGCATAGCCGTCCATATCCGGCAGGTTGATGTCCATCAGGATCAGATCCGGGCGTTCGCGTTCAGCAACCTCAATCCCGGACAGACCGTTTTCCGCTTCCAATATCATGTATCCCTTGGCCTCAAGAACCCTCCTGACGAGCAGGGTATTTTCAGAATTATCTTCCACGTAAAGAATCCTTGCCTTCGATTCCATGTCGTTTCTCCTTCGTTATTCGAACCGTGGTTACCCTGTCGCCGAGATCTCGGTACGCCGGAGCGCCTCCGAGACTTCCCTGATGAAATCCGTTTCGGTCAAAGCCGTTTTCCCGATCGACGCGACCACTTTCCCATTCAGCCGCTCGCGATCCGCCGGCGTCAGATCTTTTGCCGTCACGACGATCACGGGAATGTTCCGTGTGGCCGGATCCCTCCGCAAGATATCGAGCAGATCGAAACCGTCCATCCCGGGCATCATCAGATCGAGAAAGACGAGGTCCGGTTTCGTCTCTCGGATCAAGGCCAGCCCGTTGATCCCGTCCAAGGCCGCGTGGACACGATACCGTTCCTGACCCAAGATTTTTTGCATCAGTCGAATCGCCTCCGGATCATCGTCGATCACGGCCACGTTATGAACCGCGCCCAATCGGCCCAAGGCCTGAAGCATCGCCTCTTTGCTGACCGGTTTGACCAGATAATCCACCGCACCCAAGGCATAACCCCGGCCGCTCTCTTGAAGCATGGAACAGATCACGACCGGAATCGACTCCGTCTGCTTGGCCTCCTTCAGCTCCCGTAGGAGATCCCACCCGTTTCTGGGGGCCATCAAGATATCCAAAATGATCGCGTGCGGCTTCAGATCGCGGACCGTCTCGATCACGTTGCCGTTCGGATCCACGCCCACGATCCGGTACGGATGCAAAGCCAGGTAACGTCGAAACAACGAGATGACGAGCGGGTCGTCGTCGATCACGGCCAGGATCGGGCCTCCCCGTCCTTCGGGATCGCCGTTCGAAGGCGCACAACGCACAGATCCCTCGGCCGGAGTCGTGCTCAAAGGGAGCCCCGTTTTCCGCAGCGGTTGCAACGGAAGGCTGAACGAAAAAACAGACCCGACGCCGAACCGGCTCTCCACCCAGATCCGGCCGCCGTGAAGCTCCACGAAACGCTTGGCGATCGTCAGGCCCAAACCGGTCCCGCCCTGGTTCCGCGTGGTGGAGGCATCCAATTGCCGAAATTCCTTGAAGAGCTTCGGCAGATCCTCCTGACGGATGCCGATGCCCGTGTCCCGGACGCTGACCCGTATCTCGTTCGATTCCGAAACG
>JACQCA010000097.1 GCA_016201865.1 Nitrospirota bacterium
TCCGGTTCGAGATGTTCAAAAGCAAAGAGTTCCCGAAGGTCCACCCGAAGGACTCTGGCGATCTTCTCCAGGATTTTCACGGTGGGATTTTCCTGGCCCCGCTCCACGGCGCCGAGATATTTGTAGTTGATCCCCGTCCTCTCGCCGAACTGTTCCTGAGTGAGGTTCCGGGCCTTCCGCAGCTCCCGGATCCTCCGGCCCAACAACTGCTCTGTTCTCATGGCGTCCTCCTCTGTGGGGAGGACTATAGCGGGTTTCGGGTGCCTCTAAAACTCTCTATACATGGTAATTAATTGACAGAGGATGTCTATATACAGTAATATCGCGCGGAAGGAGTCTTATAACAGGTAAGAAGGAGGGATCCATGAACAGCCCAGAGAAGCTGACCCCCAAGCAGGCGAAGATGGCCCGGATCATCGCCGAGATCTTTGAGATGTCGGACATGAGCACGGCCGAGGCCTGCCATGTCCTTGAATGCCTCATCGAGGTGACAAGCCGCTCGCAACTGAAAAAGGGTGATGGTCCTCGGCTTGGGCTGTCCATGCGAAGCTGATCTAAGGGTGAATTGGGAGATATTAAAACAACGGTTCTTGTAGGAATAATAATGACAAAAAAATCGGGACTGGCCATCACACATTTTCATCGGCGGCGGTATCCCAGGATAGACATGATCTTGCCTGTGGAGTACACCCTCGATGAATCTCCGGCTTCCACCTTTGCACAATCGCGCGCCATCGGCGGGGGCGGACTGATGCTGCTCCTACCCGTGGCCGTTGAAACCGGGTCGGTGATGAGGTTGAACATTCATTTTCCGGGTCATGTGAACATTTCCTGTACGGCTCGGGTCGTCTGGACGGAACTGCTTACGGGACTTGAGTGCAACGAATTCAAAACAGGGGTGAAATTCGAAGAGATCTCGGAACATGACCTTAAGGTCTTACGGAACTTCATCAAAGAACAGCAGAATCCATTCGATCTCCCAGATTGGCCACCATCTGAATGAGCCATATGTCTGCCCCTGCCATGGATGTGTCGAAAAATCGAATCTACTTCCACAACCCCTTTCCGGTTTCCCTCGCCTCGCGCTCAAGCCGCCTGAACTCATCGAGGTATTTGAACGGGTATCTCGTATAGGCATGGCCGTAGCCCTGCCGGATCAGCTCGGCGTTGAGGAAGGTGCCGTCGGGGAGGTAGACATAGGCCAGCAGCCGCCCGTAGCGGTCCCGTCTCTGCCAGTCATACTCCAACCTTACCTTCTTGCCCTCCACGATCTTCTGGGTAAACCGATAGGCCTCCTCTGCATAGTACTGCACGGGTTTCCTGGGATGATGAAGCTCCGGCGTATCCACCCCGATCAGCCTCACCCGTTCTTTATCGGCCAGCACAATCGTGTCCCCATCCACGGCACGTGTTACGAAAAAGATGTCACCGCCGATTGAACCGGACGCCGCGAAGAGGAACAGGGATAGAAAAACCAGCAAACCGACGACGGTATGTTTCAGACCGCGCTGTGACATAGGTAAAGCCCTCCCGATAAGTTAATTGTAACCGAAATTGTAACCGTTCTATTTGACATCACCCCGTAATGGGTAGTAACCTGAGACAGTTTGTCGGGCTCAAGTATGCGGATTTTAACGACTGTTACTTTTCGGTCGGATGCGAAGCAGGTCTTAAAATCCCTCGGGCCGAAATGCCTGTGACGGTTCGAGTCCGTCCTCCGGCAGATATTTGAGATGAGCGTTTCCATGAATGATCGTTGGATCGATCTCCACACCCACAGCACGGCCTCGGACGGGACGCTGACGCCTTCGGAGCTGGTCCGGTATGCGGCCGATAAACGGCTGCGCGCGATTGCGCTGACGGATCACGACGGCGTGGACGGTCTGGACGAGGCCATCGCCGAGGGCGGACGGCTGGGGATCGAGGTGATCCCGGGCGTCGAGCTGAGCGCAGATCATCCGGCCGGGGCGATGCATATCCTGGGATTCTTCGTGAACCGGCAACGCACGAATTTTTTGGATCGGCTTCGGCATCTACAGCAGGCCCGCAATGAACGGAATCCGAGGATCGTCCAAAAGCTCCGGGCGCTGGGCCTGAAGATCACATATGAGGAGGTTCGTGCCGCTTCCGGCGGAGGTCTTGTCGGGCGTCCGCATTTTGCGAAGGTCCTGGTTCAGAAAGGATACGTCTCTTCCATGCAGGAGGCCTTCGAGCGGTACTTGAAAAAAGGAGCGCCGGGGTATGTCGAGAAGTTCCGGTTCGGCCCGCAGGAGACGATCGGCATGATTCATGAGGCCGGGGGCGCGGCGGTTCTGGCGCATCCGTTTACGTTGTTCAAAGAGGATTCCGATGACTTGGAACCGTTGGTCAAGGAGCTTTCAACCGCCGGTCTCGACGGGCTGGAGGTGATTTACAGCACCTATTCTCATGAACAGAGCCGGCTCTATCGCGAGCTGGCCGAAAAATATGAACTGCTTCCTTCCGGCGGGTCCGATTTTCACGGGGCGCACAAACCGGGAATCGATCTCGGGTTCGGTCAGGGACAACTACGAGTTCCTTTCGAATGGGTTGAGCCGCTCCGAAGGAAGGCTCGCGGCTATGGAGTCGCATAAGATCATCGAGCAGGCCCGCGCATTGGGCTTCGACGCGATCGGGATTGCCGCGGCCGGTTGTCTTGAACAGGACGACCATGCCCTGACCCGGTGGCTCGCCGAAGGCCGCCACGGCGGGATGGACTACATGGCCCGCGAACCCCGTCGTCGGTCGCGGCCACAGTTGGTTCTTCCCGGCGCAAGGAGCGTCGTCGTCCTGGCGATGAATTATGCGCCGGAGCAGGCAGCGATAACGACCGGGGACAGATTTGAAATCTGCCCCCTCCCGGTTTTTGGCCGCGTCTCCCGTTATGCCTGGGGCAAGGATTATCATCGCGTGATCGAAGAGCGCCTTTCACAACTGGAGGCCTTCATTCGGGATGCAGCCGGGCCGGGGACGGACTGTCGCAGTTATGTGGATCACGGGCCGGTTTTAGAAAAGGCCTTCGCGCGTCAGAGCGGGATCGGCTTCATCGGAAAAAACACCTTGCTGATCACGGAAGAATTCGGTTCGTGGGTCTTTCTCTCGGTCGTCCTGACGACGTTGGAGTTAAAACCGGATCCGGCCCGGACTTCCGAATGCGGGAGCTGCAGGCTCTGTCTTGATGCCTGCCCGACCGGCGCGTTGATCGCGCCTTATCAACTCGATGCGAACCGCTGCATTTCGTATCTCACGATCGAGAACAAAAGCGAAATTCCTGTTGATCTGAAGTCCAAACTGAACGGCTGGGTCTTCGGCTGCGATATCTGTCAGGAGGTCTGTCCTTACAATGCCTATCCGAAGCCGACGGTGATGAAGGAGTTTCATCCGGATCAGGGCGCCGGGCCATGGCTGGATCTTGAAAAAGTGACGGCGCTCGCCTCCGATGAGGACTTCCGCGCCGCATTCAAGGACACGCCGCTTCTCCGTCCCAAGCGCGCGGGCCTCCAGCGGAACGCAAAAGCGGTCATGGACTGCCGGAAGGAAACCGCATGACGAAACAGGAAGTCTCCGACATCTTGGACGAGATCAGCACCCTCTTGGAATTAAAAGGCGAGAATCCGTTCAAGTGCCGCGCGTATGCAAACGCGGCCCGCGCAGTCGCCTCGCTTGAGACGGATCTGTCCGAGGCCGTCCGGTCCGGCGCGCTGAAAGAGGTGAAAGGGATCGGCGCGGCACTGTTTGAGAAGATCACCGAACTGGTCGCGACCGGGAAGCTGGGTTACTACGAAGAACTCAAGGCCTCGGTCCCGCCCGGTCTTCTCGATATGATCCGCATCCCCGGCCTGGGCCCAAAGCGGGCCAAGGCGATCTTCGACCAATTGGGAATCTCGACCGTCGGGGAGCTGGAGTATGCCTGCAACGAGAACCGGCTCCTAACCTTGGAAGGCTTCGGCCCGCGGATGCAGGAAAAGATCCTCCAGGGCATCCAGTACGTGCGCAAGCAGAAGGGTCAATTCCATTACCCCGTCGCGGCGAACGAGGCCGAAAGGCTCTATGACGCTCTGAAGACCCACAAGACGGTTCAGCGGATCGCCATTGCCGGCAGTCTCCGGCGGAAAAAAGAGGTCGTGAAAGATATCGATCTGCTCGTGAGCGCCGAGCGTTCCGGTCCGGTGACGGAGGCCTTTACAACCCTCCCGGAGGTGGAGGAGGTGATCGCAAAGGGCGAGACCAAGTCCTCGGTTCGCCTTAAGTCCGGCATCAATGCCGATCTCCGCGTCGTATCGGACGCCGAGTTCCCTTACGCGCTTCATCATTTCACCGGAAGCAAGGAGCATAACGTCGCGATGCGCGGCCGCGCGCTTCGGCTCGGGTTCAAGATGAACGAGTACGGGTTGTTCCAAGGTGAGAAGCTCATCGCTTGTAAGAATGAAGAAGAGATCTTCGCCCGGCTCGGCCTGGCCTTCATCCCTCCGGAACTGCGAGAAGACATGGGCGAGATCGCGGCGGCCGAGACGAAAAAGCTGCCGAAACTGATCGCGGCGGCCGATATCAAGGGGATCTTTCATAATCACACGGTCTACTCCGACGGAAATGCCACACTGGAGGCGATGGTCGAGGCGGCGCGGTCGGCGGGCTACGAGTACATCGGCATCTCGGATCATTCCCGGTCGGCGGTATACGCGAACGGGCTTGAGATCGAGCGGGTCCGACAACAACAAAAAGAGATCGACGAGCTTCACAAGAAACACAAAGACATCACGATCTTCAAGGGAACTGAGTGCGATATCCTTCCGGACGGGACGCTCGATTATCCGGACGATGTCCTGGCAGGTTTTGATTTCGTGATCGCCTCGATCCACAGCAAGTTTGCGATGACCGAAGCCGGGATGACGGACCGCATCCTCAAGGCGATCCAAAATCCTTACGTCACGATCCTGGCGCATCCGACCGGGCGGCTGCTCCTCACGCGCGAGGCCTATCCGGTCGACATGCGGAAAATCATTCGGGCCGCGCGCGACCACGGCGTGGTGATGGAGTTGAATGCGAATCCGCTGCGCCTGGATCTCGATTGGCGGCTCTGTCCGCTGGCGGTTGAGATGGGCGTGCCGGTCAGCATCAACCCCGACGCCCACAGCGTCGAGGGGATCGGGGATGTACAGTACGGCGTCGGAATCGCGCGCAAGGGTTGGCTCACGCGGGAATCGGTCTTCAACACAAAGTCTGCAGTCGAAATGAAAAAGGTGTTGGCCCAGCGCCGGCCCGCTCCGCCTTGATCCATGCACCGCTCCAGCCTCGCGCGCGGGGATGGGGGAGGCCTGGTAAACTTGCATCGCTTTACAATTTATGATAAAGTAAAGCATCAGTCTATGGGAGTGCAACGGGAGGGAGCCGTGACTTATTTGAAGTTGTCTTCGAAAAATCAACTCGTTCTTCCGAAGGAGGCGCGCGCGGCGATGAAGGTCAAAGGAGGCGATTCGCTGCTGCTGGTCGTCAAAGGCGATATCACGATCTTGATGCCGAAACCCAGGAAGTATGCCGATGCGCTCGCGGGTTCGGGAAAGGACGTCTATCCGAAGAATTATTTGAAACGGGAACGCCGATCGTGGTGAGCGTTCCGGTCCTGGAGAAGTTTTTGGGCCGGCACCGGCGCATCGGACTGGATTCAAACATCCTGATCTACTTTATCGAAGCGCACGCTTCCTACGGAGCCCTTGCACGAAAAGTATTTGAATCGATCGAAACGGGTCGGTCCGTCGCTGTTTGTTCCACGCTCTCGCTTCTTGAGGTTCTCGTCCAGCCTTATCGAACCCAAAACGATCAAATCGTCAATCGGTTCTACGGTCTTTTGACCACGTATCCTCATATCCATTGGGTCGACTTGTCAATCGAGGTCGCCGATTTAGGGGCCCGGTTGCGGGCCGAGTACGAGTTGAAAACACCCGATGCGGTTTTGCTGGCTACCGCGCTTCATTCCCCCGCAACGGGCTTTATCGGGAATGACTCGAAGTTAAAACGAGTCAAAGAGCTGGAGGTGCTGGTGCTGTCGTGACGAGAGGCTGCAGAATATAACAGTGGAGCCGTCGAGCAGTCACAGAATGCGCGCGGGGAGGGGGTCCCGGAGTTGAGGAAGTTAAATGACTTTAAGACGGCTGGTCTAATGACGCTGCAGATCTTCCCAGATTTTCTGCAGCGCAGCGAACAGCGTCATCTTCGTCACATCGTCATCCTGAAACCGGAAGGGTTCCTGCCAGAGCGGTTTTCTTAAGAGAAAGGCCGAGCCGTCCTTCGGAATGGGCGTGATCGAGCCGTTCACCAGATACGCGCCCCGTTGAAAATGGCCTTCTGGGTCCGGTTCCATGAGGATCGCCTGGACATTCCGATCCATAATGCGGTCCCCGTCCAGATCCAGGTCCTCGCTGATAAACTCCCCGATGCGACCGTTGCCTTCCCGGTCGATTGCGAAGAAGTTGTAGGCCACGGGTTTTCCGCGCGCGCCCGGAAGCGTTCCGCCGCCGAGGATGAAGCAGTCCGGTTTTCCGTTTCGGTTTGTGTCCAGCATAATCCCGATATTGGCGCTCTTCGCTACCGACCCGGTGTCCGGAGTTGGAGACATCACAAAGTAAAAGGAGCGGTCGAACGGTCCCGGGGCGAAGATCGTCACGTACAGCATGGAGCCGGTGTGCGTGGTAAACGACTGCTGCGCAACGCGTTGGACTTTTTGAATATCGAACGGGATCGCCCAGTGAGGACGGTAGCAGACGGAGGCGGGGTTCGTCGAGAGGGACGGCGCGGGGCAGGCCGACAATAAAAGGACCGTCACGCCGCCCATGAAGAGATTTTTAACGCCGTGTCTCAAGATAGTTCTCGGCATCCATAGGCGGCTTAACGATAACATACCCCTCGCTTCGATGCAATGATTGCATTTTGTCCGGCGATCCATTATTCTGCACCCACTCAATAAAATCCAACAGGAGCACGAACCGAATGGCAACGGCAGAATCCTACGAACGGTACTCCGCCACGCTCAGGATCTTCGGGAAGATCGAGGATATGACGGTCATCGGCATGCGTCTGGGCCTTGAACCGACTCAGATCCGTCGCCGAGGGGAACCGGTTGAAGGGACGTCGGAGCGTCTGGAACTCGATTTTTGGGAGATGACGGCGCCGGTGGCGCGGGATCGGCCGCTGGAAGATCATTTTGCCTGGCTCAAGTCTAGACTGCTTCCGCGCGGATTCGTCCTACGGGATATCAAAACCGCTTTATCGGTGGATCTGTTTTGTGAATACCGCTCGAACCACGGGCGGGGCGGCTTCGGTCTCCCTCCGGAAGCCCTTCAATGGCTTGTCGAGCTTGGGATCGGTCTTGAGGTGGCCGTCGTGTTTGAACCGACGCCGTAGAGGCGAGGCGACCTCGCCCCGACTAAGACGACGGTTTCATCCCGACATGAATCGCCACGATTCCGCAGGACAGATTGCGGTAAGTGACGGGAGAAAAACCGGCCTCCGAAAAGAGGTCCTTGAACCGTTCCTGGTCCGGAAAGACACGGATCGAGGCCGGAAGGTAGTCATAGACGCCGGTCCGGTCGCGCGCGACGAGCCGTCCGATGCGCGGAAGGATCGTGAAGGAGTAAAGGTCATAGAGTTTTCGCAGCGGTTTGTTCGTCGGGCGCGAGAATTCCAGGCAGACGGCGCGACCGCCCGGTTTCAGGACGCGAGCCATCTCGGCCAGCGCGGTCGGAACGTTCGTCACATTCCGTATCCCGAAGGCCACGGTTACGGCATGGAAGGTCCGGTCGCCGAACTGGAGCGATTCGGCATTGCCGGCCATCAGTGCGACATTCGAGAGGCCGAGCCGGCCGATCTTCCGACGGCCGAAGGCCAGCATCCGTTCGTTTAAATCCAGACCGATCACCCGTCCCTTCGGCCCGACCTGCCGGGCCAGCAGAACGGCCAGATCCCCCGTGCCGGTGCAGAGATCGAGGACGGCATTCCCCTCCGCGGCTTCGCTCATCTTGACCGCGAGCCGCTTCCAGGAATGGTGGAGGCCTAATGATAAGAGCGTGTTGTTGAGATCATACCGATGAGCAATGGCCGTGAACATTCTCTGCACGGCCTGTTCTTTTTCGGAGGCGGTCGGAAGCGGCGAGACCGGTTTCATGGCGGTATTCGTAACACCATTGGCCGGCCTTGTCAAGCAGCCTTGACGCCGGCGCCGCAACCTGTTATGATAATACTCAACCCCAAGTCCGCTTGGGGCTTTTTGTTATCCGATGATTAACAACGAAAAGGATTTGCAATATGACCGTTATGACGCACCGTATTGACCTTCGAAACATCGCGATCATCGCCCACGTCGACCACGGAAAAACCACCCTGGTGGACCGCATGCTGCAGCAGGGCGGCGCCTTCCGGGCCCATGAAGTCATGGGCGAACGGATCATGGACTCGAACGCGCTTGAACAGGAACGCGGCATCACGATCCTGGCCAAGAACACCGCGATCCGATATAAAGACTACAAGATCAATATCGTGGACACCCCCGGCCATGCCGACTTCTCGGGCGAGGTGGAACGGATACTGACGATGGTGGATGGCGTCCTTCTCGTCGTGGACGCCTTCGAGGGCCCGATGCCCCAGACGCGGTTCGTGCTGCGGAAGGCGCTCGAACTCAGCCTCAAACCGATCGTGGTGATCAACAAGATCGACCGCGCCGATGCACGTCCGGTCGAGGTGTTGAACCTCGTCTTTGACCTGTTCATGGAACTCAACGCCACGGACGCCCAGATGGATTTTCCGGTCGTCTACACCTCGGCCAAGACCGGTGTGGCAAAATACGCTCTGTCCGATTCGAACACCGATTTGATCCCTCTTTTCGAAACGATCCTGTCCAAGATTCCGCCGCCGCCCGCGGAGGAAAACGCCCCGCTCCAGCTCCAGATCACGATGCTGGATTACGACAACTACATCGGCCGGATCGGGCTGGGCCGCGTCGTTCGAGGCAAAATCCGGACGCAGGAAACGGTCGCACAGGTCCGGCCGGACGGCCATGTCGAGACGGGAAAGATCAGCCGCCTGATGGGATTCGAAGGTTTGAAGCGAATCGAGATCAATGAAGCCCGCGGCGGCGACATCGTGGCGGTCGCCGGGCTGGAAAACGTCCAGATCGGCGATACCGTCGCGGATGCCGAGCGTCCCGAGCCGCTGCCGGCGCTGGCGATCGGCGAGCCGACGATCTCGATGCTTTTCATGGTGAACACCTCCCCGTACGTCGGCCGCGAAGGAAAACTGGTCACCTCCCGGAATCTCCGCGAGCGTCTTTTCAATGAGCTGCGATCGAACGTCGCGCTGCGCGTGGAGGAGACCGACAGCACCGACGTCTTCCGCGTCTCGGGCCGGGGCGAACTGCATCTGTCCATTCTGATCGAGAACATGCGCCGGGAAGGGTATGAACTGGCCGTCTCACGGCCGGAGGTGATCTTCAAAGAGGTCGACGGACAGCGACTGGAGCCGATCGAGCAGGTTTACCTCGACATCGAAGAGCCGTACGTCGGGATCGTGATGGAACGGCTGGGACCCCGACGGGCCGAGCTGAAGAACATGGTCAATCACGGCAACGGCTGGGTCCATCTCCTGTTTGAAATCCCGGCCCGCGGGCTGTTCGGATATCGCAGCGAGTTTCTGACCGACACCAAAGGCACCGGCATCCTCAACCAGATGTTCCTGGACTATCAGCCCTACCGCGGCGAGATCCCCTCGCGCAACCGCGGCGTACTGATCTCGATGGAAGAAGGCGAGGCCGTCCCCTACACGATGCACAACATTCAGGAACGCGGCACGCTCTTCATCAGCCCCGGCGACAAGCTGTACGAAGGAATGATCGTGGGCGAGAATTCCCGCGAGGGCGATATCGTGGTGAACCTTTGCAAGAAGAAACACCTGACGAACATCCGATCCACCAGCGCCGAGGAAGCGATCACCCTGACGCCGCCCCATCGCCCGACGCTGGAGCAGGCGATCGAGTTCATCGCGGATGATGAACTGGTCGAGGTGACGCCGTCCTCCATCCGCCTCCGAAAGAAACTTCTTTCGGAGCACGACCGAAAACGAGCCCGAAACAAGGCCGTGTAGGAGCGAGCGGCCGTTCGCCGCGAACAAGTAGTTGTTGACAACCCTCCAGAGTTCTGGAATAATTCCAATCGACAGCGTCTCCCTTCTCCTCTATATGTCCTTAGGCGTGTACACTTGGCGAGAGCGTCATGGTTGTCCGTGTTCATTACAAAGTCTCGCTTGGCTTCTCCCTGGTTGTAGGTCTTGCCTTAGGCTGCATCGCCGTAACCGAAAAAACCAATCAAACGATCAGCCCCAATTTAAAAACGACCCGTCCGGGCATTCGTTACTCGACGACCATAGCCGGTTCTACCATTACAACGATCGCCGGCGGAGGGGTGGGCGACGGCGGCTTGGCCACGGAAGCGAACCTGTACACCCCCCAGGCCATTGCGTTGGACCCCGAGGGCAATCTCTACATCTCCGACACCGGACATCATCGGATCCGACGAGTCGATGTCAAGACCGGTATCATCACCACCGTGGCGGGAACGGGGACTCGCGGCAACATCGGTGATCATCGTTCCGCATTAAGGGCCCGCCTCTCCTCACCCCATGGGCTTGCTTTCGATTCAAATGGAAACCTCTATATCTCGGATACCGAAAACGAGCGCATCCGAATGTTGGATAAGCAGGGGAACATCCACCCGGTCGTCGGCAGGAAGGCGGCATTATCGGCGAATCCCCTCCTCTCAAAATCCCTCCAGGAACATGATCACTCCAAGATGTATATGCCCGGCAAAGAGAGTGAAGAGATCGAGTTGGCCCCGCCCCATCACATGGCGATCGATTTAAAAGGGAATATATATATCACCGAGATGGGGAGCAACCGGATCCTGAAGATGGATATGACCACGGGAAAGTTGATCGTGATCGCCGGCGTGATCACCGCTCCGGGATACGCGGGGGATGGAGGGCCGGCCAGCCGCGCGAGTACGATGAACCCGCACAGCGTCGCGGTGGATGCGGAGGGAAATGTCTACATTGCGGACACACTCAACAACCGTATTCGCAAGGTGGAGGCCGAGACCGGAAAAATCACCACCATAGCGGGCAATGAGACGATCGACTTTGCCGGAGATGGAGGACCGGCCACAAAGGCCAGTCTGGCCTTCCCTGCCGGGATTGCAGTGGGGTCGGATGGAACCCTCTATTTCGCCGACAGCGGCAACCGAGTGATCCGAAAGATCACGCCGACCGGCATGATCTCGACCATCGCAGGCCAGGCCGGCCGAACGGGATTCTCGGGGGACGGAGGGCCGGCCGCCCGCGCGACCTTGGATTTCCCCATCGGAGTGGCGGTCGACGCGGCGGGGGCCCTCTACCTTTCGGACTCCGGCAGTCAGCGTATTCGGAAGATCTCTCCTGCCGGGATCATCACGACCGTTGCAGGAAATGGCTCTTGCTGCTTCAGTGGAGAGGGGCTGGTTGCCGCCAACGCCGATTTTGCTCTCCCCTATGACATTACGGCGGATCGTTCCGGCAATCTTTACATCGCGGACCGGGATAGCCACCGTGTTTTAAGAGTCGATGGAAAGAACGGCATGATGACGACCGTGGCAGGCAACGGCATACTGGGTTATTCTGGAGATGACGGGCCTGCTTTAAAAGCTTCCCTGGCCCATCCGATGGGCGTGGCGCGCGGACAAGACGGGTCGATCTTTATTGCGGATCAGGGAAACCACCGTATTCGAAAAGTGGACGTCGTCACCGGCATCATTCGCACCGTGGCCGGCAATGGGACTCAGGGCCTCACAGGAGACGGAGGCCCGGCCGCCGAGGCCCGTCTCAATTCACCGACGGGGATCGCCGTGGACGCGGAGGGCAACCTCTACGTCTCCGATACAGGCAACCAACGGGTCCGCGTCGTTGATTCCTCTACAGGATTGATTTCCGCCTTCGCCGGAACCGGGATCTCCGGATTCAGCGGGGACGGCGGGCCCGCGACAAGGGCGGATCTGGCCAACCCGACCAGCCTCGCTTTTGATTCGGAGGGCGATCTTTATATCGCGGACAGCGACAACGATCGCGTCCGTAAGGTGGATAAGAAGACGGGGATGATCACGACCGTGGCGGGCGATGGGAATTCCGGCCTTCAAGGGGACGGGGGACCTGCCGTCGAAGCCAGTCTGCGTTACCCGGCCGGGATCGGCATCGATCAGGATATCCTTTACATTGCGGACACCGGCCATCACCTCATCCGCGTCGTGTCGCTTAAGACCGGGATCATTGCTTCCGTCGCCGGAAGCGGCCGGCCGGGCCGGGGCGGCGACGGCGGTTCGGCAACGAAGGCTTTTCTCAGCTCCCCTCACGGAATCGCTCTCGATCTCAAGTCCATCTATATTGCGGACACCGACAACCATCTGATCCGAAAAGTGGCCTTAGGTTCATCCCCCACTCCTTGATCACCGTATCAGCAGGGGGCGCCGGTCATTGACATGCGTCCCCATCGGTCCGGTTTTGAATGGGCCGGTCAATCCCGGTCATGCGCCACGATGCGGTTCTTGCCCTGTTGCTTGGCCGAGAAGAGCGCCGCATCCGCGGCCGCCACCAGCGACTCCACGGAATGACCGTCCCAGGGAAACGTCGCCAGGCCGACCGAGAGGGTGATCCGGACCGGCATGTCCTTAAAGGAGAACCGGTGCCCCGCAACGGCGGATCGCAGGTTTTCGAGGTGGGCGAGGACCTCCTCTGTTTCGACGTCCGGTATAAAGGCGATGAACTCATCGCCGCCGTAGCGGCCGACTTCGCCGAGCGGGCCGAGCCGCTCGCGCAAATGCGCGGCCACGCTTTTGATCAAAAAACTGCCGGCCAGGTGGCCGTGCTTCTCGTTGACGGCCTTTAAGCCGTCGAGGTCCATCATGAGAACGGCGACCCTCGATCGGCGGTGCCGGGACTGCTGCAGCCGTCGCTCCAGACGCTCGTAGAAAGAATTGAGCGAGAGCAGGCCAGTGAGGTCGTCCAGATGGATTCGCCGCTGGATTTCCTGTTGGTAGCGGTGGTCGGTCTCGTCGTGGAGGGTGAATTTAAACGTCGTGTCGCCGATCTGAATCTTGTCGCCGTTCTGCAGAAAGACCTTTGAAATACGCTCGCCGTTGACGAAGGTGCCGTTGGTGGAATGCAGATCGACGACGATATGATGGACCGCGTCCCCATCCTCCGCTTTCTGTCGGTAGACCTGGGCATGCCGGCGCGATACCAAAGAGTCCGTCAGCGGGATCTGGACCTCCACGTCCCGCCCGATGGTCTGGCCCTCCTCGTCGAAATAAAACACCTTGCCGATATCGTTCCCGGCCATAACAACCAAGACCGGGATGGCGTGGTCGGGCCGGGCCTGAGGAGGACGTCGAAGGGGTTTTACGTTCACGGCCTGGGTTTGATCCTGTTTATCCATGAGCATCCCTTGTTCAAACACACCGGTAGAATAGCCCTTTCGGACCGATTCGGTCAAGTAGAGGCGCGCCGTGACTACGACCGTTCATCTCATCAGCATTAAATAAATATCATTCACATTCGTGCCGGTTGGGCCGGTTTGAATCAGCCCGCCCAATTTTTTGAAGAAACGGCAAGAATCGTTTCGGGCTAAAAAACGGTCCGGATCAAGACCCTTTTCTGCGGCACGAAGAAGCGTCAAATCATCCACCACGGCGCCGGCCGCGTCGGTCGGGCCGTCCGAGCCGTCGGTGCCGAAGGCCGCAAGCGTCGTGCCGGTAAGACCGGCAATCTCTTTAACAGCCGCAAGCGCAAATTCCTGGCACCGTCCGCCCTTTCCACGACCCGTAAC
This sequence comes from Nitrospirota bacterium, assembly GCA_016201865.1. Taxonomy (GTDB): domain Bacteria; phylum Nitrospirota; class Nitrospiria; order JACQBZ01; family JACQBZ01; genus JACQCA01. The sequence continues at coordinate 13,910 of JACQCA010000097.1, forward strand.
GGTTACGGTCAACTCCCCGCCCGCCACAAGACAGGCCGGGCGAGGGACCGGCCTTCCGGTTTCACGGACTTCGCGCGCGAGCGTCCCGAACAGTTTGGCCGCCTCACGCGCTTCACCCTGAAGTTTCGTGGTCAAGACAAATGCATTCAACCCCAACGTTCCTGCCTGATCTGCAACCGCCTCGACCGATGTGTGATTGTCCCCGATGATGATATTTTGAACACGATGGAAAAGCGGATCACCGTGTTTCGGCGTCTCGGGACAATGGCCTCGTTCTCCCTTCAGAAGATGCGTTCGGACCGCACGAGGAGCGTTGGACCAGACCCGACGCGTTTTCAAAATTTCAATCGCATCGCCGAACGTCGTCGGGTCCGGCGCCGTTGGGCCGGAGCCGATTGCGTCCAGCGGGTTCCCGATCACATCCGACAGGATGAGCGAGACGACCCGCGCCGGGTGGCATCGCGCGGCCAGCCATCCACCCTTGAGTTCAGAGAGGTGCTTACGAACCGCATTTAATTCCTGAATCGTCGCACCGGAGCGGAGCAATTGACTCGTTACTCGCTGCTTGTCTCGAAGCGTAATTCCTTTTACCGGAAACGGCAGCAAGGCCGAGGCGCCGCCGGAAAGAAGGAATAGAACCAGATCGTCCGGGTCCGATCCATCTACAAGATGAATCAACCGCTCGGCCACGATCCGTCCTGCACGGTTCGGAATCGGATGGCCAGCCGTTAGCACTTGAACCTTCTTTAATGGTTTAAAACGGCCGGCCTTCGTGACCAAAAGACCATCCGTGATCCGCGAACCCAACACCGACTCGACGGCCGCCGCCATCGCCGGCGCGGCCTTTCCCGCGCCGATCACGACTAATCGGCGTATGCGGCCGACCTCATAAAAATATTCTTGGGACTGATTTTCGGTTTGATCTTTTACAACAAGGCGGGACTTCTCAATCCGCAGCGACCGGCGAACAGCCGTCGCGGGATCCGCAGCCTTGAGCGCGGATCGGATCAGACGGCGTATTTCGGGCCGCATCAGCGCGGGACGCGTTCCCAGTCGGCGAGGAATTTTTTCAGGCCCGCATCGGTCAGCGGATGCTTGATCAGTTGCTGGATGACGGAGAAGGGCATCGTGGCGACGTGCGCGCCGGCCAGCGCGGCCTCGACGACATGCATCGGATGGCGGATGCTGGCGGCTAGGATCTCGGTCTTGTAGCCGTAATTGTCATAGATCGTCTTGATCTGCCGAATGATCTCCATCCCGGACTGGCTGACGTCATCCAGTCGCCCGATGAAGGGACTCATGAAGGCGGCCCCGGCCTTGGCCGTGAGCAGCGCCTGCGAGGGCGAGAAGACCAGTGTCATGTTGACGCGGATGCCTTCGCCCGTCAATCGCTTGCAGGCCTTCAGGCCTTCCAGTATCGTCGGGAGCTTGACCACGATGTTTTTATGGATCTTGGCCAGCTCGCGGCCTTCCTTGAGCATCCCGTCCATCTCGACGCTGACCACCTCGGCGCTGATCGGTCCATTAACGATCCGGCAGATCTCCTCCAGAATCGCGTGGAAGGGACGGCTTTCCTTCGACACCAGCGACGGGTTCGTGGTCACGCCGTCCAGCACGCCCATGGCGGCGGCCTCTTGTATCTCCTTGATGTTGGCAGTATCCAGAAAGAATTTCATGACGCTCTCCTTATTATATGTGGGGGCCCGTGCGGAAGAACAAAACGGCCGGTCCTCCGATGCCCCCACACCCCGAGCCTCTCGCGGCTTAGCTGCGAACCGGCTCCTTATCTTACGTTATCCGTTCTTTTTCAGATATACATCGGCGCATTCCTGACTACAGAAATAGACCGTCTGTCCGCCCGAATATTTTGCAATGGCCGCGGCCTTGGGGATGTAGGTCTCGCAGATCGGATCCTTGACCATTTCGCCCCCCAACCGCTCCCGCCGTTTTCGTCGCTGACTCGACAGATAGACAAAACCGATCACCGTTTTCACCACGAGATAGAGCACAAAAAGAAAAAACAGGATGACGAGAAGACGCGCGCTCATTCTTCTACGACTTCTTTTTCATCTCGTCGATCTGCTTTCGGACCTCGAGGGCCTTCGGATGGTTGGGATGGGCCGCGAGCAACGCCTCCCAGGCCGCCATCGCGCCCTCCTTGTCCTGCTTATCCCCCAAGAGAATCAGACCGAGGTTATAGAGCGCCGCCTCATGATCCGGGACCTGGGCTACGACGGTTTTTAATTCGCGGACAGCCGAGTCCACATCCTTGATTTTGTAATAGCTCGTGGCCAGATCGGTCCGGACGCCCGCGCGCGCCGGATCAATTTCCAAATAGCGCTTATAGTATTCTTTGGCCTGATCAAATCGCGAGATGTCGTAGTTGGCGTTGCCCAAGAAGAGCAGCGCCTCTTTGTCCTTTGGGTCTTTTTCCAGGCGCCGCTTGTGCTCCATCACCTTGGTCATGAACTGCGCCCCCTGCTCCATGAAGGGATCGCGTCCCTGCGGGGCCTGGCCCGGCGTCTGCTGAACCGGCGCCTGTCCCTGGACCTGCGCGATAGGAGGCGGAGGTGCGGTTGAGGGATCGGATGAGGATGATTTTGAACCGCAGGCGGATAGAACCGCCGCGATAACGACGACAACAAAGATAGGACGAACGCTTTTATTCCGGATCACGACCTTCTCCCAAAATCCGATGCCATCTTATCCGATGCCCCTCTCACTGTCAAGAAGGCCCTTCCTTAAGAACTGCCCCGTGTAGGATGACTTGATCTGCGCGAGCGCCTCCGGCGTGCCGGTCGCGACGATCCGGCCGCCCAGGTCTCCGCCTTCCGGTCCAAGGTCGATGACCCAGTCGGAATTCTTAATAACATCGAGGTTGTGCTCGATCACAACGACGCTGTTTCCGGCATCGACGAGACGATTGAGGACATCCAACAGTTTTTGGATATCGGCAAAATGGAGTCCGGTCGTGGGTTCATCTAAGATATACAACGTCTGCCCGGTCGCGCGCTTGGACAGCTCGCGAGACAGCTTGATACGCTGTGCCTCGCCGCCGGAGAGCGTCGTGGCCGATTGACCGAGATGAACATAGCCCAATCCGACATCCTGAAGCGTCTCGAGCTTGGCCTTGAGGTGCGGGATCGCCGAGAAAAAGGCGGCGGCCTGATCCACGGTCATGTCCAGAATGTCCGCGATGTTCTTTCCTTTGTAATGGATCTCGAGCGTCTCGCGGTTATACCGCTTGCCCTTGCAGACTTCGCAGGTGACATAGACATCCGGGAGGAAATGCATCTCGATCTTGATCACGCCGTCGCCCTGACAGGCTTCGCACCGTCCGCCCTTGACATTGAAGCTATACCGCCCGGCCTTGTAGCCCCGCATCCGGGACTCGGGAATCTGCGTGAACAAATCACGGATGAAGGTGAACAGCCCGGTGTAAGTGGCCGGGTTCGACCGGGGCGTCCGGCCGATGGGCGACTGGTCGATATTGATCACCTTGTCGAGATGCTCCAGTCCCTTGATCTGGTCGCAGGCCCCGGGACGGTCCGTCGCACGGTACAGCCGTTGAGCAAGGTTTTTGTACAGCACCTCCAGGACCAGCGTGCTCTTGCCTGATCCCGACACGCCCGTAATGCAGGTGAGAAGACCCAAAGGAATCGGAACATCGATGCTCTTGAGATTGTTCTCCCGCGCCCCGATGATCTTCAAAAATTTTTGCGGCGGGCGATGACGCTTGGGAAGGGAGATCGTGAGGTCTTTGCGAAGATATTTTCCGGTGAGCGATTTCTCATGCGCCATGATCTCTTTGGGCGTTCCCTCGGCCACGATTTCGCCGCCGTGGATGCCGGCCCCCGGCCCCATGTCGATCACGTGGTCCGCCGTCCGAATCGTCTCCTCGTCGTGCTCGACCACCAGCACCGTGTTTCCCAGATCGCGAAGACGGATCAGCGTGTCCAGCAGCCGGCGATTGTCCCGCTGATGCAGCCCGATGGAGGGCTCATCCAAGATGTACAGCACACCGGTCAGCGAGGAGCCGATCTGGGTCGCCAGCCGAATCCGTTGTCCCTCGCCGCCGGACAGCGTGGCCGCGGCCCGGTCGAGCGTAAGGTAGTCCAGACCCACGTTTATCAAGAATCCAAGACGTTCATTAATCTCTTTTAAAATCCGGTGGGCGATGAAGATCTCCCGTTCGGTCAGTTTCAATCCGGCAAAAAAGAGGGCCGCTTCCTTGATCGAAAATCGGGTCGCCTCGGCGATCGATTTCTCGCCGATCTTCACAGCCAGGCTTTCCGGCTTGAGCCGCTCGCCCTTGCAGACCTTGCAGGGATGAGTGCCCATGTATCGCGCGATCTCCTCACGGATGTAGCTCGAGTCCGTCTCACGGAAACGCCGCTGGAGATTGCCGATCACGCCTTCGAACGGCCGATGGTAGGCATGACGATGGCCGTCGCTTTCATAATAGAAGGTGATCTCCTCCGCGCCGGAGCCGTACAGAAGGACCTGTTGACGCTCCGGCTTCAGATCCTTGAACGGCGTGCGGAGATCAAACCCGTAATGCTTCGCAACCGATTCCAGCATCTGGTAGTAATAGACCGAAAACCGCTTTTCCCAGGGTTTGATCGCCCCATCCCGGAGAGAGAGGCTCTTGTCCGGGATGATCAGGTCGGGATCCAGATCCATCGTGGATCCGAGACCGTCGCAGGTCGGGCAGGCGCCGTGCGGGTTGTTGAACGAGAAGACGCGCGGCGTCAGCTCGGGAAGACTGATCCCGCACTCGATGCAGGCCAGTTTTTCGCTGAACAACGTTTCCTCGCCGCCGTGTTGAAGAAGAACGATCCCTTCGGCTAGGCGCAGCGCCGTCTCGAGCGAATCGGCCAGGCGCTTCTGGATTCCGTCCTTGACCACCAGTCGGTCGATGAGGACCTCGATCGTCTGTTTTTTCTTTTTATCCAGGACGATCTCTTCCGAAAGGTCCCGAAGCTCGCCGTTGATCCGGACGCGGATGAATCCGTTTTTGCGGAGCTGGAGGAGTTCCTTGCGGTATTCTCCCTTTCGGCCCCGGACGATCGGCGAGAAGATCTGGACCTTGATCCCTGCGGGCCAGGTCATGATCTGGTCCACCATCTGCTGGACCGTCTGCGCCGCGATCTCGCGGCCGCATTGGTGACAATGAGGCCGGCCGGCCCGCGCGAACAGAACCCGCAGATAGTCATAGATCTCGGTCACGGTCCCGACGGTCGAACGCGGATTGTGGCTTGTCGTTTTTTGCTCGATCGAGATGGCGGGTGAAAGTCCTTCGATCGCGTCCACGTCCGGCTTGTCCATCTGTTCCAAGAACTGACGGGCATAGGCCGAAAGCGATTCGACATATCGCCGCTGGCCCTCGGCGTAGATCGTGTCGAAGGCGAGAGAGGACTTCCCGGAACCGGACAGGCCGGTGATCACGACCAGCTTGTCGCGGGGAATCACGACATCAATATTCTTTAAATTGTGCTCCCGCGCGCCGCGGATGACGAGCTGTTTCTGTTCCATAGACACGCACCCAAAACCCTTTGAACTGACCAGTATATCATGTCCGGTTTATGATCGTCCACCCCTGTGCCTGAATCGCAGGTGGTGCGCAGCCTGCTCGGAAGTCGTCGGGGGCGGTCATGAACGGCCTTTTTTATTTGCAATCACGGCGGGTTTCCCTTAAAATACGCTCAGACATTTTTAAAATTCACGGGAGGATGGATGAAAAAAGTTCGGAAGACGGTTGTCGGATTTTTAGCCGTCATGATCTTGATCGCGGGATGTCAAAAAAAGGAGACGGCCCCTCCTCAACCCAAGGCCTCACCGCGGGTGGCGCCGCAACAAACTCTGCCGACGGACGTTCCCCCAATTTCGGGCGCGGCCCCGACCGTGATTCCGGAATCTTTGAAGGGGAAGTGGACGGCCGTCAAACTTTTAGTGGAGGACAAGAAGTCGAACCAATCCAAAGAATACCTCGTGAACTTAGGGGGCGAATTGACGATTCCGTCGTCCTCCCTGGTGGTGCAGGCGGAGGAATTTTTGCCCGACCTGAAGATTGAAGGGATGAAGTTTACAACGGCCTCCGGCGAGTTGAAGAACCCCGCGGTCCATGTGCGGATCCTGGACAACGGCAAAGAGGTTTTTAACGGATGGCTGTTCCAGCTCTTTCCGGCGGTCCATCCGTTTCAGCACGAGCGGTATGCGATCACCCTGCGCGACAGCGTGGCCGCCTCGTAGGGGCGAACGGCCGTTTCGCCCGTACATTAAATGAACGACAATCGCGCCCATAGCTCAGTTGGATAGAGCGTCTGACTACGAATCAGAAGGCCGGGGGTTCAAATCCCTCTGGGCGCAAGAATTATCAAACTGTAGAAAATGAACATGACGGATGAAAAATTTATGGCGATTGCCTTGGAGAAAGCCCGGCGGGCAATGGAAGACGGCGAAGTTCCGGTCGGTGCGGTTGTGGTCTATGATGGAGAGATCATCGCGAGGGCGCACAACCTGCGCGAGGGACTCCAGGACCCCTCGGCCCATGCCGAGATGCTGGCCCTTCGCGAGGCGGCCCGAAAACTTGGCCGCTGGCGATTGACGGGGACGACATTATATGTGACGCTCGAGCCCTGCGCGATGTGCGCCGGGGCGCTCGTGCTGGCCTGCATCGACCGACTGGTTTACGGCTGCTATGATCTCAAGGCCGGCGCCTGCGGGTCGGTGTTTGATATTGTGAGAGAGCCGCGGCTGAATCATCGGATCGAAATCACGACGGGTGTTTTGGAAGAGGCATGTCGAAGCGTTTTGAAGGAATTTTTTGCGAATCGGCGAAAAGGTTCTGTAGGAAAATTCGCAGAGCAAGTTTAAGGCAGCCAACAGGCTTAGCCTGGGGCTGCCGCGGGGTCTGGGGGCATCGGAGGACATTGTTTCTTCTTTGCCGCACGGGCCCCCAGTTATAATCGGAGAGGTGGCCGAGCCCGGCTGAAGGCGTCTGCCTCGAAAGCAGATGTGGGGGAAACTCCACCGGGGGTTCAAATCCCTCCCTCTCCGCCAGTTTTACATGGAATAGTGATAGATTGGGCTGGTTGGCCTTATAAAAAGTTAGCCAGCCAATAGCCCATATCTTGGAGGCGAAGAGAGAGGATGGAAAATGGAAAGGGTGCTGACGATCACAGAAGTGTCACAACTCTTGAGGCTCGACGAGTCTGAAGTCAGGAATTTTGTTGAAAGAGGTGAGCTCCCTGGATTCCGCTTGAATAATGTTTGGAGGTGCAGAGAGAGGGATCTTCAAGAATTCCTTGAAAAGAAGGTTGAGGAACAAAGAATCGCGGTTCTCAGAAGCCATATCGAGGATCCGACTGAATGGGCAAAGTTACTGATACAGGATCCCGAACTTCGTCGTAATATTGAGAATGCCGACTACCCACCCGGAAGTTTCGGAGAATTCTTGAAAAAAGGTTGGAAATCGCTTTAGCCTACAGTCCAGGATCAGTTCTTACAATCATGCATCCCCACCGAACAGAGCAATACGTTAAAGCAAGACTTGCCCCAAGCCTTTTTAAGGCCGGCCTAACCCGAGCTGGAGCCGACCGTGCTGAGCGCATAGGATTGACCGGGCCTGTGATGATCCCCACACCTTTTCATTGCAAACCGAACGGATTTCTCTTAGAATAAATTCAGGCTTCATATAAAAGGCTCCGCATAAAATCACTGTGATTAAATCGCGGGGAAACTCATGAGCAAGAACATTGTCGTTTCAAAAGACAAGATTGCTGATTTTTGCAAGCGGCATCACATTCGTAAATTGTCGTTTTTTGGATCTGTCCTGCGAGACGATTTTAGACCGGAAAGCGATGTGGACGTCCTGGTTGAATTTGGACCGGGAGAGGTCGTCGGACTCATTCGTCTTGCCGGAATGGAGCTTGAGCTTTCCAAAATCCTGGGACGGAAAGTTGATTTAAGAACGCCGGCGGATTTGAGCCGCTACTTCCGGGACGAGGTCCTGCTATCAGCCGAGGTCCAGTATGCGCAAGGATGACCTTGTGCGCCTGCGTCATATGTTGGATGCCGCGAGAGATGCGATCTCATTTACCCGCAACTGTACAAGAAAAACACTCGACAGTGACCGGAAGCTGACGCTCTCATTGGTCAAGTCGATTGAAATTATCGGCGAGGCCGCGTCGAAGGTCAGCAAAGAAAGTCGAGAACAATGTCCAGGGCTGCCGTGGACGGACATCGTCGCCATGAGAAACCGTCTGATTCACGCGTACTACGATATTGACCTGGATCGCGTCTGGGACACGGTCACGTCCGATCTTCCCCCGCTGATTACTGAGCTTGAGAAGATTATTCCAAAGACGGGCGGCTAATTCTATAAAACAAGGCATTATAGGGATAGGACTCTTTTGGATTATCGCAGGGAAGTGATCTCTGATTGTTTCCGCTTCCGCTCATCCATCTTTTCATTGCAAACCGAACGGGTTTCTCATAGAATAAGCGTCACACTTTTTTCGGAGAGGTGCAGGAGCGGCTGAACTGGCACGCCTGGAAAGCGTGTAGGGGGCGAAAGTTCTCTCGAGGGTTCGAATCCCTCCCTCTCCGCCATAAATAAAAAGGCCGGGCCCTGTGCGACAGGAGCTTGTAAACCCCGCCAGGTCCGGAAGGAAGCAACGGTAAGCAAATACTTCTGGGTGCCGCAGGTCGCCTGGCCTTTTATTAATCCGGGAGGGGACAGATTGCAAATCTGTCCCCTGCCTGTTGACGCGGTGTAATATGGACTACCAAGTCTCGGCACGCAAATGGCGACCCCAGACCTTTGAAGAGGTCGTCGGCCAGGTCCATGTCGCCCGGACGCTGACCAATGCGATCCGCCAGGGCCGTATCGCGCATGCCTATCTCTTTTCCGGGATGCGCGGTGTAGGAAAAACGACCATGGCCCGAATCCTGGCCAAATCCCTGAACTGTGCGTCGGCCTCGAACGGGCCGACGGTCGCTCCCTGCCAGACCTGTCCTTCCTGCCTCTCCATCACGTCGGGCCATTCGCCGGATGTGGTCGAGATTGACGGGGCTTCCAACCGCGGGATCGATGAAGTGCGCGAGCTTCGGGAAGCCGTGAAGTACGCCCCGATGGCCGGGAAGTACCGGGTCTATATCATCGACGAAGTCCATATGCTGACGAAAGAGGCCTTCAACGCCCTCCTGAAGACGCTCGAGGAGCCGCCGTCTCATGTGGTCTTCATTTTCGCCACGACCGAAGATCACAAGATTCCGTCCACGATCCTTTCGCGATGCCAGCATTTTCATTTCAAACGCATCACGCGGCAGGAAATCATCGCACAGTTGGAACGCATCATCCGCGAAGAAGGCATCCGGATTACCGGACAGGGACTGGGCCTGATCGCGAAGGCCGCCGACGGCAGCCTGCGGGATGCGTTAAGCTTCTTGGATCAGGTGGTGGCCTACAGCGGCAAGGAGGTGAACGATCAGGATCTTCAAGTGATCCTGGGAACGGCCGGCCGCGGGCCGCTTATGGCCATGGTGAAAGCGATTCTTGAACGTAAAACGGCGGAGGCCTTGCGGATTGTGAAAGAGCTGGCCGACGAGGGGCAGGACTATCGCCAGTTTACGTCGGAGCTCCTGGAATATATCCGCCACCTGGTCATCGCCAAGTCCTCCACGGCGCCGGAGGAGCTGATCGATCTTCCTTCGGAAGAGGTGGAAGAGATCCGGCAACTGTCGGCCTCCGCCGGGGTGGAAGAGCTGCAACGGCTCTTCGGAATCTTCTCGCTTGCCCTGGAATCATTCCGTGGAGCGGTCCATCCCGGTTTTGTTCTCGAGATGGCCGTGATCCGCGCCACCCGGATTCAACCGCTCGAATCGTTTGAGAAGTTGCTGGAACGATTCCATCTTCTCGAACGGATGCTTGGGGAGGGCGGGGATCGGGACCTCACCGGCCCAAGGGCTGAGGTTGCGCCCGATGCGCCGGCGGTCAACGCTCCGGCAATCAAAACAGACCCGCTGACGGGTTCGGCAACAGCTTCGGCCTTCAAACCGGGCCCGTCGGAGTCGGCACCCGTGAAGGCCGGACAGGAAAACCCCGAACGGTCCGCCGGAACCGGATTACCCATGGAGCAGTGGAGCAGGGTGGTGAAGCGGTTTCTTCAAGAAAAGCCGAACCTGGGTTCTTATCTGGAAAAGGGGATTGTCCAGGAATGGATTGCGGGTGATGCAAAAGATGTGTTGGTGATCGGTTACGATGAGGGTGCGGCTTTCTTTGCCGAGTATATTCAGAAGGAGGAAAGTCGGCCGATCGTTGCATCGGCGCTTCGAGAGGTCTTTCAACGTCCGGTTGAGTTAAAGGTTGTGCGTCTGGAGCGCTCGGCCCATGAGCAACAACAGTTGCAACTCAAAAAAGATCAGCAGGAACGGCAGCACCGTCAACGGATTCAACAGGAAACCATGGCTCATCCGCTGCTGAAGGAGGCCTTAAATATACTGGGCGGCGAGGTGATCGACATTAAAGACGCGTAGCTAAATCCGGCGAGGGACTATTATGACCAAATTCGGCGACATGATGAAACAGGCCCAGGCCCTTCAGGAGAAACTGGCCCGGCTTCAGGAAGAGGCCGGGAAGAAGACGGTCGAGGCCACGGCCGGCGGCGGGATGGTCACCGTCGTGGCAAACGGGAGACAGGAGATCGTTTCAATAAAGATCGATCCGGAGGTGGTGAATCCCAAGGAAGTCGAGATGCTTCAGGATCTTATACTGGCGGCCGTGAATGAGGCCCGGCGCAAGGCGCAGGAGCTGATGGCCGAGCAGATGAAAGCGCTGACGGGCGGGATCCAGATTCCGGGTCTGTTTCCTTAAATTCCTTAGGGGGATGTCCGGTCATGGAGGGCGTAACTCAAGACATACTTGATCGTTTGATCGATGAGCTGAAAAAGCTTCCGGGGATCGGCCGGAAGACGGCGCAGCGGCTGGCTTTTTTTCTTCTCAAGATGTCCGTAGAAGAGGCCCGGGGACTGGCGCAGGCCATTATCGACGTGAAGGAGCGGCTCCGGTTCTGCCGGTGGTGTAATAACGTCTCCGAAGAGGAGGTCTGCCGTTTCTGCGCCGATCCGAGAAGAGACCGAACCCGGATACTGGTCGTCGAAGAGCCCATCACGTTGTTCGCCGTCGAGCGAACGGGGGAATACAAGGGTTTATATCATGTCCTCCTCGGAGCGCTGTCGCCTCTCGACGGCCGCGGACCTTCCGATATTAAGGCGCAGTCCCTTCTGGAACGGCTGAAACAGGGCGAGACCAAAGAGGTCATCATCGCGACGAACCCGACGATTGAGGGCGAAGCAACCGCGATCTATCTCACCCGTCTCATTAAACCCACCGGCGTAAAGGTCACGCGGATCGCCTACGGAATTCCGGTCGGGGTCGATCTGGAATATGCCGATGAAGTGACCCTGATCAAATCCCTCGAAGGCCGCCGCGAGCTGACTTGAGGTCCTTTTCCCGACAGCGGAGCCGACCGCGTGGATAAACACTTCCAATATCAATTTGAGTGGGATTCTATAAAAGCCAGACAGAATGCAAAAAAACATGGCATTACTTTCGAGCGCGCGGCCACGGTCTTTCTCGATCCTGAAGCAGCATCTCTATTTGACGATGAGCATCGTCAGCATGAGGATAGATGGATCACCCTCGGATTTGATCGGACAGGAGCACTCTTGGTCGTATGCCACACCTATCAAGAAGAGACAGAGGCAAGCGCTACGATAAGGATTTTTTCAGCGCGGAAAGCCACAAGGAATGAAATTAAACAATATGAGAGGAAATAACATGAAGCGAGAATATGATTTTTCGAAGGGAGTCAGGGGGAAGTTCTACAAAAAAGGAGCCGAGCTGCGTCTGCCTATTTATCTCGATGAAAAATTGCAAGACCAGCTTGAACGTATTGCAAAGAAGAAGGGCAAAGACATTGGAGAAATGGTAAACAGCTTGGTGAAGAAGGAAATAGATCTCATCGAAGAGTTAATCTGAATGAATTCGAACACCCACCCGCCGGAGCCGATCGCGAATCCGCAGCGGTGAAACCTGATTGCCGGGGATGGGCGCGGAAAGGTTATGAAGAAGGTTAAATCACCTATGTCGGATGATTTGCGGCCCGAGTACAAGCGGTCGGACCTCGGCCCCATGGTTCGCGGAAAGTATGCACGACGCTTTCGGAAGTCTACAAACGTCGTGGTGCTCGATCCGGAAGTGGCGAAAGCGTTTCCGAACGAAAAAAATAGTAAACGACACGCTGCATTCGTTGCTCCGGCTTGCCAAGACGTCGGCCCGCTCGACGCTGCGCGCAGTCGGGCGCGGTAAAAAACGCCGCGCCGCTTAAGTCGTTTCCGCGGCGGCTTGGCTTGGGACGTTGAGGCTGTAGAAAAACCTTAAACGCGTCGCAATGTTCTTTCTTTTTTCGTTAATATGCTGTAAAAGAGCAGGTATATAAATGAGAGAGGGAGGAGCCATGGCCCGCTATAAAGAGTACTCGTACGATCAAGGCAA
>JACQCA010000092.1 GCA_016201865.1 Nitrospirota bacterium
CGCCTCCCACCACGAGTCGGCCGGACGCAGGTTCTGGATGATCGTCTCATCATCCCACCCATACCCGTTCTCAAGCACGTTCCCATGCGCCCCCAACGCCAGCAGCATCGGAACGACCCACAGCCAATGTCTCAATCCCTCCCACCCGCTTCCGATCATCGTCAACCGGTATCTTTTTCCCGAGCATTCGATGGAATGCCGCAGCCTAAGACGTCGCCTTTCCCCATCGCCTAAAAAGATCTTCGTATGCCTCGATCGTTTTTCCGATGCCGAAATGTTCCAGAATCCGCGGGCGTTCAACGACATACCGTTCTTTGTTCCGTAATACGGCGATCATCCCTTCCGCCAGCGCACGAGGGTTTCGCGGAGGGACCAGGCATCCCATTCCGGTAAGACGGATCGGCATTCTCATGCCGGGACGGTCGGCGGCCACCACGGGGGTGCCGCACAACATGGCCTCGACCTGAACGGTGCCGAAGGCCTCCAGACGATCCACGCTGGGCAGTACGAAGACATCGCAGGCCGAATAGAACTCTTCTATGAGAGACTCCTCAAGGAAACCGGTCAGCAGGACGCGGCCCGACCGTCGTTCGGCCGCGGCCAGGAGCTTTGCGGTGACCGTGCCTCCGACGGCCTTTTCCTTTTCGCCTGCAATGACGAGGATCGCTTCGGGAAAGGCCTCGGTGATCCAGCCCATCGCGTTCACCAAATCCTCAAGCCCTTTCTCGAAAACCACCCGGCCCAAGAAGCCGATGACGGGTCCGCCCGTGATTCCAAAACGCGTCTTAAAATTTACGGGGTCCTTTCGGTTGAGAATCTTGATGGGAGGAATGATCGGAACGACCTTTTCCATAAACGGTCGGAGGGCCGATGATTCGGCATAGTCCCGGCTGGTAGCCACAATCGCTTTGGGATAACGGAGACCGTAAAAAAGGAGCCTAAAATAGATCGCCTCAAGCGCCCGGATGATGACGTTTCCCTGGAGTGTGAGGTCGCAGTGGTACGTCACAACGAGTCCCGCGTTTCTTAAAAGAAAAGCGGCCGGAAGGCATTCCGGCATGGGAAAATGGAGATTGATGATGTCATACGACTTTCGTAGACGGAACAGGGTCGTGAGAAACTGCGGCATGAAGCTGCCCCGATTGACCCGGATCCAGACCGGGAGTCGCACGACCCGGACCCCGGCGATTTTCTCATCCCGCGGAAGGTCCGGGGACGATTGCGAGGTCAGAACCGTCACGTCGTGGCCCCGCTGGACGAGGCCCTCCGCCAGCATCCTCATATGTTCCGTCAGTCCGCTTCGGTAGGGGTAATAATATTGACCGGCGATGAGGATCTTCATGGCTCTGGATTCAATCAGTGGGAGGCGCGAGCTGTCCCGTGGATTGTTTGTAAGAAGCCGGCACCAGATAGTAATTGACATCATTCAAGCCGTGAGGAGTCGTCACAACTTCCAGACCGGAAACCGGATTCAATCGGCAGATCCGATAATCCAATCTTTTTGCAATGGCCGATAATTCATGATAGGTCTTTGCCAGATCCGATTCAAACTGGATCATGGGTCTAAACTTTTCAATCACCTTGAGGGCGCCTTTTAAAAAAGCAATTTCGTGTCCTTCGACGTCCACCTTTATAAACGACAAGCGATCGATCTCTGAAAGGTAATGATCTAACGTGTTGGCCCGGACCGATTCCATAGAATATTGCACGAAGGCATGCTCCACGCTTGCGAGCGCAGGATCAGGAATCTTTCCAAACAGCAAAGGGATTTTGATCTTGAGAAGCTTCTCCGAATCCGAAAGCGCCTCATGATATAGGGAAATATTCTTCAGATGAGAGGTATGGGCCTTTAATAAATCGAAAACCTGCGCGAGGGGTTCAAATGCCAGCACCCGCCCCGACGACCCAACCAGCCGTGACAGCACGAAGGTATAAGTTCCAAAATTAGCGCCCACATCCACTACAATATCACCCTCCTTGAGTAATTTGGCAAGAAATCGGATGTTCTTTCGTTCATAGACTTGAAATGGGGCAATCCATCGGATCCATCGGGCCAGTATCCTGAAATAGGGGTCCACATGGCTCCTGCAGAAGATGTAAAACAGTAACCACCTGCTGGCTAAACGCCAATTTTCCATATCATGCTCTCCGAACACGGACCAATGTCCGTTCTTCATCCGTTCTACTGGATTGAACTGGAGTAAGCCTGGTAGATCTCCGAGAATCGTTTTGCAACAGCGGTCCATGAGTCGTCGGCAGCGAGTCGTCGGCCGTTTTCGGCCATGATTTCCCGCTCCAAAGGAGTTAGAGAGAGAAACTGTTCGATGCCTCTCCGAAGCGACTCCGCGTTTTCCGGCTCGGTAAGGATTCCGGTATGCGATTCGCGAAAAAGGACGGCCAGCTCTCTGACTTCGGAGGCGATCACGGGCTTGCCGAAAGCCAGGACGGTATTCAACGAACCGACCGCGCCCATATGGCCGGCCCGATAAGGGTAGACGACCGCATCCGCGGCCGAAAAATAATAGATGATCCTGTCCTGAGGAATATATCGGAGATCCGCAACGATTCGGCTTTCGCAGCCGTGGGCCCGAATCATTTCCCGAACAGCCTCTTCAGTCCAATCAAACGGCAGGCCTGCAATGAGGAGTTTGCAGTCCCCTTTCACCCGGCCCATCGCCTCGATCAAGATATCGATCCCCTTATCTTTACGGAGCATCCCGAAGGATAAAAACACGATTCCGCTATACGGAAGACCCAAGATCCGACGGGCCTCGTCCCGAGACGGGGGTTGTCCGTGGAGGATGGCTCCGTGTGAAACCGGGATGAGCGAGGGTTTGCCAGCCGCCAGCCCGAGCAGCCCCTCCAGCTCACCCGGCTGCCAGGCTCCATGAACCGTGATGGCCGTAACGTACCCGGTGACGATCCTCTTCAGAAGAGGGCGGGCCAGCCGACCGTACAGCTTGTACAGAGGGTTCGCATGACCTTGCAGCGAGGTGTCAGGGGCATGAAGAACGAGGAACAGCGGCGGGAGACGGCGCCCACCCCTCCGGGAAAACAGCCGTAGCAGAGCGGCGGTGGACAAGGGCTCATAGTCAAAGAAATGGACGACGTCGAAACGATCCGTCCGAGCGATCCGGAGCAGGCGGAACAGGACCCTCGAGTTGTCCCAAATGATCGAAAGGCCGCGTACCAGACCTTCAAGGAGGGTCCCGCGTTTTTGGAATTGCAGCAACCGGCTCTGTCCCGCCTCAATCCGACGGAACTTCGCCTCGCCGGAGAGATAGGGTTTGGTGTCCAGGCGTGTCGTGACCAGGGTCACGTCATGACCCAACTCCGCCAACGCCTGACAGGTGTAGGTCGTGTACATGGCAAAATGGCCCTCACGCTGAGCATACGGTTGGAAGATGAGAATGCGGATCGGACTCGCTCCTACGGACACATCCGGTCCCAATTTCTGAACCTCCGTCACAACTTCTTGGCAACACACGCGCCGATGTAATCGGCAAACGGAAGTGAACAGGTGAGGGCCGGACTGACGGCGTTTAAGACATGGACCGACCGCGACGTTTCCTCAATCACCAGATCATCCACCATGCGGCCTTCACGCGAAACGAGCTGCGCGCGGACGCCGGCACCGTCGGCGACCAGGTCCCTTTTTTCGAGCCCGGCGACCAGCAACTGGGCCTCTCTCAGCACCATGGTTCTCGAAAGGTTTTTCTTCCATTCCCGCTTCATTATAGTACGAAACTCTTTCGATGAAAACATCCGCCAAAAACCATTATAACGAAACATCTCGATCAGATCCGGGAGATTGAAACCGAACCGGCCGTAGGCCTCGCGTCCGAAGGCCAAGATCGCGCCCGGTCCGACCTTGACGCGACCGTCGAACGTCCGCGAGAGATGGACGCCCAAGAACGGGAATTTCAGGTCCGGGGCGGGGTAAATATGAGCGCGGACGAGAGATCGCTTTTCCGGGATTATTTCGTAATAGGCTCCGCGGAAGGGGATGATCTGATAGGCGGCGCCGAGGCCGAATTGACGCGCGAGGCGATCGGCATGGAGGCCCGCGGCATTGACAAGCACGCCGGCGCTGATGCGCCGCTTCGTTGTTAAAATCGAGACCTGCCGGCCCTCCTCCTTGAGCCGTAGGACCGCTTCAGAGCAGGAGATCTTTGCTCCGCGATCGCCGGCCTCCCGTGCCAGCGCGTTCACATACCCTTTCGAGTCGAAACTGGCTCCTTCCGGGGCCCATAAGGCGGCGATCCCAACGGCATACGGCTCATGGATTCGAAGATCCTTTTCATCCAACCGCTCCACCCGTGCTCCATTGAGTTGACCCCGACGGTGAAGTTCGTTTAAGGTCTCGACTTCTCTCTCGGTTTTTGCGACGATCAAGATGCCGTCCTCGACCACCGGCACATGATGCGCCTTACAGAATTCGCGCAGCCGCCGGGATCCCTCCACCACAAACCGGGCCTTGAGCGTCCCCGGTTTTTGATTGTACCCGACATGCACCACGCCGCTGTTCCGACCGCTCTGGTGCATGGCCAATTCCGGTTCCTTTTCCAGGATGCCGAGCTTTAAACCGGGCTGGTGAAGGAGAAGGGCCCGCGCGACGGCGCATCCGATCACGCCTCCGCCCGCCACAAGGACATCCACACTCTCGGTGTTCGATCCGTTCATCTCGATATCTTCCGGCCCATAATCACTTTGAGGATCAGAAATAGGTCGGCTTATCTCCCGTGGCGACCCAATCCAAGATCTGCCGAACGCGTTTCTCAATCGCATGGAACTGTTTGAGTTTCCGGCGGGCGTTCATTGCAATGCGCCGCCCGAAATCAGAATCGGATAATAACCGCCGTATCTGAACCGCCAACTGCGCCGGATCGTTCTTGTCAAAAAGCAGAATCTCTTTGCCGTCTTCAAAGAGGGCTCTGTTTTGAGGACGGTCGGGGATTTCCCACGAGATGACCGGCCGCCCCGCGGCCATGCCTTCCACCACGCGGCCCGCATACGACTTGACGAAGTGTGGCAGATTCACGACGGCCGATCCCGTTTGGAGTCCTTTAAGCCAGTCCGCAAAACATTCTTGACGAATACGACGCAGGGTATGGAGATACCGGGAGTGCAGTGCGCGATATCCCGGCAGGCGACTCTTCACGGAGCCGTAGGAAATCATATGCAGCGCATCAAAAAGGAAGGGGTAACGTTCGGGCGGAGGCGGGTGAACCAGCATTCCCTTCAGGTCCGGACGTTCCAGCCAACGCGCGCGTTCCCCGTACAGCGCACCGCCGAAGATCGCGCAGCTCTTCGGCATCGTCGGGACCTTCTCGCAGATAAAACGTTCCGGAACGGCTTGGGGCCACCACATCGCTTGCGCCGGTCCGCGGGCCGCGAGGTCGTCCGCGTCCTTCTCATCGCAGGCCACCACATGCGTCATATATTGGATTCGTTTTTCAAGACGGGATCGTCTTTTTCTCATGGCCATGCCCCTCAGCGGGTGGGTCGGAGAGAAAACGTATTCCTCGGGGCTGTATTCCATGGATTCCGTCAGGAAGCCGACACGGATAGGCGCTAACTCCGCGATCCATTCATACAAGGCCTTGTCCAATGCTCGGTGAACGAGCTCGAACAAACCCGTGGGGATGAGTTCGATCCAAACCTGATCAAACCGTTTCCCTTCCAAAAGTTCTCGTGCCCGGCCGAGCCAAGGCATCGTAATGGTAAAATAGTCCACGCCACTGGCCTGCAGGCCTTCTTCAAGGCCCAACTGAGCGCAATAAGAGAGGTGGCGGGCATAATACCATGTGTGATACTCCAGCCCGATGAACAGCACCCGTAACTTGGAAAATCCGGACACTATGCGTGCATCCTCGCGAGTTTATGGAGCGCCATTTTTTTGACATGGGCCGCGGTTTCTTGACCGAACTTCTGGCCGACCATCTCGAGATAGTTCGGGCTTTTAAAATAAACATCGAAGGCGTGATCCCGGAATCGCAGCACCTCCGATGCGGACAGATATTTTGTCGGCAAGGGGAGTGTGTCCACCGCGTGTTGAGAATAGCCGGACCATTTTTCAGGAAGCGGCCAGCCCTCTTGAATGGCCTGACGGTACAATGCGGAGCCGGGATAGGCCATGGTCGAGTAAAAATTCGCGAATTCACAATTCAGCTCAAGGGCCAGGTCCAGGGTGGCCTGCATGCAGTCCCGATCCTCGTCCGGGAGCCCAAAGATGTAATTGCCGATCACATGAATCCCGGCGGCCCGGACGTCCTCCATGATTTTGAATATCTTATCTTGGTTGAATTTCTTGTCCACATTGTACCGCACCCGTTCGCTGCCCGACTCGATGCCGAACGCAAGCCAGTTAAAGCCGGCCCGTTTCAGCTTATCCAGCATTCCTTCCCCCCGGATGGTGTCCACCCGCGCGTAGGCCCAGATATTGAGATCGTAGCCCCGTTCAATGAGCAGGTCGCAGATCCCGATGACATGCTTCTGGTTGAGGACGAACATCTCGTCCGCGATCTTGATGTTGCGAACGCCGTAGTCACGGACCAGTTTGTCGATCTGCGCGACGATGGACTGCGGACTCCAGAACCGGTACGTGTTCACGTTCTCCTGGTAGCCCAGAACCTTCTCGCCGCTTTTAAACGGGGCCTGGATGCAGCAGAAACTGCAATGGAAGGGACATCCCAGCGTGGTGTAAAGCGCCGCATAAGGCTGGCGTTTCGGATGCCCGAAACAATGCCAGTTGTGAGCCCGGTACTTTTCCATGGGCAGAAGGTCCCATGCCATTTCCGGCATCGCCTCCTCGAGATTTTCGATCAGCGGGGCGGGCGGGTTGGACCGCATCGCCTTGCCGTCCCGATACCAAAGTCCGCGCACTTTACTGTAATCGTGCCGATCCGACTTGAGTGCCTGGAGAAGATCCAGGATCGTGTGGAGCCCTTCGCCCCCGGCGACCCAATCGGCGTCTTCCTCTTTTAAGGTCCGCTCGGGTAATGCGGCGACGTGGCCGCCGACCAGGATCGTCGGAAGGCCCAGCCCGGTTTGCTTGACCGCGGTGCAGATCGCGCCGGCCGCTGGCATGTTTTGAGTCGAGGCCGAAGGTTGATGGCCGTAGACGACGACCGCGGTTAAGATCGGGTTTTTTGCGCTGATGCGCTGGGCCGCCTGCTCGGGCGTCAGGTCTTCGGCCTCCGCGTCGAGGATCTGGACCGAAAAGCCGTGGTTCCGGATGAACGTGGCGATCAGTCCCGCCCAGATAGGAGGCTCGATGGCGGCCAGGGTCTCTCCAAGCAACTGGTAGGTTTGCTTCCGGCTTCCCGGATTCACCAACAAGAGGTCCAATTGTTTTTGGTTTGTCACGGTGTTGTCTCCTTAAAGGTTTCCCTTGAGTTGATTCAGAATCTCGCAAAGCTTCACGATTTTTTCTTTCTCCAGGCCGGGATAGTTCCCGATATAGAAACCATAGAAATGGACGTGGTCCACGGCGGGATAATCCTCCGGACGGGCCCCGCCCGCCCCAAGACGACGCAGATACGGCTGACGGAGCTGGTTGCCTCCGCCCGAAGTCCCGCGGCGGAATTCGACCCCGTGCCGGTGCAGCGTCGTCATGACAGTCTCGCACAGGACCGGGTCCGGCCGTTTGAGAATCAGCGTAAACGCGTAATTGCAGGAGCCCTCCGTTTCAAAGTCGGTTTGATATTTAACCGGGTCGAGGTTCTTGAGGAACAAGGACAAATTCTCACGGCGGACGGCGTTGTTTTCATCCAGTCGTTTCAACTGCGAGCGCCCGAAGACGGCGTTGATCTCGGTGCTCCGAACATTATAGGCCGGGAAGGCGAAGATGAAATCCGGATTGAGGTCGGGATGTTTTTCGCGGTAGGCCCGCTTCAGCTCGTCCGAGCCGGCCTCCCGAACCATCCCGTGCGAGCGTAACATTCGGATCGTCTCATAGATGCCGGGGTCATTGGTTGAGATCATTCCGCCCTCGATCGTGCTCATGTGATGGGCGTAGTAAAATGAAAAGTTGGAGATCAGTCCGAAGGTTCCCACTTTCCGGCCCTCAAAAGTCGCCCCGTGCGATTCACAGGCGTCTTCGATGAGCGGGATCTTCCGCGCCTCCAATTCGTCCAGCAGCCGCCGGTCGAGCGCATTATAGCCGAGGATATGGGTCAAAAAGACGGCCCGGGTCTCGGGACTGATCCTCCGAATGACCTGATCCGTATCCATCCCCAACGTCCGCGGGTTGATATCCACAAAGACCGGCTTGAACCCGCAGTGAAGCACCGAGGCGATGTCCGAAACCCAGGTCAGCGTCGGCACGATTACCTCGCCCGGCCCCCGGGTTTCGCGCAAGGCCGAGATCGCCAGGAGATTGGCCGAGGCGCCCGAATTCACAAAGACGCTGTGCCGGACGCCCAACCAGGCCGACCATTCCTTCTCAAATTCCTGCACCTGGGCAGACTGGGTCAGGATCACCTCGTCGCGGCTGAGAAACCGAATGACGGCATCCCGATCGGCACGCGTGATATTGTTCCGCATCAAGGGCCAATCGAGATCATGGATCTTCATTTCCGGCCTGTTCTTCATTTTCAGAACGGCCCCCTGAACTCGATTTCCCGCAGGTCCGTTCGCTCTTCAGGCAGCCACCCCTGCGCGCTCCCTTTCACCAGATCGTACGCCGCGGACGCAATCGTGCGCGCATTCGGATAGAAGAGGTTCTCCAGCGACGGGGTCGGAGGGCAGGTGACCGGGGCGAATCCCATCCGCCTCACCCGCACCTCGCGCGCCCCCTGCAACCGCTCGGTTACTTGCGCGACGATCTCGGCGGCGGCTCCGCAAGTCATCCAGCCGTTGTCCACAACGCATAATCGCCCGGTCTTTCGGACGGACTCCGCGATCGTCTCGCCGTCCAGCGGACTCAACCAGATCGGGTCGATCACTTCGGCCTGAATGCCGCCCGACTCCAGATAACGTTGAGCGCGGAGGCATTCCACCTGCATGTACGAAATGCCGACGAGAGTCACGTCCTTGCCTTTCACGGTGATACGCGCCTTGCCCGGCGGAACCGTATACGTCGGCTCCGGCACGGGGCCTTTTTGAAAATGCAGTATGCGATGTTCGACGTACATGACGGGATCATCGTCCCGGATCGCCTCAATCAGGCATCCTTTCGCGTCGTACGGCGTGGTCGGCGCCGCCACCTTGAGACCCGGAACATGCATGAAGAAGGAATGAAGCGCCTGGGAATGCTGCGCCCCCTGTCCCCAGCTTTTGCCGATCATCGAACGGACGACGAGTGGAAGATGCACCTGTCCGCCGTACATGTACCGGCTCTTGGCCGCGATGTTGATCAACTGGTTCATCGCCAGCATCAGGAAATCCATGCGGATATGAACATGAATCGGCCGCAGCCCGGCCAGCGACATCCCGATTGCCACACCCGTCATCGCGTCTTCCGAGAGGGGCGTGCCGAAGACGCGCTCCGGACCGTATTTCTGGGCTAGGCCCCGCGTGGTGCCCTGGATCGCTTTCGGATCGTCCACGTCCAAACCGAACAGGATGACGGAAGCGTCGCGCTCCATTTCCTGATCGGTGGCTTCGCGCACGGCCTCGACGTAAGAAATCGTCCGATCCATAGAGAACTCCTTTATATATTACTTATATATATTACTTAAACATATCGGTGAATAACTCCGACCCGTCCGGAAACGGGCTTTCTTCAGCAAAAGCGAACGCGGCCTGAATCTCGGCCTCCACTTCGGATTCGATCCGCCGGCGCTGGTCGGCTTCAAGCAGCCCGGCCAATCGCTTGACCTGATCGTTTTTCATCCAGGGATCGGCCTCTTCGCGCGTTCGATAGCCCAGATGGAAGTCGTCGTTGGGACCGACATGCTCCTTCCAGCGGTAGGTCAGGCATTCGAAGAAAAAGGGGCCCGGCTCTCCGGCGCGGAGGGCCTTGACGGCCGCGCCGACCCGCTCGTGAACGCGAAGCACGTCGTCCTCGATCCGCTCGGCCGGCACGCCGAACACGCGCGCGCGCTCGGCGATATTGGCCGTCGGCTGGCGGCAAAGCTGGTGCGTATGAATCGCGTAGGAATTATTTTCGCAGATGAAGATCATCGGCAGCTTTTTGAGCGCCGCGAAGTTCAGACTTTCGTAGAACACCCCTTCATCCGCTCCGCCGTCCCCGAAGAAGCTGACCACCACCGAGTCCTTGCGACGGAGCTTCAATGCATAGGCGTATCCGGCGGCGTGCGGGATGGTGGTTCCCACAACCGCCGAGGCGCCCATCACGCCGTGCGCGGCATCAACGAGGTGCATGGAGCCGGCCTTGCCTTTCGCGCAGCCGGTCGCCTTGCCGTACAACTCGGCGATCATCTTTTTCAAATCCCCTCCTTTGGCCAGATAGACGGCATGGCTGCGATAGCTGCCGAAAACAACATCGTCCGCCCTCAGCGCCTCGCAGACCCCGACCGAGACGGCCTCCTGCCCGATCGAGAGATGCACCGGGCTTTTGATCTTGTCGGTCGGATAAACCCGGATGATCTCTTCTTCGACCCGTCGTATTCTGTAGAGCGATCGGTAAAATCTATCGTGCATCATCTCTCCCTCGTTTTTTTGAAAAAGTCGTGACGGCGGACTCCGTCTGCAAGAACCCCTCGTACGTGGCCGAGAGGGCGGGCCGAAACGGGGTCTTCGCGCGCCAGCCCATCGCACGGAGCGGGCCGGAGTCGAGACTCTTCAACGGCATGCCGTCCGGTTTGCTCGTATCGAAACGCAATTCGCCCGGAAAGCCGACGACTTCTCGAATCTGCTCGGCCAATTCTTTAATGGACAGGTCGGATCCCCCGCCCAGATTGATGGGTTGCGGATCTTCATATTCGCGCATCACGAAGAGCGTTGCGTCGGCCAGATCATCCGCGAAGACGAACTCCCTTCGGGGAGTGCCGCTCCCCCAGATTTCGACCGACGCGGCGCCCGAAATTTTCGCCTCATGCATCCGACGGATCAAGGCCGCGATGACGTGGGAGTCTTCCGGGCTGTAGTCGTCTCCGGGGCCGAAGGCATTGGCCGGGATGCCGACGATGAAATTGGCGCCGTACTGTTGACGATACGCGCGGCATAACTGGATCCCGGCGATCTTGGCCACGGCATAGGCCTCGTTCGTCGGCTCGAGCGGACCGGTCATGAGCGACTCCACGCGCATCGGCTGCGGAGAATGCTTGGGGTAGCTGC
This sequence comes from Nitrospirota bacterium, assembly GCA_016201865.1. GTDB lineage: Bacteria > Nitrospirota > Nitrospiria > JACQBZ01 > JACQBZ01 > JACQCA01. Next base: position 11,245 of record JACQCA010000092.1, read on the forward strand.
AGGAACTGGCGAGGTACAGAAGCTTCTTCGCGCCGTGGCGATAGGCGTTGTGAATCACGTGACACTCGGTCAACAGATTGTCATGAATGAACTCAGCCGGATATTTTTGATTGGCCTGGATCCCGCCGGACTTTTCGGCCGCCATGAAAACATAGTCCGGGGTCGTTCGTGAAAAGAAGGCGTCCACCGCATGCGCATCGGTCCAGTCCGGCTCTTCTCCGGGCCGTCGGATGATATTCGTATGCCCCTGTTGCTCCAGTTGACGCAGAATGGCGGCGCCGATCATTGTCCGTCCCCCCGCCACGTAAATTTTCGCGTCTTTCTCCAACTCCGTCTCCTATGTCGGGTTATCGGTCAATTCCTGGAAGGCCTGGATCGTCTGGTTGGCGCGGGCCTTCTCCTCGGCGGAGTAATCCTCTTCCGGATCAAAGAAAATGATCTGGCTTCCGGAGAATTCGAACTGAAACGGCACATGAAGCAGCTTGGTCAGTCTTTCCCGAACCTTATTCTGGTCGGGGGGATGGACAAAAAGCAACAGGAAGCCTCCTCCGCCGGCCCCGATCAGTTTTCCCCCGATCGCCCCGGCCGACATCGCTTCGTTGTAGATTTCTTCGACATGGGAGTTGGACACCTTGGCGCTCAGGCTTCGCTTGGCCTGCCAGCTTTCGTGGAGCAGTTTTCCAAAACGGGAAATGTCCTGCCCGCTGCTTAAGATCGAAATGCCTTCCTCGACCATTTCGCCCAGCCGATGCAGTTGCCGTTCTTTGCTCTCGATGTTTTTGATGTAGCTTTCAGCAATATCGGACGCGGTTCGCTTGATCCCGGTGTAGAACAGCATCAGATGCGAATTGAGTTCTCTCACGCGCTCCCGCGCGAGGGTCATCGGCCGGACCGAGACCCGGCCGTCGGGTGAGAAGACGACATGGTTGAACCCGCCGTGGGCCGCCAGGACCTGATCCTGCGATCCCACATTTTCCTTTAAACGCTCCTGCTCGACATAGATGCTTTCCGTCGCCAGTTGCTGCTTGTTCGGCATATGCCCCTTGAGGGCGTACAAGGCATGAAGGAGTCCGACGGTAAACGCGGAGCTCGATCCCATGCCGCTCCGGGCTGGCAGATCCCCGTCATGATGAATCTCGACGCCGCGCTCGATGTTTAAGTAGCGCAGGACTTCCCGAACGGACGGATGCGCGATCTCATCGAGGGCCTGGCAATTCTCGATCTTGGAATAGACCAGACGGATTCGGTGCTCGAAGAACGGCGGAAGGTAGCGGCATGAGATGTAGCAGTATTTGTTGATGGTCGTAGCCAGGACCGTGCCGCCGTGGTTCCGATACCAGGCCGGATAGTCGGTTCCTCCGCCGAAGAACGAGATCCGAAACGGGGTTCTGCTGATGATCATTGTAATTTCTCCTATTTATATCCGGATGCTCGCTTTACTTCGCAAAAAATTGTTCGGCCGTCGCGTACGACTCGGGCGTGCCGATGTCTAAAAACCGGCCCCGGCTCGGATAACCGTAAAGACCCCGACCGATCCAGCGGGGAAAGATCGCCTGCTCGAGAGAAACGGCGCCGTCCGTCGGAATGGTTTGAAGCACGGAATGGGCCAGCAGATAGATTCCTGCATTGATCCAGCCCGAACCGCCCTCCGAACCTTTTTCTTCAAAGCGCATCACTTTCCCATCGGGGGCCGAATGCACACGGCCGTACCGCCTCGTGTCGGACACCTGAACCAGGGCCAGCGTCGCGCGGGCCGCATGGGCCCGGTGCCAGTTCCAAAATGCGTTTAGATCGAGATCGCAAAAGGAGTCGCCGTTTAGCACCAGCACGGGATCCGATGGTAAGAGCGGCAGTGCATGTCGCAATGCACCGCCCGTGCCCAGCGGCGATCGTTCCTCCGAATAGAGCAGCTTCATGGGCCCGTAGGAATCGCCGAACATCGCCTTCACGTCTTCACCCCGGTATCCCGTGCAGAGCACCACCGACCGAATCGCCGCGTCCGCGAGTTGGTCCAAAAGATAGGCCAAGAACGGCCGCCCGTGAATCGCGGCCAATACTTTTTGACGATCCGCGATCACGGGGCGCAATCGAGTCCCCAGCCCTCCAACCAGAATCGTCGCCGTCAGGTCGTTCGCCTTTTTATTTCCTGATCGACTGAAGTCCGCCATCAAGCATTTCTGAACGCATGCGATACATGCCCGATCATCCGATATCCCTTCACCAACTCTTGGATTCCATCGTCCAGCGAGCGCTTCGCTTCAAAACCGGCCTCCCGCAGCCGACGGCTTGAGACGACATAATTGCGCTTGTCCGGATCGCTTCCGACGGCGGCAAAGTGGATGAAGAAATTCGGAAGATGCGTTTTGACTTTGAGCGCCAATTCCTCCTTGGATAAATTGGCCGACTCCAATCCCACATTATACGGCCGCCCGACCATCCGGTCCGCATTCTTCAAACAGTGAATGAAGCAATCGGCCACATCGCGGATATGGACGAAATTCCGCTTAAAATCTTTTTCAAAAATCACGATATAGCCGTCCGTGAAGGCCACATAGGTAAAGTGGTTCACCAGCAGGTCCACGCGCATGCGGGGGGACATCCCGAAGACGGTTGCAAGCCTCAGCGTGATCGTGTTGGGACTGTCCAGCAGCGCCTTTTCGGCCTCGACCTTGGTCTGCCCGTAGAGCGAGATCGGCTCGAGCGGGGTCTCCTCCGTGCAATGGACATCGCCCGATTTTGCGCCGTATCCGCTGTTGGTCGTCGGAAAGATGACCCATTGCTGTTTTGCGCGCAGCCGGTTGATCAGCCGGATCGCCTCGAGGTTGACGGTTCGGGTCAAGAGCGGATCGCGGTTGCAGGCGCCGACGCCGACGATCCCGGCCAACGGCAGAATCGCATCGGCCTTTTTGATCAGCGGGGCCATCACGCGTTCATCCCGCGCGTCGCCCGGCACGAAATCGAAGTTGGGATCGGCGCAGAGATGAAAAAGACCGTGCTGCCGATACATGAGATTGTCCACCGCCGTGACCCGGTAGCCGGCCCGAAGCAGATGCTCGCAGAGCACCGACCCCAGATAACCCGCGCCGCCTGTAACAAGGATATGTGCCATCATCGATAGACCTGCCTTCGTGGTAGTGATGTTATGGATACAATAATCTTTTTGCCAATTTTCGTCTTATTTCTCCTAAAATTGGAGCGGAACGAATCATTTCCCCGAATTTTTCAAAGAGACGATAAAGTCTGAAAAACGCCGGGCGTAAAGGAGGGGAGATAAAACCGATCAAATAATAATACCATGCGCCGAGATTGAGGGGATTATAAGATAGAGATATCCGCAACGCTTCTTTCCACAGTCCTTTATAATTTTCTTCCAAAAATCCCCTTCCCCGGTCAAAATGATATTTTGAGGGAATGATACGAATCCATATGGGCATTTTTATTTTCCGGGGAGGAGCTTTTTTGTGTTCGGAATGATCCTTCTCGATTTCTTGAAAAACCTTGGAGACCACATGAAAAGAGGTGTAGTTATTAACCGCCCTTTCCCAACCGGCTCGGGCTATTGCTCGTCTTTCGTCATCGTGAATTAAATAATAATTTATTTTATCAATCATCTCACTGGCATTCCGGAAACAAACAATCTCTTTATCTATTTCAAAATATTTTTCGATTCCTGGGGCATGCTCGGTTAGAAGAAATCCACCGGCCAGACAAACTTGGAATATCCTGCCTTTCATCTGAAAATAGTCCAAGGTCCTGGAAAAGTTAAGGTTGATTTTACTCGTTCCAAAAATCTCTATCATCATCTTAAATGGAATATAACCTCCCCACCCATTTCCGAATAAATGACAAGGTATGTCGTTCTTTTTAATTTCATTTATATATTCTTCCCGTCCGGCGGTCAGTCGGGTCCCGATAAAAGAAACCTCGTATTCTTCTTTCATGTTCGACCAATCGCAGGGAACAGCAATGCCCGTATTGGGTATCGCGTGGATCACCCGAGCGTTGTAAGCTTTGTATCTTGGAACCGCCTCCCCGTGGTTTGTCACGCAATAATCAAGGCAGGGAATCCAGTATTTCGAATAGTTGTCAAAACGCCAGGCATCGTCAAAGAACCAGCCCACAACAATGGCCCCTTCTTTTCCGATTTTCTCAAGAGTTGATTCCAAAATATCATATTGCCAAGAGGTCCAAAGGACATATTTAGGATGCTCCTTTTGTACGATTTCAATAATTTCTTCATTAACCGCTGTGATTCCCATTTCAGCCGTTTTTTTTAAATAGTCGCAAAGGATCACGTTTGAGAAAGTTCTTGTTAAGGGTTCATGGAAATATAAATCAAAGGGAAGATAAATATTTAAGTAACGCTTTACATATTTCAGCGTCCCGATTCTGTCATCATTTGGGTCAAAATAATAAGTTAAGAATAGAACGGTTTCATTGATCATTTTTTACACCAACATGGAAACTATCCTTGTAATGCTTTGCTTAATCGCTCTCAACCGTCTATTCGTGCTAAGTCTTGCATAAAGACCGATCCAGAACCGCCTGGCAGGGCTACAGATCGGTTTATTGACGGCGGTCCAAACTCTTTTCTTTCCGCCGCCCATGGCATCGTGCCACCGATTAAAAAACGTTTCTGTGTCACTCTCGAAATAACTGTCTAAATTATGGTTTTTCGTTCGGTCATTAATGTTTTTCATGACCACCCAAGCATCAGGGCAGATCTCGACTTTCCCTCCACGAGTCCATATCCTTAGCGACAGATCGGGATCTGCCCAGAAACTTTTAAAGATAGGATCGAACAGGCCTCCGACCTTGCCGACGGTCTTTTTTGACAGACATCCCCAAAACGCATATAAACGATCGTAGACGCTCCACGGTTCACGTTCCTTGCCGTGCTGATCCCTGAACCGAAAGGCCCCCATAAAAGGATCTTCGTGACTCCTTGCAAAACGCAGCATATGGGATAGACATTGCGGGGCAGGAGAGACATCATCTGCCCAAAAGGCCACGAACGGTGCGGAGGAATGTCGATAAGCCCTATTGGTGGGGGAAACAGTCCCTGAGGATTTCTCTTCACGGAGTTGCGTTACTTTCTTGATATCATTATTCAGGCCAAAAGGACTCACGACGATAATTTCGTAGTCCGTATCTGAATTCGTCAGGGAAAACTCTTTTATTCTTTCCATAACAGCCTGCGGTCGCATAGACGGTAAGAGGATACTAATTTCCGGCATTTCCATTCTCTACGTCGTAGGGTATAATAATTTACCGGCTGCGGCCATGAGTTGGGCCTCTCATCTTAATCATTCCCGCGTCTTGATCCAAGGTCAGGTTGCTTTTTTATCCTTCAGCGAATACCACCAGCCTTTAAGCGCCCCATACATTCGAGGGCCCAACCATTTACTTGCCGCCCTAGGAACAAGGGTCCTGAACATGATTCTAAAAGGCTCCAATAATATTAACGACAAAAAGAACTTTGATCTCTCCCTTTTTGAGAACCCTGCGAGGACTGTCATCCGTGCGTATTTTTCTTCGAACTTTGTTCCGATGCAACGCGCACCCATTCTGAGTTTGTAGACTTCCAGATTCTCTTTTAGGGGTAGTAGTCTCCCCGTAGAAAAGGCCTCGACCGCCACCAAGGCATGGCCTTCTATATGAAGGTGGGTTGCCTCGCGCCATAACTTCAACGAAAATGTCTCATCAAAGGAAGCCAGAGGGTCGGGATGCGCGAAGTGCCACAGCGCGACGCTTTCATCGTGCCAAATTTCCGGAATGCCCGCGTTCACAAGTCTCCAACCCAGATCATACGGTCCGCACAAATACCCGCGGAACGAAGAGTGCTCATCAAATCCCCCGAAACGAATCGCATCGGTTTTCCTAACCGACATGCAGGCCCCCACGTTGGGCCACAACTCTATCCAAGAATATTTCTGGAGCTCCCGGATGTCTTTGATCTCCTTCGGGTACCGTTCCTTGGTTCTTCGCTCGTAATGCATCAGGACGGTCGAAGCCGGTTCTCTTGCCGCGTTTAAATTGAAGGCCTTGATGATCGAGGATATGAAATCGGGCGGAAAGGCGGCATCGCTATCGCAGACTGTAATAACCTGACCTTTCGAATGCAGAAGACCGGCATTATAGCCGACATGCTTATGGTACATCCCCTTCTGGCCGCATGTGATGACCACATCGGCTTTCTCCATCGCCTCCGGAAGGACGCGGTCATAGAGTTCAACCCAGATGATTTCATACTGGTCTCTTGGAATGTTCTGGCGGGACAGCCAATCCAGCGCATGGAAACTTTCCCGGCACGACCAGTCTAATAGTATTAAGGAGACAGAGGGCGTGGAATGTTTTATTTGCTGTTTGTGTATAAACATTGTGTTGTCAAAAACCCAGTATTGGCCGATGCATCATGCGCGAAAAAACTTCTTTTCAAGGCCTTGTTTTATTTTCACTATAAATGGGATGGAGCGGAGCATTGAATATGCGATCTTGTAAAGTTTTCCTAAAACATTAAATAGTCCGAATAAGAAAGAACGCATGAAAGAAGGAAAAAAGTTGCCGATATAATAATAAATTCTCGCCCTCACATTGGATGGATTATACGATATAGAAAGTGCCAACGTGTCTTTCCAGAAGTCAGTGTAGTTCTCCTTTAATAAGGCCATTCCCCAATTCAAATAGTAGTTGGAGAAATTTTTGCGCATTTGTATTGGCATTTTGGGTTCTTGGAATAGGGAACCGTTTTTTTTGCCTTGTGTTGCAATATCCCGTTCAATTTCATTAAATACTTTGGAAAACATATGATAACAGGTGTGCTCACTGGTTGCCCTTTTCCAACCTGCTCGAGCGATCGCTCTTCTTTCCGCATCATGGTTAAGATAGTAAATTATCTTGTCTATCATTTCTTCAGAACTGTGAAAGCAAACGATTTCTTTGTCCACCTCAAAATAGTTTTCAATGCCTGGAACATATTCGGTTAAAATAAATCCACCGGCCAAGCAGACTTCAAAAACCCTCCCTTTAATCTGTTTCTGATCCCCCCAGACCTTGGAAAAATTGAGATTGATCTTGCTGGTTTTAAAGATGGAGATCATTTCTTCATAAGAGATATGTTTTCCCTGTTCCCATTCTCTCCCAAAAACATCAACGCGTATATTCCTCTTTCTGAGTTCATCTATATGTTGTTCCCGATCGTAATATTTACGCCCAACAAAAGAGACCTCGTATTTTTCTTCGACGGTTGACCAATCGCGATCAAACGCAATGCCCGTATTAGGTATCGTATGTATGACCTTGGCATTGAGGGCTCTATACTTGGGTACAGCTGTCATGGCATTCGTGACGAAGTAATCAATATAGGGTATCCACCATTTAGAATAGTTACTGAATCCTGCTGTGCCGACCTCGTCGTCCAAGAACCAACCCGCAATAACACTACCTTCTTTTCTCATCAACTCAAAGGTTGATTCTCGAATGCCATGCCAATACATGGTATTCCAAACTACATATTTGGGGTGTTCCTTTATCACAAGCTCTATAATTTCCTGATTCATGCCGACCACACCTATTTCCATCATACGCTTTAAGTAGTCATAGAGTACGACTCTTGAAAAAATCTGTTGTAACGGCTCATAGAAGTATTTATCAAAACGAACAGGGACTAGCAGATAATCATAAATGTGTTTTGCCAGTCTATGTTCAGAATAATTTTCGACCGGGGTCAGAAGGAGAACCGTTTCGTTTGTCATTGTCGGCCAAAACCATTTTCGGAAAAGGAATGCTGAAGAATACAGACTGCGTTGCTAACCTCGCGCCCCGGGGCAAACGGCTGACATTCAAGAATATGAAAGGAACAAGCACTCTCCCAGGTATCAGCCCGAATTGTTCCCGTCATGACACTTAATGAAATAGTGTATTCCCCGTTTGTAAGAATGAGGGGTCCAATCTCTATTCTTATTCTCTTAACTTTCTTATCAAAATAAATATCGTAATACGCTCCAGATGCGCCCATACAAACAAATCCCTCGTTTGCCTTGTAAATGCGGAATTCAACGCTGTAATCGCCTGATGCAGGATTGCCTGCGAGGTCAGCAATTAAAGTTAGTCTTCCATTATACCGAAATATGTTAGTATGTTCCCTCTCCTCATTTAACATCTCAACGCGGCTAATGTAAAAAGTTTGATTCTTAATATCTTCATGGTTCCTCTCGCCAGTATAGGCAGATTCGACAAAAGGTTTTAGCTGGTGCTCCTCATAGTCTCTGGCCACTTCATCAGCGGCCCCCTTTTTTGCGATTTGACCGTTATCTATCCAAATAGCGTTTTCACATAAGCTGCGAATGGCACCCAAATTGTGACTCACAAAAAGAATCGTCCGCCCTTCTTTGGAAATATCCCCCATCTTTCCGATGCATTTCTTCTGAAATTCGATATCCCCCACCGCCAGCACCTCGTCCACGAGAAGAATCTCGGGCTGCAGGTGGGCGGCGACGGAGAACGCGAGGCGGAGATACATGCCGCTGGAGTAGCGCTTCACCGGCGTGTCGATGAATTCCTCCACTTCGGCGAAGGCCACGATCTCGTCGAACTTGCGGACGATCTCGGCCCGCTTCATTCCGAGGATCGCGCCGTTCAAATAAATGTTCTCCCGGCCGCTGAGCTCCGGATGAAAGCCGGTGCCGACTTCGAGCAGCGATCCGATCCGTCCATGAACCTCGGCATAGCCCTCCGTTGGTTCGGTGACGCGGGAGAGAATCTTGAGCAGCGTGCTCTTGCCCGCGCCGTTGCGTCCGATGATCCCGACCACCTCGCCGCGCTTGATCTCAAACGAAACGTCTTTGAGAGCCCAGATGAATTCGTTCGATTTCGGATTGCGGAGGCGCTTGAACGGGGCCGTAACAGCCTGAGTCAGTACGTCCCGCAGCGCCTTATACGGTTCCCGTGTCCCGATCCGATACTGTTTACCCAGGCCTTCGATCCGAATCGCCGTGTCCGTCATGACTCAATCCATCTCACGTTAGATGTTGTCTGCGAAATCTCTTTCCATTCTGCGGAAGAAAAACAAACCAGTCGTCAGTAGAACGGCCGCCGATACGGCCGAGATGGTCAGGAGCGGAAGAGAAGTCCGGGGCCCTCCGGCCAGCGCCCACCGAAACCCTTCCACCACGCCGGCCATCGGATTGAGGCCCGAAAGGGTCCGCCAGGGCGAAGGCAGCAGGCTGCTCGGATAGACGACCGGCGTTGCGAAAAACCAGATCTGGGTCAGGAACGGAACCGTGTACCGCACATCGCGATACTGGACATCCATCGCCGAAAGCCACAATCCGATCCCCAGCGCCGTGGCCAGGGCCAGACCGAAGAACAGCGGCAAAATCAAAAGCGCTTTACTCGGAACAACACCATACCAAAACAGCAATCCGATTAAGATGACGGAGGCCACCGCAAAATCCATCACCCCGCCCAGCACAGCCGACATCGGGACGAGCATGCGCGGAAAATAGATCTTGGTGATGACGCGTTCATTCACCACCAGGCTGGTGCTGGCCTGGGTCAGGGCATAGGCGAAGAACTGCCAGGGGAGCAAGCCGGCGAAGGCAAAGAGCGGATAGGGGATTCCATCGGAGGGCATCCCGGCCAGCCGCCCGAAGATGAGCGTGAAGACGATCATGCCGAGAAGGGGCTGGAGAACCGCCCAAGCCGCGCCCAGCGCGGTCTGTTTGTATCGTACTTTAATGTCGCGCCATGTGAAAAAATAAAGAAGCTCCCGATAGTCCCACAGCTCGCGCAGATTGAGGGGAATAAAGCCGCGCGCCGCCTGGATGCGGAAGATCGGCAAAGCGGCCGCTGCATCCGGCAGGGCAGGGACGGTCAGGAGGGTTGTCTTGGGCCGACTCATTTCAGGGCTCGATTCCATTACTGTATGGAACAGATGCGCTCCTTGGTCACATCATGACGACCGAGATGTTCCGCCACTTTTTCGACCGAGTCTTCGGCCGTGATCAAAACACGGTCGAATTTCATCTCGCGCAACGCCTTCACCGGCTCGACCGGATATCCCAAGAATTTTTGTCCGGCGAGTTCATCATCCACAATCGCAAGCAATCGAAGCGGACTGTCTTGAAGCACCAGCACCGCGATCTCGGTAATCACCGTGGCCCTATAAAAAACAACCGACCGGACGCCGTCTTTTGACAACGCTTCAAAAAACCGGCCCATTTTTTGCCGGATCTCCATAAAAAACTGGTAGGAACGCTTGATATAACGATAGGTCAAGGCGCTTTTCTCGGCAATGCCCTTGGGCGTCAGGAGATAATGCAGCCGCTTTCGCTCCGCCTGAACGATCTGGATATAGCCCAGTCGCGCAAGTCGCTTTAAATAGTTGTTGGTCATTCCCAGTGCAATCCCAAGCTTCTGACTGAGATCGCGCTGGGTCAAGGGTTTTCCCGTCGCCACCTCATCCAGGATCCGGAGGGTATGCATGGATTCCCGGTTAAAAGGTTCCTTCTCAGTGTCTGCGTTTTCGATTGATGGCGGCATAATGTTCACTCTGTGAACATAATAACAGAATATTCGTCTTTGTCAAGTGGTTCGATCAACTTGTCCGGAACCCGTTTTTTTACCTGACCCTCGGCAAGGGATTCCGTCACCGATCCTATGCGTCCGAGAGTGACAGCCTTCTTAAAATCGTGTAAACTGAGGTCCAAACGGAGCACGGCATTGATTCTGATCAAAGCTTTGATCCAAAAAACCGGAGCGATCTTGAGTCACCGAGTCATCTTCTCCGTGATTCTCGTTTTGCTCACGACCGGCATCTATTGGGAAGTGTTGTCGGGGAACTTCGTCTGGGACGATCGTCTTTACCTCCTGCGGGATACATCCGGCGGACCGCATCCTCTCATCCGCACCCTACAAGAAGTGATCGCCAATTTTACGAACCCTGCGGTTTCCTATCGACCGCTGTTCTCGGCCTCTTTGTACATGGATTTTAAGATCGGGGGTCTTGATCCGCGAGTCTACCACGCGACGAGCCTCCTTCTATATCTCTTGAATATCCTTCTTGTCTTTGGAATTGCGGTACGGTTCTGGGGTGACGGATGGCTCGCCCCCTGGACGGCGCTTCTGTTTGCGGTCCATCCGATTCATGTTGAGGCAATCGGATGGATATCGGCCCGAAGCGATCTGATCTGCAGCCTATTTTTTCTGGCCTCGGTTTACTGCTACCTGATTTATCGAGAGGCGTCGAGCCGATTCCGCGGCGCGGCCTATGCCGCGTCGCTGACCGGCTTTATCCTGGCGCTTGCGTCAAAAGAGATGGCGATTGCGCTTCCCTTCATCGTCCTCGCCAGCCGTCTTTGGTTTCCTTCGAGTGAGGATCAGGCCTTGCCTGTCCGAAAAAGAGCGGCTTTTTCAATTGTTCCGTATTTCGTCGTGCTGGCGGGCTACTTGATCTGGCGAATGACCCATCTTGAATCGGCGTCATCGGATCATCTCCATGTCACCCCGGCGGCCCGTATTCTAAAAGAGGTTTCGCCCGACATGGTCGGAACGATATCGCTGGTGACGCTTCATTACCTGCGACTGTTCCTCCTTCCATTCTCGCTGCGGGCCGTCTATGACCTTCCCCCTGTTTCGGATTTCTTCGATCCGACGAGCCTATCAGCGGTCGGCGGCATCACTGCATTGGCGATCGGTGCGGTCGTACTGCACCGGCACTCCATGCGTCTTTTCTGGGCGGCGACCTGGACGGCCTTGACGATGGGCCCGGCCTACCTTTTAATCGTCACCCGCAATCCGATTTTGATGGCTGAGCGCTACGTCTTTCTTGCATCCGTCGGATTCTGTTTCTTCATTGTGGGGGTCGGGAACTGGTTTTATAACCGTAGGCCCGCCGCATCGATCACGAGGTTAAAACAGGGCTATATCGGCGCAGGAATAGCCGTCGTGGCGATCTTTGCTTTCCTGACCGTCCAGAGAACGATGATCTGGAAGGATGAAAAAACGCTCTGGTATGACACCGTCCAAAAGTCGCCGCGGTCGAGCTTGGCCCGAACGAATCTGGGCCATGCCTATTTGCAGGAGAACCGACCGGATCTGGCGGTCGCCGAGCTTGAAACCGCCTTGGAATTGGATCCCAACAACGGCGCCGCCCATGAAATTCTGGCCGGTCTTTATTACCATGAGGGCCGGATTGAATCCGCGATCCCGGAATACGAGGCGGCCGTGCGGCTCGACCCGAATCGGTTCAAGGCCCATTACGCTTTGGGGGTAATCCATCTAAACCGGGGCAAGATGGAAGAGGCGGTGAATTCCCTTCAGCGCGCTCTTGCGATCCAGCCGGGCTACACCGCGGCCCGACTGGAATTGGGTGTGGCTTACCATACGATGGGCCGGTACGCAGAGGCGATCGAGGAATACCAAAAAGTGCTCGCTCAGGAGGCCGCGTTTCCGATGGTGCATTACAATATAGGACTGTCTTTCTGGAAGGCGGGTGAACACGAGAAGGCCGTCGTTCATTTCAGACGTTTTACGGAGGTCGCTTCGCCCCGCTATGAGTCCTACCGCCAATCCGCGTTGTCCTACCTCCGTCAATCCCGTCGGGCCGAGTAGCGCAAGGGATCATGCCATCCCCCGGAGATAAATGTCCCAGAGCATAAACAAGGCCCAACCCACCACGGTGATAAAGAGAGGACGATCGGCAAAGAAGGATTCGGCGGCACGGCCTCCCTGGCCGCGATGATGAATCAGATAGAGGTAACGGAACATCCCGTACAACACGAATAAGACGGAATAGATTTGGTAGGGACCGTTGTTGATCGTGTACATGGCATATGAAACAATCGTCGCGGACAGAACGGCCGCGATCATCTGATCCAGAAAAGTGAGCGAGTACTGCATCAAGACCTTTCGATGGGCGACGGCTTCCTCACCCAAGACGACCAATTCATGACGGCGCTTCGAAAATCCCAAGAACAGAGAGAGCAACACGGTGCAGAGGATGATCCAGGCGGAAGGCGCCGCCGCCACCAATGCGGCCCCTCCCAGAACCCGCAAGACGAATCCGGTCGCGATCAGCAGAACATCCAGGATCACCCGATCTTTGAGTCCCAGGGAATACCCCAAATGCAGCAGGGTAAAAAGCAGCGCGGCCATACCGAACCGGAAATCAAGTTCCAATGCCCCGACCAGCCCGATGAGGGTCAACACCATCGCGGCGATTCCGGCTTGAGAAACTGAAAGCTGTCCGGAGGCGATCGGCCGAAGCGCTTTCCCCGGATGCCGTTGATCCTCCTTCCGATCCATCAAATCATTGAGCAAGTAAGACCCGCTGGACAGGATGCAGAACAGGGTAAAACCGGAAAGGGACTTTACGACCAACGTGAACGTGGAGAGGTGGCCGGAAAAGAGCAGGGGCGCCAGGACGAAGAGGTTCTTGATCCAGTCCAATGGACGGAGTGCGATGAGCAATGCGCCGGTCCAATGCGTCGTGAGCGATGCGTTGCGCGTGGTGGACGGCTGAACAGCCATTAAGCGGCTCCGGAGACAATCGTGATCTTCATCTTAAGTAAGATGCCGGGGTTTGTCAAGAAACGGCGATCATTCGGCGGATACGAAACCCATGCGGTTTCGATGGGGCTCCGTTAGAACTTATTGATGACCAGGCCGGTGAGCGGTTTGGGGTAAAAGTAGGTGGATTTCTGGGGCATACGGTCGCCAGCGAGGACGACATCCCGGACCTGGATGATCCGTGTCGGGTTGAGAAAGAAAGTCATTCCGGCCGAGCCGTTCTGGACCATCTTAACGGCCGCTTCTTCATCTTTGACGAACTGGATCAGGCTTTCTTTCTTGGCGGCCGGGTCCGCAATCCCCATCGCCTCCTCCAGAATGATCTTTTGGAAGACCGAGACATCCAAGGCGTCAAGAGTTTTGGGCGCCGGAGGGGTCGGGGCCGGTTTGAGTTTCAGCAAATGAAAGGCCTGCTCGCTCTTGGCAAACATTCCAAAGACAACAGCGGACCGGCCTTCCTTCTGCATTTCAAGGAAAAGCTTCTTCCGGGCCTGAGACTCCGTAGCGTTGTTGAACTCCAGATGGGTCACGTCGAACGCGAGGGTTAGCCGCTGTTTTAAGGTTTTAAGGTCGCACGGCACCGGGTTCATGATGACACGGTGAATCGGCAGGAGCGATATACCGGTATCCTCCATATCGGCACAGAAGACAAAAACAGCGTCGTACGGTTTGAGGCCCGGGGAACGGTCGCGCTCCCGCATCTCATTCCGAAAGTTCAGGGCCGTCTCGTACCGATGATGCCCGTCCGCAATGAAAAACGGCTGCTCTTTCAACGATTCGGATACGGCCGTCGTCACCGTCGGCGAGGAAATCCTCCAGAGGCGATGGCGGATTTCTTCTTCTCCCACAAAGTTCACCAACGGGCGGGCCTCGTCCACCGACCGCTCCAATCGGCCCATGATCTCTCCCGCCGGATCGGAATAGATCATGAAGATGGGGCTGGTGTTGGCGTGACACACGCGCATGAGACGAAGGCGGTCTTCTTTGGCCTTCGGAAATGTGAATTCATGCGGGAAAATTTTCCCCTTTCCGATCTCCTCCAATTGAACCAGCCCGAAAACACCCTTGAGCGTTTTCTTTTCCTTGCCGGGCAGTGCGTAGTCGAGTTTATACAGATACAACGACGGCTCCGGATCCTGTCGGAGCACGCCCTGCTTGATCCAGTCCTTGAAGAAAGCCGCCGCGCGGGTATACCGGTTGCTGGATGGGGTATCGTCGGGTTGATCCTTGCCCAGCTCCAGCCGGATCATGTTGTGCTCATGCGCGTGGTAATAACGCGCCTGGGCCTGGGGGTTGATGACGTCGTAGGGCGGACAGACCACTTTCCGAAGGTCTTTGACCTTGTTGGGGTTGTAACGCAAGCCTTGGAACGGAAGCAGAACAGCCATTAATGGTCGCGCGATACCACGTAATCGGCCACGACATGGAGCGCGGTTCGATGAACAGAAGGTTCGAAGGCGGCGAGAAAGCCCTTGGCCTTTTCGACATAGCCTCGGGCCACGGAGAACGCATACTCGATGGATCCGTGCCGATGCATCAGATCCAGGATTTGATCGAACTGCTTCTCGGAGGAACCGTCCGATCCGAACGTGCGAATGACCTGCCTCTTCCCCTCATCCGAACAGGTCCGCAACAAATGAATCATGGGAAGCGTCACCTTCCCCTCTTTCAGATCCGCCCCGAGCGTCTTGCCCAATCGTTGCTTCTGAGCGATATAATCCAGCGTGTCATCGGCCACCTGAAAAGCGATTCCCAGGTTCTGCCCGAACTGAAAGAGCGACTCTTTTCGTTCGGCCGACCCGCCGCCGGCGATCCCTCCCAATTGACAGGACGCCGCGATGAGGCTGGCCGTTTTGTGTTGAATGATCCGAAGATAATCCGTCTCCCGAATGCCCAGATCACTGTTATGGGTGTGCTGCACCATTTCCCCTTCGATCATGTGTCCGCACGCTTTCTGTAAAACCAGGTTGACCTCTTGGTTGTTGAGGCTCAGGCCGTGTCCGACGGCCGACGCATAGAGGTAATCCCCGACCAGGATGCTGGCATGGTTGCCCCACAGCGTTCGGGCCGTCTTTTTACCGCGTCGCAGGTTTCCTTCATCAATCACATCGTCGTGCAGGAGGGTCGCGGTGTGAATAAATTCCACGACGGCGGCCAGAAGAATGTGGTCCTCACCTTGGTGGGATGAGCAGAGCTTTGAAGACAGGATCATTAAGAGCGGACGAATCCGCTTCCCGCCGCTGTTTAAGATGTACAGCGCGATCTGATTGATCAGCGGGACCTCCGATGCAAGGCTTTTCTGAATCTGTGATTCGACCTTCAGAAGGTCCGGGCGGTACTGTTCCCATATCTCCTGAATGGTTGGAAAAGATGCGGTTTTGGGGGATGGAAGCATAGCATAATGGTAGGCCAGAGGCGATCATTTGTCAAGACAAAATTGGGCGCTGTGAACGCCTTTCTTGACATCGTATTCGACGGCTGCGTATGATGGATTTATGGAACTGGGGCAACAAGAAACGGCCTTAAAAGGCCGATGCGTCACCTTCCTGGTGGGCCAGGCCGGACTCAATCTCGAAACAACGGCGATGGTCGAAAGCCGGGCGCTGAAAAGTTCTCCGAATTATCCCGACGTGGTCCCGAGGCAAGCCATCGTCCGGACCCAAAAAGGCCGGGTCCATGACCGGGAGGCCGGGTTTGTCGTCAAGGCCTACCTTCCCGATACCGTCATCGTCGAGGCCATGATCGAGTTTCACGATCTCGCGGCCGAACCCCTGCTTGATCTCAATCGGGATCTGCTGCTGGAGTGCCGACGCATCCTGAACGAATTTCAGTGCAACCCCGAGTTCGATGAGGAATACAGCGTCTATTGCATCTCGGATTATCAAGGGGATCCCGAAATGTTTTTGGCCCTTCACGGGGAGAAGATCGCCTCGTTGCTGAAAAAAGAGCGGATTCCCTTGGACGAGGAAGAGATCAAGAGCACCCTTCGATCCCATCTTAAGTACGGCAAGGATGATCTGACGATTGTGGATTGGGACGGAGCCTTCCTTTTCGACCCGCAGGGGGATTTTGAGGCCAACATCGAGTTGTTTGAGATCACCAACCTTCAACTTTTAAAATCCCGAATCTTAGACGATGAACTGGACGGTCGATTGAAAACGACCCTCCAATTGCTCCGACAGAGACCGGAACGGTCTTGGCTCCGGTCCAAGCAAGTTCGATCGGTGATGCGAGAGATCATACAGACCCGAACCACCTCCATTCTGGAATCCCAGGCGATCGAGCACAGCATTAAACTGATCGGGGATTGGTACACGGCCCGGCTGTACGCGCTCATTTCAAAAAAATTTCACCTCGACGACTGGCGCCAAAACATCAACGAGAAGCTGGATATTCTTGAAGACGTCTATTCCATGGCGGCCGAAAACTTCTCGATCTCCTTCAATACCACGCTGGAATTTATCCTGATCGGCGGCTGGTTTATCCTTCAAATCGGCTGGTTTGCATTGCTTTTCCTGGAACTCTACCTTGTGAAATAATTAAAGATTTTCTTCCTTTTAAAAAAGCTTGACAAGGGGATGAAGGCTTGATAGAATATATTTTGAGAATCAGAATCAATATCAATTTTATTATAAAACGCCTCTGGGGTTGGCATCGTGAATGCGGTGAATAAGGACGTTCAACTGTTCAAGAATCACCTGGTCCAAAAGCGGTTGAAGCTGACCCGGCAACGGGAAACGATCCTGGAGGCCTTCCTCAAGACGGACCATATTACGGCCGAGGAATTGTATCGTAAGCTTTCCGGTCGTAAGCAGGGCCGCCGCTTGGCGTTGGCCACGATTTACAGAACCCTAAACCTCCTTTGCGAGATCGGTATCGGCCAACAACGCCACTTCGACGATAATAAAACCATTTACGATAACGTGCTTCACAAAAAGCATCACGATCACCTGATCTGCAATAAATGCGACAAGATCATTGAGTTTGAGTCCCCCGCCATCGAACGACTTCAGGAAGAAATGGCGACCCGACACGGCTTCACACTGCACCATCACCGCCTGGAACTCTACGGCCATTGCATTGATTGGGAAAATTGCAGGGACCGGCAAAGGGCCGCCCCCCGCTGATTTTTTAAAAAAACCTAAATATGAAATTGAGAACTATTCTCATGATTAAACATCGACGCCTCTTTCGACTCGGACTCGTGATCGTGATGTTGGGATCGGCCTTGGGAACCGCATTCGCGGATGAGGAGGCTCGCATCGTAATCAAAGATCACCGATTCTCTCCTTCCGAGGTCAAGGTCAAGACCAACACGAAAATTAAATTGATCGTCAGCAACGAGGACCCGACGGCCGAAGAATTCGAAAGCTTCAGTCTCAACCGGGAAAGGGTCGTACGAGCGGGTCAATCCATAACGATCTTCCTTCCGCCCCTCAAACCGGGCAGTTATGATTTCTTCGGGGATTTTCACCCGGATACCGCGAAGGGAAAGGTCATCGCAGAATAGGAGCGCATGGAATGTTGGGAACATTTATTATTACCTGGAGAGAAACCATCGAGGCAGCCCTCATCGTGGGCATCCTTCTAACCTATCTGAATAAGATCGGGCAGTCCAGACAGTTCCGTTTTGTGTATTGGGGGGCATTCTGGGCGGTCGTGGCCAGCCTGGTCTTTGCCGGTTTCTCGAACTACCTGGCCGTCTTTTTTAAGGATATCGGACAGGACATTTTTGAAGCGGCCATCCTGTTCCTGGCCACGGTCGTTTTGACGCATATGGTGGTCTGGATGCACCACAACGCCCGTGAGATCAAAGGGGAACTGCAACAGCAGGCCGAACTGGCGATCTCTAAAAATCGGCTATGGGCTCTGGCCACGCTGGCCTTCGTGGGCGTGTTTCGCGAGGGCGTCGAGACCGTGCTGTTCCTCTGGGGATTATTTCTCCAGGGCGGAAGCTTTGAGTCCATCGCGCCGCCGGTGACGGGCGGACTGACAGGCATCGGCCTTGGAGTTTTAATGACTTGGCTTTTCTTCAAAGGGTTCGGCCATCTGGATCTGAGACCGTTTTTCAGAGTGAGCGGGATTATTTTGATTTTCATGGCGGCCGGGATGCTCTCCTCCGGAATCGGAAAGCTGGTCACGGTGGGACTCGTCCCGCCTTTGATCGAACCGGTCTGGAACACCTCCTGGCTCTTGAGCGAACGCTCTTTCATCGGCTCGCTGATGGCGGGCATTTTCGGTTACCGCTCCAGCCCCTCGCTGGTGCAGATGATCTTCTACCTGCTTTATTTCCCGATCACGATCCTCTGGCTTCGGCGACAACGCCACGACCTGGCGCAGTGAGCATGATACGCGCCGTTGTCACAACGTGTCTGGTCGCCCTGCTTGGATTAGCGATCGGATCAGCCCGGTCCCACGCCCAGACCGAATGGCAGACGGTCACGATCAAGGCGGACGAGTACAGTTTCACCCCCAATCGGATTGAGGCGAAAGCGCATCATCCACTGGAGTTGGTCATCATGAATGAGGGGCATGAACCGCATCAATTCCGGTCGTCGCTTTTCAAAAACCAGATGGTCGAAGTATGGGCCGGAGAGAATGCCGTTCGGGGCAAGGGTATCGAGATTGTGGATATCGCAGCCGGCTCGACGGCGAGAATTAAGCTCCTCGCCCCGCCTCCGGGCCAGTTTGATTTTCAGTGCCGTATCCCCAGCCATCATGGAATGGATGGAATGATCCTGATTAAGACCGATCGATAATGAACCCATTTGATCCAAGGAGCGATTGGACGTTCAGAGTGACGGTCGGATTCATCCTCGCGGGTTTGTTGGGTGCCGCCCTCCCGGCGCATGCGCTCGATTTCAAGGTCTACCCCTACAGCACTCCGAGCGAAGGCGAGGTGGAGCTGGCGTATTGGTGGACCACCTTCGTCCAATCGGACAAGAGCTACACTTACTTTGGAAAGGCCTTGGATAAACAGGGCCTGCAACAACATTCTCTGGAGATCGAATATGGGATGACGGACAACTGGACGATCGCGGCCTATGCCGATTTTGAGAAACCGATAGACGGCGATTTCAAATATGTCCAGGCTCGAGCGGTGGCGGCGCGATACCGCTTCTTTGAGCAGGGCGAGCGATTCCTCGATGGAGCGATCGAAGTCGAATACTATCTCCCTTACAAGAAGTATAGCGACGGTGAAAAGATCGAGACGCGGGTGATTCTTGAGAAAGACCTCGGTCGGGTTTCCATCATGCTCAACCCTATTTTCGAAAAGGATGTCAGCGGGGCGGAGATCGACGCTGAAATGGAGTTTGAGTACGCGGCGGGCCTGTATTATCGGGCGACGCCTTTGTTGACGCCCGGCGTTGAATTCTACGGCGTCATGGGCGAGTTGAGCGATCTGAAACCGAAGAACCAGCAGGAGCATTATGTCTTCCCGCGTCTGGGATTCAAATTCGGCCACCGCGTGGGGCTCGATATCGGATACGGGTTCGGTCTGACCCGGGCCGGCAATGATCAGATTCTGAAGGCGATTCTTGAACTGGAGTTCAGATAAAACCGGAGAGGCTGCGCAGTGTGGGTTCTGTACGCGTTGCTGTCGGCCGTCTCTCTGGCCACGGCCGATGCCTATTCGAAGAAAAGCCTGGAGCGGGCCGACGAGAGCGTGGTGGCCTGGATCCGATTCCTGTTTGCCACGCCGTTTTTGGTCGGTCTCTTACTTCTGATCCCGATCCCGGCGCTGGATTGGATCTTTTGGCGGACGATCCTCCTCCTGCTCCCGATTGAACTGCTGGCGGTCGTGCTCTATATCCGGGCGATCAAGGTTTCGCCCCTTTCACTCACAATCCCGTTTCTGTCTTTCACGCCCGTATTCCTGATCCTCACGTCCAGCCTGATGCTCGGCGAGACGGTGGATCGAACCGGAACAGCCGGGATCGGGCTGATCGCGCTGGGCGCCTATCTGCTCCATGGCCACACGATCGAGCAGGGCTGGCTATCCCCGTTGAAGGCCATTCTCAAAGAGCAGGGTTCGTGGTTGATGATTCTGGTGGCCTTTCTGTACAGCATCACGTCCAATCTGGGAAAGATCGCCATTCTTCATTCCAGCCCGGTCGCCTTCGGCGTGATCTACTACCTGATTCTGACCGTGGCCTTCGCGCCGATCGTTTGGTGGCGATCACGGCTTCATCTTCCACAACTAAAAACGCACGGCCGGACTTTTCTCGTCATCGGGTTTTTCGAGGCCTGCATGATCGTATTTCATGCACTGGCCATTGCACAGACCCTGGTGGCCTATATGATCGCGGTGAAGCGAACCAGCCTGCTGTTTAGCGTCGTCTACGGCCGTCTCTTCTTTCAGGAGACGCAGATCCGCCGGCGGTTTGC
This sequence comes from Nitrospirota bacterium, assembly GCA_016201865.1. Classification (GTDB taxonomy): domain Bacteria; phylum Nitrospirota; class Nitrospiria; order JACQBZ01; family JACQBZ01; genus JACQCA01. Next base: position 32,203 of record JACQCA010000092.1, read on the forward strand.
GGGCAGCCTCTTGATGGTGATCGGCGTCGCCCTCATCGCAATGAGGTAAATTGTCATGACCCCGCTGTCCGTTCTCACGATCAAACCTCAAGCAACCAAGCGACTGAAGACCGGCCATCCCTGGATCTTCTCAAACGAGCTGGTCCGACTGCCGAAGGAACTCGAACCCGGCCGACTCGTGGACGTCAAAAGCCGTTCGGGAGAATGGATCGGCCGCGGCTATTTTAATCCGCGATCCCTTATTGCGGTCCGTTTGCTTTCGCGGGAGCCGGTCGATATCGACGAGAACTTTCTTGAACGGAAAATCAGCCGGGCGCAGGCTTTCCGCGAGCCATGGCCGTCCGGAGAGGAGGCGTATCGAGTCGTATTCGGAGAAGCCGACGGCCTGCCGGGTTTGATCATTGACCGTTACGGTTCCGTGCTGGCGGTCCAGTTTTTGACCGCAGGCATGGATCGTCTTACCGAACCGATTCTCAAGGTCTTGGTTAAACGGTTCCAACCTGTTGCGGTGGTCGCTCGCAACGATACGGCCGCGCGCTCGCTTGAAGGCCTTCCTCAGGAAAAGCGGCTTCTTTATGGAGAAGTCCCGCCTGCCGTCGTCATTCAAAAAAACGGCCTGTCGTTCGAGGTGGATGTCTTGGAGGGACAAAAGACCGGCTTTTTTCTGGATCAGTCCGAGAACTATCGCCAGATGGACGGGCCGGCTCATAACGCCCGCGTGCTCGACGCATTTTGTTATACCGGGGCCTGGGGACTCCATGCCGCACGATACGGCGCAAAGGAAGTTATCGGTCTGGACAGCTCCGAAAAGGCCGTCCTCCAGGCCCAACGCAACGCGGAACGCAATGGTCTCACGTCCATCTGCAACTTTATCCGGGAAGACGTGTTCGAAGGGCTTCGCCGGCTCCATGCCGCGGGTGAGCGGTTCGATACGATCATTTTGGATCCTCCGGCCTTTGCAAAGAGCCGCCCGAAGGTGAGGCAGGCGATTCGAGGATACAAAGAGATCAACCGTCTCGCGATGATGCTTTTATCCCCAGCCGGGACTCTGATCACCTGTTCCTGCTCGCATCTCGTCGGCAACGAGATGTTTCGCGAGATGCTCGTCTCGGCCGCGGCCGATGCAAAGAAGTCCTTTTATATCACGGCCTGGCGGACCCAGGGCCGCGATCACCCCGTTGACTTATCGATTCCGGAAACGCACTACTTGAAATGCGTGATCCTTGAGGCCCGGTCAACCGGTCATGGATCCAATGGGGCAAAACAGGGCTATAATCAGAATCCCGACTATGATAGGATAGGCCCGATTAACGAATGAGTCCTGCCGATGAAGAATAGATTCTTAAGCCGGTGTCTGGGAATCGGATCGATCCTGATCCTCTTGGTCTTGACGCAATGCTCGCGATCTTCCCATCCTCGGACATGGGTCGCCGGCTGGCAGGATGCCGCCCCGCTGACCGTTCCCCGGACGGGCGCCAAGGCCGTCACGGTTCGCGACCACATCTACGTCCTTGGCGGAGGGGAAGGGCTCCCGGGACCCGACACCATCCATCGCAGCGTGGAGCACGCACGCATCCGATCGGAAGGCGGTCTCGATCCTTGGAAAACAACCGGCCCGATGAACACGCCCCGAATGTTTTTGGCCGCGGCCGTAGCCGACCAGGTGATTTATGCCGTGGGCGGAGAATATTTCCCGCAAGGTCAGATGCAACTGCTCAACAGCGTCGAGTGGGCGACGGTCGGCGCCGACGGCCGATTGAGTCCCTGGCATGAGGCGAGTTCCATGCTGACTCCCCGTCGCTCCCCGACCGCGGCCGTCGTAGACGGTTATCTCTATGCCATGGGCGGCTACAACGGAATCTTTCTTCGGACGGTGGAACGGGCCCGGATCCTGACCAGCGGAGAATTAGGTCCCTGGGAATGGGTCCCCGAATCGCTCTCCAGCGCCCGGTACATCCACGGGGGGGCGGCGGTGGGAAACCGGATCTACATCGTCGGCGGTCACATTATGGAAAGCGGCCGCGGCAGCAGCGCGGCGGAATGGACGACCGTTCATCCGGACGGACGGCTCGATTCCTGGAAACCCACCAGCTCATTGCTTCAGCCCCGTTTCCTGGCCGGATCGGCCGCTCTGGCTGATTCGATCTTTGTCATCGGGGGATACGACGGCCGATACCTGGTCTCCGTCGAGCAGGCCCGGATCCAGCCGGACGGCAACTTAAGCCCTTGGACCCAAAACGTCCCGCTCTCAACGCCTCGGGAAGGAGCGGCCGTGGCGGTTCATGGAAAAAAGATTTATGTCATTGGGGGATCCAATCAAGGGGTCTATCTGCGCCTCGTGGAGCGGGCCGAGATCGGACCCGATAGCCAATTGGGATATTGGCGCGACGAGTGACCTTGCAAAAAAGCAAGGGGGTGTCGTTTGACACCCCCTTGCTTCCATTCGGCAACCGTTACTGCACCAATATCCCTTCCGAGTACTTCACCCCGGTCACCGGCGGCATCGGCCCCATATTATGCTCGACGAAATTTGGAACCGTCGAGAGATCCACGGTGTCGGCGACCGCCATATCCAACGTGCCGGGATCGGCCACCACGTTGAGGAACTGGCTGATCTCGAGCGGCTTGATGAGGTAGCTCTTGGCCGGGTCGATCGAATCGGTCGCGACTGTCCCATCCGGAATGTTGATGATCTTGCCGGATATATCGGCCGTCATTACAAAATCATTCTTTCTCAGCTCTTCATACAGATCCGCCAGGCCGTGCATCCAGCCGTCGTATTGAAGGGACAAGGTCTTGGAGACGCCTCCATGGTTGACGAGGGTCATCGGGTTCAACCGAATCGGATCATCCAACAGCTTGAAGTTGTTGTTGGAGTCGATCAGATAGGTGAGCGTTCCCCAGGTTTCGCCCTGTCTTGGATATTCCCAGTTGTACTGAACCCCGGTGCTGACGCCGCTGACATAGGCCATCAGTCCCCATTGGCCTTGGGCGAGAACGTCGCCGGGTTGGACCGGCTGACCCGAAGCATTCAGAAGGTTGGCGTCATTGGATCCCACCGTGTTATAAACGAGCTTCAGAAAATCGGGGCTGCTGCTCGATGTTTCAAACCGATAGGTTGAATTGACGCCGTCTCCCCAGGCCGCCCATTGGACCATAAACCGGGTGTTCGGATCGAGGAACGAGGCCGCGTTGACCGGGTTGGCCACGGTCTGGAGCTCGATCTTCACATCGTACACGCCGGGGCCGGTCCGTTTGACCACATAATTGGCCCCGCTGTTGTTGATGTAATACTCCCGATCCAGCGGCAACGTATAATCCACATCTCCCGCAGGGTCGAAGACGGGAGTCCATGTGCTTTGGTCGAAACTCAGCAGCGTTTTTTGCACCCAGCCGGTCGCACCGGTTCCTGCATACATGATATAGATCGATCCGCCGATATTCACCCACAACTGATCCCCGGCGACCGGAGAGAATAACGTCGTGGTGGGGGTCAGGTTCCCGGTGTTCGGATCACGGGTGGCGACGTAGAACCCGGCTCCCGACGGTCCGTTGGGATCATAAACATAGTCGAGGTTCGTCCGGCTGGCGTTGTCCCACCGGTTGATCCCGATGAACTTCCGATGGTCGTTGGGATTGAACGCCAGAGAACTGAAATCGGCGAACGGAGCCGAGCCCGCGCCGCAGGTGGGCGGGAAGACACTGAAGTCCGGATTCTTGCAAGCCACCCATTGAGAACCGTCATACTGAAGGTTGAAATTCATATTGACCCAGGTCTCCACCGGAATATTCAGAAGGTCGTTGATATCGGCCGCCACCAAGGTCCTCCTTGTCAATGTTCCGACAAAAGGAGCCGATACAGTATAGGTCTCGGTCGACTGATTCGGCCCCCGGTCCTGACGGGTCACGACCGTCCCGGGCTGGACCGACGCGCCGTTTGCCCAGAGTTGATGCCGACCCTGCCAGGCGCCGTAATAGGCGAACCGGCTCACGCCGTTCTCATCCGTATATTGCACCGGAAAGCCGAACGACTTTGTCTTCAAGACATCCCCGCCCGTTATGCTGTCGAACAACCCGTAGCGGTGTGTCATCTCGACAACGGTGTTGCGGTCTTTATAGGCCACGGGATCATTTCCTTTTTGCACACCGAGGTTATTCGCATCGTACACGTACTTCGCCGTCACCGGCGTCGGGATGCAGTTCGGATCCATGCAGTTGCTCCAGTCCGGATAGAGCACCTGTCCGAATCCCTGCGTGTCGGATTTGTTCAATATGGCTTTCGCTACATGCGGCGCATTGTTTTCGATCGAGTTCTCGTGGAGCTTGAGAATCGATTCCCCGTTCGGCCCGATCGAGGCGTCGGCCGCGAAGAAGGATGTCCCGGCGTTGTCAAATTTGACGTTCAGTTTCCAGACGCCGTAATCCTGATAGGAACCGTCGCTTCGTTGAGTCGCCGAGGCATAAATTTTGAATTCGGCTTTGACGACGCGCGTTCCTCCCATTTCATCCGGCTCTTCCACCCAGACCTGCACGCGGTTCACGCTTTGACCGTTTTCCGCGATCATGCTGGAATCCACCACCCAGGGCTCCAGCGTTTTGGTTTCAATACCGTTTTGGTTGTCCTGCCAGGCGATCATCGCCTTGTAAGGCCCTTGATTGACGTTCGCCGGGTCGGCGTATTTCGTTTGGGCCAGCGCCTTCATGATCTGCTCGATGATATCGAACTGCTCCAGCGTGCGTTCCTCCACGAATCGGGTCGTCGCCGCGTGGCTGTAGTCTGTTCCGGGATCGGTCGCCGCCTGCATTGCGGACAGCTTGGATTTCAAGCCGGGCTTTACGACCACCCCGGATGAAAGGGTCGGCACAGCCGATATTTCGGTCGGCACACTAAAACCGGACACCGCGCCGCCGCTTCCGGCTCCCGATGAACTGCCGGGCGAACCGCCGCCTCCCCCGCCGCAAGCCGTGATCCCCAAACCCAACATTACTGCAACAAGCGCCGATACGGTTTTCTTATTCATCATTATTTTTCTCCTTCTCGATGGTTTGTTGTTAGAACGATTGACTTTCATCATCCCACTACCCCTTTCATCTTGAGTCCGCAATAAAAAAGCCCATTTCTTTTTCAAGAAATGGGCTACACAAGGAAAAACATCCCGTTTTTATGTTTTCCAGGGCAGCCCAACTAGCATGCCTTCGATCACCGAAGGCGAAGCCTTGAAGCTTTGCGTCCCAATCTTTCGATTGGTTTGCTTTTTTCTTGGACTAAATCATGTTGCTAAAATACAGAATAGCATGTATCGGCCATTTGTCAAGGACAGCCGAAGTCGGCCGGAGATCGACAAGAAAATCAATCTACTCAGATGGATTCCTTTCTCAAAAAACCGAAAGGAGATTCGATTTTGTACCGAGGTTCTCGATTTTCCAAGCACTGGACAAGGTGACTTATGGCTTCTTTAACTTTGGGCTTTCGGGAATCAGGAAGGGATTTCCTACAAATCTTTCAGATACCGCTGGAAGACTCCGATCGATGTTTTCCTTGGCCTTTTCAAGAAAGGCTCTGGTTTGCTCTTTCATCAAACAGCCACGCCTTCTCTGTGTATGTTTCGTACCAGCGGCTTCAGTTTTCCAGCCCAGTCGGAAGCCCTGAGAGGAATGAGTGAGATGGTGGCCTCGTACTCCAGGGAAAGGTCGGACACAATCTGTCCGGTTCTCTGAATTTCGATCCAGGGACGTTCAAAATCGTCGAGGATCATGGCCACATCCAGATCGGAGCCCGGTCTTTCTTCACCTCGGGCGAATGAACCGTAGAGGTACAGCCCCTGAAATCTTTCGCCGTAGATTTGGATGAGCAAGCCCTTTAGTTTTGTTAGTATCTCTTGGGTTGCCTTTTTCATCAGGATCTCCTTCAATAACCCCCTCACGATAGCATCCTTCCGCTCCTCTGTCAAAACAGATCACGCACCGGCCGGATAGCCGAGCTTGGTGCCCCGCAGGCGTTGGTGTGATCTTTATACCATCACTGGAATGTGTTAATGCAAGACGCGACCTCATTTTTGGTGGAAAACGCCTGAGACTTCAGGAATCGCAACCCCGCTCATGGTTTTAATCCCTGATGAAATTTGTAAAGCGACTCTCATGGCTTGTCGTGAAAGTGTTGGCGAAGAAGACCGTTTAAATATTGATAAGGGTCGCCGTGTATGCCATTGAATAAATCAGGGCAGTTTTTCTGTATATAGGAATAGAAAGACATGACATCATTAGAAGTCCGCTGTTCAATAGGACGTTCACGCCATAGGGATAATAATTCTTTGTCTCTATTTGCCGTTGATTTTTTCATGTCTTATTTTCCTCCTAACTTGAATTAGACAGAACTGCCTAATATCCCAAACGCTGCAAGCCGCCGCAGCCGATTATTGGGGCTGTTTTTCAGAGATTTCTCTCGATGATCTTCTTCACGAACGCAGGCATTTCTTGCTGAAGTTCTTCTGTCTTCCTTTTCAATCGGTCATAGACCTCAACTTCAGCATCAGTCCACATGATGTCCAGCCGACGAGCCGGGCGCATGGCAATATGGGTGTAATTTTCCGGGTAAGCCCAGTAGCATGAACGACAGATGTTGGCGTCTTTCTGCTCAAGCCAATTTGCACAATGCTCGCAAGACCACGACTTGGCGCGATTTGCCGAGCCGCAGAGCAACATGAAGTCTTTTGGTGCATGCTTTGCGTCTATCACATCACCCACGACCTCGAAGGGGATGCGGTGGTCAATCTGTAGTTCTCGTTCGTTGAATTGTTCAAGGTAGATTGCGCATCTGGAACCGTTCTTCTCGATCAAGGCTCGCTTCAGTTCCTTCGTGAAAACCGTACGACCAATGAACTTTCCAAACCGGGATTTCTTAAGGTCACCGAAGCGATATGCCGCTATCTTGCGGCCGTCCGTACCCTGGACACGGAACATCTCAATCGGAATGCCATTTTCTTTGACGTCGCGGGCGGCGCGTGGGGGATGGTTGTACCCGTATTTGTCTTTCAATTCCTGTGTGGTTATGAATCCATGCTTGAGAATGTGGTCAATAACAGTCCGAGGACGCTTCGCCGTGACTTTCTTGCATAATTTTACGAATTCTTTGGGAAGTTGTGGCTTCGTCATGACCTTGCCTCAAAAAGGCATATTTGTTCGCTACGCGTTAAGTGGTAGGCAACTTTCGATTTGATTAGTTCATCGGTCAGTGCTGGGGACAGGTAAAGCGATTCAACGGTCGCATCGTCCCTGCCCAAGAGGGTTGCTTGCGTGGATCGTCCGGCGTTCAGTTCCATGTGTGTAAGGTTCAAATGTTCGGGCAGGCGGACACCGTGAACTTTATTGCCGGTGCGGCCATCATAACTGACAATGTATCTGATACGCTTAGCGTTGAGGTGTCCAAGAACTTCGACGAACTCACAGAACTGCACGCTAGCAAGATAACGTGTGTCCCTGTTTCCGCAGACGCCCTGATATGGCGGATCCATATAAACCAAGTCAGCCTCTTTTGCTCTTAGCACAGCATCACGGTAATTAGTAGAAGAAAATGATGTCTTGCCTTTTAGTAAGTAGGATGCACCAAAAACCTGTTCGCGCATGGTGGCGGGAGTTGCTCCTCGCCGCCTATTATCGGGGCTTTGATTGAACTCGCCGTTAGCATTGTACCGCACGGATGCTTTTACGCACCGGGCGAGAAGGTAGAGAAAGTAGTCCGGCCTTCCAGTCAGATTGAATTCTTCTCGTATTGTGCGGTAATAAGACCTGGGGTCATCAAGTTGTTCATTCCAGAGCGATTCGTACTCCTTGGCTAGTTTATCTGGCGTGTTGACGATGGCTCTCCACAGATCAACCAAGGGCTTGTTTAGGTCGTTGATGTGAAATCGCTTGGCGCGCCCGTGCGCAGCGGCGGCCAACGAAATGGCGGCAGAACCGGCAAAAGGCTCATGCAGGGTCTCGACTTTTGCGGGGAAACACCGCAAGATATCCCCAGCCAAGTTCCGCTTGCTACCTTGATATGGAATAGGATGAGGAACGTTCATTTTACCAAGCTATCCAGAATCAGTGTCATTTCCAATTTCTTCTCGTGCACCAACTATGATTAGACAGAACTTTCTAATACCCAAATACTGCAAGCCTCTAAAGCTTATTCCGGCACTTCAAAACGGCACATCACGATCAGCATTAAAGCAGCTTGGGCTGCTCGGGCTTTTATATGTTGAGCGGAACGGGCTTGCCGAAATGAAGGTACGCGAGCGGCGTCGCCTGGCGGCCGCGGGGGGTGCGGTCGAGATAGCCGCCTTGAATCAGGAACGGTTCGTAGACGTCCTCGATCGTGTCCTTCTCCTCGCTCACGGCCGCGGCCAGCGTCTCGATCCCGACCGGCCCGCCGGCGAATTTTTCGATGATCGTCAGAAGGAGCTTCCGGTCCATCGTATCGAATCCCTTGTCATCGATCTCCATTCGGCCCAATGACTCACGGGCCACGTTCAGCGTAATCCGCCCGTCGGCCTTGACCTGAGCGAAATCGCGCACGCGCTTGAGCAGACGGTTCGCGATACGCGGCGTTCCGCGCGAGCGGCGCGCGATCTCGTTCGCCCCTGCGGCATCGACTGCGATTTCTAAAATTCGCGCCGAACGGTTTACGATCTCTTCCAGCTCGGAGAGCTGATAGAAGTCGAGCCGGTTGATCACACCGAACCGTTCGCGAAGC
>JACQCA010000090.1 GCA_016201865.1 Nitrospirota bacterium
CGATCCGTCGGAACCAGATCGAATAACGTTCGAAATCCCTGGTAAATTGGACAGGTAAAAAAGAAAAGATAGAGAAGGCTAAATGAATGAAGGAGCGGTCTTGAGTGAATGAGTCGGTGAGTGCGACATCGGTTCTCTCAAGGATTCGCAATAAATCAATACCTCCACGTGGGCATGGAGGAATCTATATCATACTGGAACAAGGCCGTCAAGCATAAAAATCCTTGAGCCGGACCGGAAGATATTTGCGGCCCCAGCTGCCGGGCGGGCCGTCAAACAGGCCGACGCAGACCGCGCCGCAGAAGCGGCAATGCCCGTCGTCTGTAAGGTTCCAGTCGGTCAGGAGATACCAGTCGCGGCCGATCAGTTTTTTCCGGCACGAATGACAGTACGTGCTGTCGCCCTCGGGATCATGAACATTGCCAGTATAGGCGTAACGGATCCCGTTTTGGATCGCGATCCGTCGCGCCCGCGTGAGCGTCTCGGATGGGGTGCGCGGTTTGTCCAGCATTTTATAGTCCGGGTGAAATGCGGAGAAATGGACCGGCACATCCGGCCCCAGATGCTCCGCCACCCATTTCGTCATTGCGTCGATCTCCTGATCCGAATCGTTCTCGCCCGGAATCAGTAGCGTGGTGATCTCAAACCAGACGTTGGTCTCGTGCTTGAGGTAGATCAACGTATCCAGCACGGGCTGAAGATGGCCGGCCGTGATCTGTTGATAGAACCGTTCCGTGAAGGCCTTGAGGTCGACATTGGCCGCGTCCATGTAACGGTAAAACTCCTTTCGCGGTTCCTCGCAGACATAACCGGCCGTCACGGCCACCGTCTTGATCCCGAGCGCGCGACAGGCCCGGGCCGTGTCGATCGCGTATTCATGGAAGATGACCGGGTCGTTGTAGGTGAAGGCCACGCTTCGGCAGCCCGGCAGCCAAGCTCCCGCGCGGCGCGCGCGATCAGCTCGGGTGAGGCGGCGTCGGCCAGCGTGTCCGTCTCGCGGGACTTGGAGATGTCCCAGTTCTGGCAGAAGCGGCAGGACAGATTGCAGCCGGCCGTGCCGAAGGAAAGTACGGGCGTGCCGGGAAGAAAGTGATTTAGCGGTTTTTTCTCGATGGGGTCAACGCAAAAGCCGCTCGAGCGCCCGTACGTCGTCAGTACAATCTGGTCGTTCTGACGGGCCCGTACGAAGCAAAGACCCTGCTGGCCTTCGTTGAGCTTGCAGAAACGGGGACAAAGATCACACTGAACGCGGCCGTCCTCAAGTTTGTGCCAATACCGGGTCGGCACGACCGTGTTCGGTCTGTTAATAGCGGTTCCCATAATAACTCCTGCGATTTCATCTTATCACAATGACGCTGATGATGGCGAGGGTTAGACAAGACCTTGCCATGAGAAGTATAATGGTTCGCGGCTTCTAAAATAGAGGAGAATCTCCATGATGAAACGCCTTCGAAATACACTGCTGACCGGTCTCATTGCGCTGCTTCCCCTTTATCTGACCGTCACGCTGCTGGTCTGGCTGTTGAAAACGATGGACGCCATGTTCCAGCCATGGATCTCGACTTTTTTTCATGTCGAGATACGGGGGTTGGGTATTTTGTTGACGCTGGCGGTTATTTTTTTCGCAGGCGTTGTTCTTTCCAATGTTTACGGAGCCTGGTTTTTGGGTCGGATTGACGACCTTCTTGAGCGGCTTCCGATATTCAAGGGTATCTACCGGAACTTCAAACGGATCATCGATAGCCTGAACCCGAACAATCCGACCGGCTTCAAGGAATTCGTCCTCATCGAGCAATCGTCCGGTGGTTACAGCGCGGGGTTTCTGACCGGGGCATTCAGGCTGGTCAAGGCAGACGGCACGCTTCGCGATCTCGCCGTCGTGTACATCCCCAGCAACCATCTTTATCTGGGCGCGATTCATATCGTGGACCGATCGCGAATCGTCCGAACCGCCCTGACGCTGCAGGACGGCGCCACGTTCGCGCTATCGGCCGGCGCGTCGATCAAAGGGGATGTCCGACAGATCTGACCGGGTTGAAAATCGGCATCCTGTCCCCTCCGGCGCGGGGGTGGGTTGGATCACCATTCGGCAATCAATTTGTCATACTCTGCATGCGAGCCGATCCAAAACCAAAGTGCTCCGTCAGGGACTTCAACGGCGAGCGCACGGTAATACAGACCGATCCGTACAGACCAGTAGCGGCCCGCTTTTTTGAAATGTAGAGATGGATGACGGGGATTGCTTTTCAGCAGGGCGTAGCTTTTATCGGCAAGCTTTTGGATCGGCGCAGGCAGGCTTCTGTAGCAAGCCCAAAACTCGGGAGAGGCAAGATGCTTCAAAGCTCCGTGGAGCCTCCGGATTTAAATGACTTGATCGCTTCATCCGCCAAGGCGTCGAGTTTTCCCGCACGCGCATCTTCTTCGATCTGCCGATCCCAATTTTCCGCGTCGAATTCTTGGAACCATTTACGGAAGTCGGAAAGTTCCGAGGCCGTTAATTTTTCAACTTCCCGTTCGATGTTTTTAATCTTGCTCATTTGGTTTCTCCCAAGGCTGAGTGACGATCCTATCTTAGCATAATTTAACGTGACGCGCTAATGAAAAAAAACCGGCCCCCCGCTTACTGCCGATGGCTCCGGCACGGATTCGATTACGATTCATACGCTGTTTAACTCTTGCATTTTGTTTGGCTACTCTTTGGGGGATCTTTTCTTATCGTTAAACTCTGGTTGTCTGCGAAATCTCTCAGCGTATTGAGCTAAGCATAAATACTCAAATCTTACGACATCGCCCTTTTTCCGTAAATCCGCTGGCTTTTCCGAGGTGGGATCAAATTTGAACGGAGCCACGGAAACATAAAGCTTCTTTTTCAATTTGTTGTAGTTCCGATACTTATAAACCACTCTGAATGCGCCCCCATGGCCTCCTCTCCCCTTAATGGTATTATTAAACTGGTCCAGTCGACCCTTCAGGCCGGAAACCGTCATTCCTACATAGATAATGCCCTTCATCCACTCAAAAACCTCGTCAGTGATGTCCCGGTTTGAGAGTGCAATCGCGTATATCCCGGGGTGATCGACCCCTCTCAATTCATCTCTCCTATCCCACAGCCGCCACTTTGAAAACTTCTTTTCGTACATGGGTTTGATACTCCTAATGATCCGAATCTTATTCGCCGCGTAGTACGCTTAACGCCGTCGGCTCCGCCGCGGGGGAGCAATTTCCAAATCCGCTCCCGCCTCTACGGCCCCTATATATTATGATGCGAGATCGAATATATTGCTCCTTTTCGATCCCGCAGATCCGGGCAGGCACGGGGGCCTGCCCCTACGATTGGTGATCCGGATTCTCTTCGTCCTCCAACCACCCCGCCGGATTGCCGGTGATATATTCACGGACACGGTGCATTTCGGAATCGTCACGAACGACCCGTTCATAATAATTGCGTTGCCATAATCGTTTTTCAAACGGGGGCCAACGATCCTGTTTAATTCCACGGATGTAATCATTGGTCGTCATGGTTTTGAACCAATCCACGATATCCCCCAATGTAGGGGCACCCCTATGTGGGTGCCCTGTTTTCGGAGGGCGGCCACGCAGGGCCGCCCCTACGGTATCGGGATACCCAATGATGACGACAATGCCGTGAAAATGGTTCGGCATCACGATGGATTCGTCGGTCTGAACCGTGGGGAATTTATAATTCAATTCCGCCCACCATCGTGCGACCATTCGACCCGCGTCATTGGGTTCCATTTTTCCATCCGTAATTTCCCCAAACACGCATTCCCGGTTTTGCGCGCAGACCGTGACAAAATACGCCCCGGGCTGGGAATAATCATGCGCCTTCAGCCGAACCGACCAGCGGTGATGGATTTCGCGATTGTATGTTATTTGATCAGACACAGATGTCCCTTTGTTGTAGGGGCACGGCGCGCCGTGCCCCTACGGACGAAGATGTACGGTTATGGATGATTCCAAAATCCGAATAGGCTGACGAAGGACATCTGCGGGAAGAGCAACGGGAGCGCGTGAACATAATAATTGCCTCCGGAAGCAGGCTTGGGGATCGCGGCCCCGTTGTGAATCCGTTTTCGAGGCCGTGCTCAAGCCAACGGTAGATCAGTTCGGAATATATCGCAATCGGAAGCAAAGGTCAAGGCAAGCGCGATCGACGGTAGGGCGGAAAAACTCTTGGCGGCTTAGGCAATTTTACGGCGATGCATCGCCTGGTCTAGATCATAGGTGGCCTGCAGATTCATCCAGAGCTTCGCGGACGTTCTCAATGCCTTCGCGAGGTCCAGAGCGGCATCGGCGGTCACGCCGCGTTTGCCCTTGATAAACTCGTTCAGGCGCGCACGGGTCCAGCCAAGCTTTTCGGCGAATGCCGCCTGCGTGGTTTCGGCCGGCCGGAGAAACTCCTCCAAGAGGATCTCGCCCGGATGAAACGGATTTTGGGGTTGTCTCATCATGATCCCTCCCTTAATGATAATCGGTCACCTGCACGTCGTAGGCGTTTCCGTTTTGCCACTGGAAAGCGACGCGCCACTGGTCGTTGATCCGGATCGAATAGAGCCCCTTTAACTTTCCTCGCAACGCCTCTAGGCGGTTTCCCGGAGGCATCTGGAGATCCTTGAGCTCCGCCGCGTCATGGAGGTAAAGCAACTTGCGGCGCGCGGCGCGAACGAGCTCCGGTGGAAAGCGCGCTACGGCCTTCGAGCGCCGATCCTCGAACAGGTCTTCGGCAAGCTGGTTACCGAAACTTTCGATCACGTTCCAAGATTATCATAAACCGATAACTTCTGCAAGCAGGCAGGCAAAGATTGGGTTTGACTCAGCGGGCCAGGATGACTTTGGTGAGACTATTTCTTTTTTCCGACCTTCAGCCGGAGGAGGGCCTTCTCAAGTTGTGCGCGTGCGGCCGCCATCTCTTCGCGCTTCGAGGCGGCTGCAAGTTGTTGCTCGGCCGCTTTGGCCGCAGCCTCGGCACGGGCGAGATCAATCTCCTCGGCCCGTTCCGCGATCTCGGCTAAAACCGTGATCCGTCTCGGCTCTACCTCGGCGTAACCCCAGCTCACCGACAGCCGCTTCCATTGCTCTCCCTGACGGTAACGCAGCTCGCCGATGCGGAGCATCGCGAGGAAGCAGCAATGGCCGGACAGCACGCCGAACTCGCCTTCCGACCCGGGCGCGATCACCTCGTCCACCGGCTCGCTGACCAGCAGCCGCTCGGGCGTCGCAATATCCAGATGAATCTGACCGGGCATATGGGTTACGCCTTCCCCGTCAGCTTCTTCGCCTTCTCGACCACTTCCTCGATCGGCCCGACCATGTAGAAGGCCTGTTCCGGAAGATCGTCGTATTTCCCATCGACGATTTCCTTGAAGCTCTTAACGGTATCTTTCAGCTTGACGTATTTTCCGGGCGCGCCGGTGAAGGCCTCGGCCACGTGGAAGGGCTGGGACAGAAACCGCTGAATCTTGCGCGCGCGCGCCACGGTCAGCTTGTCGTCCTCGGACAGCTCGTCCATTCCCAGGATCGCGATAATATCTTGCAGCTCCTTATACCGTTGAAGCGTGGCCTGGACCTGACGGGCCACGGCGTAGTGCTCCTCGCCCACGATCTTGGGATCCAGGATCCGCGAGGTGGAATCGAGCGGGTCCACGGCCGGATAGATCCCCAGCTCGGTCAACTGACGGGACAGCACCGTCGTCGCATCCAGATGGGCGAAGGCCGTGGCCGGGGCCGGATCCGTCAGATCGTCCGCCGGAACGTAGATCGCCTGGACCGAGGTGATCGAGCCCTTCTTCGTAGAGGTGATCCGCTCCTGCAGCGCGCCCATCTCGGTCGCAAGCGTCGGCTGATATCCCACGGCGGACGGCATCCGGCCCAAGAGGGCCGACACCTCCGATCCGGCCTGGGTGAACCGGAAGATGTTGTCGATGAAGAGAAGCACGTCCTGCCCTTCCTCGTCGCGGAAATATTCGGCGACCGTCAGGCCGGTGAGGCCCACGCGCAGCCGCGCCCCGGGCGGCTCGTTCATCTGGCCGTAGACCAGCGCCGTTTTGCTGATCACGCCGGACTCTTTCATCTCCAACCAGAGATCGTTTCCCTCGCGCGTCCGCTCGCCCACGCCGGCGAAAACGGAATAGCCGCCGTGTTGTGTCGCGATGTTGTTGATCAGCTCCATGATGATGACGGTCTTTCCGACGCCGGCCCCGCCGAACAGCCCGACCTTGCCGCCGCGGGAATAGGGTTCCAACAGATCGATGACTTTGATTCCGGTCTCGAACACCTCCGTCCGGGTCTCCTGATCCACCAACGGCGGCGCCGGGCGATGGATCGGGTAATGTTTTTTAGCCTGGACCGCTCCGGCCTGATCGACCGGCTCGCCGAGGACATTGACCATCCGTCCGAGGGTCTCGGGCCCGACCGGCACCGTGATCGGCGCGCCGGTGTCGATCACTTCCATCCCGCGGACCAGACCGTCCGTCGAGGACATCGCCACGCCGCGCACGCGGTTCTCGCCGAGATGCTGGGCCGTCTCGAGCGTCACGCGGATCTGGGGAATCCGGTTTTTTTCATCCGCCTCCCGTTCCACCCGAAGCGCGTTATAAATCGCCGGGAGCTTGCCGGGCGGAAACTCGACATCCACCACCGGCCCGATGATCTGAACCACTTTTCCTTTATTCACCGTCTTATCCTCCACGCATGGCCTCGGCCCCGCCCACGATATCCATCAACTCCTTTGTGATCACGGCCTGGCGCGTCTTGTTGTAGACCAGCGTCATCTTGCGGATCAATTCCCCGGCGTTCCGCGTCGCGGCATCCATCGCCGTCATCCGGGCCCCCAACTCCCCGGCCGCCGATTCGAGCAGCGCGCGAAAGACCTGAACCTCGATGTATTTCGGCAGAAGTTGAGCCAACACCACCGTCTCATCCGGTTCGTATAGATAGTCGCCCCCCGCCGGTTTCCCGGCGTCGTCCGATTCGATCGCAGGCTCGATCGGAAGCAGTTTTTCGACCGCGATCCGCTGCTGCATCACCGATTTGAATTCGTTATACAAAAGATAAAGCTCGTCGAATTTCCCCTCGGCATACTGACCGACGATATCCCGTCCGATCTCCGTCCCGTGGGCGTAGTTGAGCCGGTCGAAGATCTGGACCCAGGTCTGTCGGGGGATGATGTCCCGCCTCCGGAAAAAATCCCGGGATTTGCGGCCGACGACCGAAAGGCCCACCTCGAATCCCGCCGCGCGTTTTTCCCGGATAAACTCCTGCGCCCGCCGGAGGATATTAGCATTGAAGGCCCCGCACAGGCCCCGATCGGCCGTAATCACGAGCAGCTCGATTTTGCGCGCATCGCGGCGGCGGAGCAGGGGATGGAGATCCCGATTCACCCCCCGGCTTAGGCGTTTCAGAACCGCGGCCATCTTCTGGGCGTACGGCCGGGCCGAGAGGATGCGATCCTGCGCCCGCTTGAGCTTGGCCGCGGCGACCATTTTCATCGCCTTGGTGATCTTCTGGGTGCTCTTGACCGAGGCAATTTTCCGTCGGATATGTTGGAGGCTGGGCATGGGCGTCAGGGGTCCGGATCGTCAGGCCGAAAATTTCTTGGCGAATTCCTGTTTGAACCGGTCCAGCGCCTTTTTGACCTTTTCGGTGAGATCCTTATCCAGGGTCTTCTTGGCGGTCAATTCCTTTTTCAGCTCGGCGGCTTCCCGGTCAATATATTTAATCAGTTCCCGCTCAAAGGACCGCACCTGCCCGACCGGAAGATCGTCGATATATCCGTTGATCCCGGCGAAGATCGACAGAATCTGCGTCTCGACGGGCAACGGTTGGTATTGATCCTGCTTCAACAACTCCGTCATCCGGACGCCGCGGGCCAACATCGCCTGAGTCGTTTTATCCAGCTCCGATCCGAACTGGGCGAAGGCCGCCATCTCGCGGTACTGGGCCAGGTCCAGCCGGAGGCTTCCGGCCACCTGTTTCATCGCCTTGATCTGGGCCGAGCCGCCCACGCGGGAAACCGAAAGGCCGACATTGACCGCCGGCCGGATACCGGAATAGAACAGATCCGCGCCGAGGTAGATCTGTCCGTCCGTGATCGAGATGACATTGGTCGGAATATAGGCCGAGACGTCCCCGGCCTGGGTCTCGATGATCGGCAGGGCCGTCAGCGATCCGCCGCCGAGCGCGTCGCTGAGCTTGGCCGCGCGTTCCAAAAGGCGCGAATGGAGATAGAATACGTCTCCGGGATAGGCCTCCCGCCCCGGCGGCCGACGGAGAAGCAGGGAGAGCTGACGATAGGCGGCCGCATGTTTGGAGAGGTCGTCGTAGATCACCAGCGCATGCTTTCGGTTGTCCCGGAAATATTCCCCGATCGCGCATCCGGCATAGGGGGCGAGAAACTGGAGCGAGGCCGGTTCCGAGGCCGTGGCCGACACCACGATGCTGTACTCCATCGCGCCAGCGTCCTCCAAGGTTTTGATCACCCGGGCCACGGTTGAGCGCTTTTGTCCGACCGCGACATAGATGCAGACGACGTTCTGACCCTTTTGATTGATGATCGCGTCGATCGCGATCGCGGTCTTCCCGGTCTGGCGGTCGCCGATGATCAGCTCGCGCTGGCCGCGGCCGATGGGGATCATCGCGTCGATCGCCTTGAGTCCGGTCTGGAGCGGCTCGCGCACCGGCTGGCGGTCGACCACGCCGGGGGCGATCACCTCGACACGCCGGAATTCCTTCGCCGCAATCGGTCCTTTGCCGTCGATGGATTGGCCGATCGCGTCGACCACGCGGCCCACCAACGCTTCTCCCACCGGAACCTCGGCGATCCGGCCGGTCCGCTTGACCAGGTCGCCTTCCTTGATCCCGACGTCCTGACCTAAGAGCACCGCGCCGACGTTGTCCTCTTCCAGATTCAAGACGATCCCATAGACCCCGCCGGGAAATTCCAACAACTCTCCGGCCATGGCCTTTTCCAATCCGTAGATCTTCGCGATGTTATCGCCCACCTGGAGGACGGTTCCGACCTCTTGGACATCGACCCCTTTGTGAAATTCCTTAATCTGCTTTTTGATGATCTCGCTGATCTCTTCCGCGCGCATCTGCATCTTACGACTCCTGTTTCACTTTACCAATTCTCGACGCAGTCCCTGGAGCTGACCCTTCACGCTTCCGTCGTACACGCGGCTTCCGGCGTAGACGATCATGCCTCCGATCAAGGAGACGTCCGCTTCCACGGTCAGGTCGACCTCCCGTTTAAGGATGGCGGTCAATCGCTGTCGGAGACTCGATTCCTGTTCGGAAGACAACGGCTTCGCCACACGCAGCCGGATATGTTCCAGTCCGTTCGCTTCGTCCATCAGCCGGCCGAAGACCTCCGCAATCTCGGCCAGATGCCGGAGCCGGTTTTTCAAGATCAGGAGATTCAAAAAACGAAGGAGAAGCGGCGGGCTGCCGATCCGATCGGCGAGCGAGGACAGGACACGCTTTTTCTCGTCGATGCTGTAGACCGGATTCCGGCATAAATCCCGAAGTTCCGATTGGGCCCGGATCATCCGGTCCATCTGCTCCAGCCGTTCCCGAACCGGCCCCGGCAGGTTTTCCTGTTGGGCCAGATCGAAAAGAGCCTTTGCGTATCGTCTCGCCGTTGTGTTCATGAATGGAATACGGGTTCGGCCGAATGACGGTCAAACAGCGCCGTCATGGACAAAAAAACGCGTTACCCTAACATAGGGCCGCCGTATTGTCAAGCGGTCGGGTTCCGACTTCGACAGGGTCGCGGACGGCCTGCGGCGCGCGATGCGATGTCGCGCGAATAATGCCTCCGCCGAGCAGTTCATCGCCCCGGTAGAAAACGACCGACTGCCCCGGCGTCACGGCCCGCAGAGGGGTTTGGAAAAGGACGCGGACGGTATCTTCCTCCAACGGCTCGAGCCGGGCCGGCACGGATGCGCTCCGGTGCCGGATCTTGACCTCCAGATCCATGGGCTGCTGCGGTCGTTCGATGAAAAGGTTCAGGTCGCCGGCCACCAGGTCCCGACAAAACAGCTCGGACTCGGGTCCCACGACGACCGTGTTTTCTTCCGGCCGGAGTTCGACCACATACAAACGCTCCGAAGCCGAAACACCGAGTCCGCGTCGCTGTCCGACGGTATAGAAGGCCGTGCCCGCGTGTTCTCCCACGACCTCGTCTCCGGTCGTCGTGATCCGACCCGGCCGGACCGCCTGCGGGGCCTGGATCGTCAGAAACTGCCGATAATCCTGTTGGGTCACAAAGCATATCTCCTGACTCTCGCGCATTTCGTCCGGAGGAAGATCCAGGGAAGCCGCCCGCCGCCAGACCTCCGACTTCCGCATGGATCCCAGCGGGAAGATCAGATGAGGCAGGATTTCCGGCCGAAGCCGGCACAGAAAATAGCTTTGATCTTTCTGCAAATCGGCGGCGCGCTTCAAAAGATGTCGCCCGCTCCCGTCGCTCCGCGAAAGCCGCACATAATGCCCGGTCGCGAGATAATCGGCGCCGAGCTCCCGTGCGATCTCGAACAGCCGACCGAACTTGATCCGTTCGTTGCACCGCACGCAGGGGTTCGGCGTCTCGCCGACCAGGTACCCCCCCACAAAGTCGTCGATCACGGCCCGCCGAAACTCGGGCTGAACGTCGATCACGCGATGCTCGATCCCGAGCCGCTGGGCCGCGTAACGCGCGATCCCGACCTTGCAGCAGGACCGTTCCTGCCAGCGACGATCCGGATGGTCCTCTTCCTTCCAGACCTTGAGCGTCACGCCCAACACGCGGTAGCCTTGCTCCTTTAAGATCAGGGCCGCGACGCAACTGTCCACGCCGCCGCTCATGCCGACAACGATGGTCCTGTTCCGAGCAGGGGGGCCTTCCGTCTCTCCGGACATCAGCGCGTCTCCTCAACGGCCTGCATCTCTTGAGATCCCATTCCGCCGGAAGCTTCCAGTTCGCCCCGCGCGGATGCTGCCGGACGGCTCATCTGGCAGTTGCCGTTAAAACGGACCCCTTCTTCGATGATGAGCAGGGGCGCCTTGATCGAGCCGTCCAAAATCGCCGTCGGCAGGAGTTGGACCTTCTCCAGGGCCGTGATGTTCCCGGCAATCTTGCCGCCGCTGACGACCGTGCCGGCGCTGATCTCGGCATGGATGACGGCCCCTTCACCCACAATCAGGATTCCTTCCGTAATGATCTCGCCTTCGACGTGGCCGTCGATCCGTATGGTCCCGTGATAGGTGATGACCCCCTTGAACTCGGTGCCCTTTCCTAAAAAGGCGATAATGTCGTTCCCTGCCGTATCTTTCTCTTCCCTTCGCAACATCCGTTTCCTCCTTTTTTCCTTCCCGCCCGGCGGCTTGATCGCCCGCCCGACAAGGCCGCCGTCGCTGGTTATTTAAAAATCAGTTCCAACAAACGATCCAGATCCGGCATGTTATGATAACGAATCGTGATCCGCCCCCCCTCTTTCTCCGACGTAATCGTCACCCGGGTTCCAAGAAACCGCATCAACCGTTCTTCGGCCTCGGTCACCGGGTTGTGAGCCCCGGACGACGCGGTTCGTGCGGGCGCCGCCAGGCGCCGGGCAGCGGCCTCCGCGGCGCGCACCGAGAGTCCCCTCTGAATGATCCGTCGGCCCAGCCGCAGTTGCGCCGTTCGACCCGCCACGGATAAAAGCACTTTGGCATGTCCGACCGAGAGCCGGCCGGACTCGATCGCCTCTTGCAGCTCCGGAGGGAGGCTTAAAAGGCGCAGCGCGTTCGCCACGGAGGATCGCTCCTTCCCCAGCCGTTCGGCCGTATCCTCCTGCGTGAGATCGAACTCGTCGATCAGACGGCGATAGGCCTTGGCCGTTTCGATCGGGTTGAGGTCCTGCCGTTGAAGGTTTTCAATGAGGGCCAGTTCGACCGCCTCGGCATCGGTGGCCTCGTGAAGCACCGCCGGAACCCGATCGAGGCCGGCCCGTTGGGCCGCGCGCCAGCGGCGCTCCCCCGCGATCAGTTCGTATTGGCCAGCCCCCGCCCGGCGCACGAGGACGGGCTGGAGGATCCCTTTGACTTTCAGGGAGGCGGCCAGCTCGGCCAATTCCGGCTCCGAGAAGGTCTTTCTCGGCTGATACTTATTTGGTATTATCTTCCGAACATCCAATTCCAGGAGTCGGCCGGGCGAAACCGGGGGGGACGTCCCATCGGGAAGCGGCCGCTCAAACAGGGCGTCCAGTCCTCTACCGAGCGCCTTCTTCTGCATGGGTCATCACTTCCTTGGCCAGGCTCAGATAGGCCTGCGCCCCTGCCGAATCAATACTGTATAAAAGCACCGGCCGGCCGTGGCTGGGCGCCTCGGCCAGAGCGACGTTCCGGGGAACCACCGCTTTGAAGACCTGCTGTTTGAAATAACTCCGGACCTCGCGAACGACCTGTTGGGAGAGATTGGTACGGCCGTCAAACATCGTGAACAGAATCCCCTCGATCCGCAGATCCGGATTGTAGTTCTCGCGAACCCGCTCCACCGTCTTCAACAACTGACCCAACCCCTCCATGGCATAGTACTCGCACTGCACCGGGATAATGACCGAATCCGCGGCGGTCAAGGCGTTGAGCGTCAGGAGCCCCAGCGAAGGCGGGCAGTCCAACAGAAGGTAGTCATACCGCTCGACGACATTCCGGATCGTCCGTTTGAGAACGGACTCCCGATACGGCATCTGGATCAACTCCAACTCCGCCCCCACCAGATCCACCCGGGCCGGGATCAGGTCCAGTCCCGGCAGTTCCGTTTTCCGGATAATGTCGTCCAGGGTCTTGTGTTCGGTCAAGGCATCATAGAGGCTCCCCGAAAGATGCTCCCGATCCACTTGGAGTCCGCTGGTGGTATTTCCTTGAGGGTCCACATCGATCAGGAGAACCTTTTTCTCGGCTACCGCGAGCGACGCGGCCAGATTGATGGCCGTCGTGGTCTTTCCGACCCCGCCTTTTTGATTGGCTACGGCGATAATCATTCCCATGTCTATTCCGAATCGGCCATCCGATAACGCGGGTAATCTTATCACAACCAAAAGCAAAAAAAAAGAATTTTGTTCAGCGTGGGTTTGCGGTGAGACGGAACGCGGGATGGATCAAGCAGGCGAGAAAAAAGGCCTTCCGAGGGTATCAGGGTGGATCGAACCGAAGCTCATGGGCGCAGGTCAGATCCGACAGTTCGGCCGCCCGGAAGGCCTTTGAATCCATTAAAACATTCGGTAATGAATATTTCCTTCCAGTATCTCGAACGTCGGGGCCTTCACTTTGTTCACAGGTTTCTCGATCCTTCGTCCCCGATCTTCTTCGATCTCGATCCAACAAACTTCTTGCATCAAGGGCATCTCGGTTTCTCGTGGAAGCCGACCGTTTATCCATCTTCCTTCTCTCATTTTCGACTCCTTTCGGTCGAAGAACCCCGCCTTTTAAGGCGAGGTTCTTCAAGACCATATTCAAGGTTGCCTTGCAGTTCTGAGCGTCATTTTACCTTTTCACGTACAGATGCCTTTTTACTTGCACCCGCTTTTTCGCTTGCTCCTGTTTCTTGGTATGCTCCTGTTTCTTGGCCTCATCCTGCTTCTTGGTTTGATCCTGTTTCTTGGTATCGTCCTGCTTCTTGGTATCGTCCTGCTTCTTGGCCTCGTCCTGCTTCTTGGTATCGTCCTGCTTCTTGGTATCGTCCTGCTTCTTGGCCTCTGCCGAGATATTGGTTGGGGCTGTGATCGTGGGCACCTTGGTATCTTGCACGGTGATGACCGTGGTATCCATCGCCGTGGCCTGCCCATCGCTCACCGTCAGCGTAATGATATGCGTCCCGACCGGAAGCATCACCATCGGCCCCATCCCGCTGATTGTTCCAAAGGGCCCCGTCCAACTGTACGTCAGGGCACCGCCGTCCGGGTCGTATGATCCGGAGCCGCTGAGAGCAATCAAGACGCCGGATGGACCGGTCGCTTCGACCGTCTGATCCGGCCCGGCATTAGCGATGGGGAGTTTGTTGACATTGCGCACCGCAATAGTGACGGTATCCAGCGCGCTGTCGAGCTTGCCGTCATTCACAATGAGCTTGAAGGTCAAGACCGTATCGGCCGTGACTTCCGGAGTGATGAAGACAGGCATGACGGATGTGGAGCTTGAAAGCGTGACGGCCGGTCCGGCGATTTGTGTCCAGCGAAAGGTCAGGGAATCCTTGTCCGGATCCGTGCTGGCCGACCCGTCAAGAGTTATCACGCTGCCTTCATCCACCGTTCGATCCGGCCCCGCATTGGCCACGGGCGGGCGGTTGGCCGGCGCGCCTTCATACCGCGCAAGCGCAAAGTCGAGGGTCGTCGCGCCACCGGTGTAAGCCACTCCTGCGGCGATAATCTTTCCATCCGACTGGACCGCAACGGCATAGGCCTCTTCACTGACATATCCGCTGGAAAATGGGGTTGTTAATCGTCCTCCGCTGCCAAACGTAGAATCCAGGCCGCCATCGTTATTATAGCGTGCCAAGGCAAAATCATAATTGGTGCTGCCGCTGAGAGCAGATCCTGCCGCGATGATCTTTCCGTCCGACTGGAGTGAAAGCGCGCGGGCCACATCGACGCTGGCATTAAAATCCGTGATCACGAGGCCGTTGGTTCCAAACGCGGGATCAAGATTCCCATCGGAACTGTAGCGAACCATAAGAAAGTCGTAGAAACGGTTTCCTAAAGCCACGATCCGGCCGTCCGATTGTATGCCGAGTGCCGCGATCTTTGCTTCGCCGCCGAAGTTGCCGATGCTCTTGCCGCCGGAACCGAATGTGGAATCGAGACTTCCATCGGCATTGTAGCGGGCCAGGGCCGCGTTGGTTTCCTTGTTGGGCCTGCCGACCGGAACCGTTCCTCCTCCCACCACGATCTTTCCGTCGGCCTGAATCATGAGGGCATTGGCGCTGTCGTAGCTGACGTTGAAATCGGTCTTCACGATTCCGCCCGCGCCGAAAGCGTTGTCGAGGCTTCCATCGGCATTGTACCGGACCAAGGCGAAGTCAGTGTTACCGCTATAGACCGTCCCGGCAGCCACGATCTTCCCGTCCGGTTGAATCGCAAGCGCATTGGCCACGCCGCAGCCGCCGGCCGCTGTTTTCACGAAGCCGCCGCCGAAGCTCGAATCCAGGCTGCCGTCGGTATTGTACCGAGCCGCCGCAAAGTAGCAGCCTGATCCTCCAACCGCCACGATCTTTCCGTCCGACTGAATGGCCAGACCAAAGATGAAATCATAATAGTTGCCAAGTTCAGTGACCACAATACCGCCGGCCCCAAAGGTCGTATCCAAACTGCCATCGGTATTGTAGCGAACCAAGGCAAAACCCCAGTTGAGGTTGGGATAGGTGGCGCCCGCTACAACGATCTTGCCGTCCACCTGGATCGCCATCGCGGTGAGCGACTCGCCATCAATGCCGCTGATATCGGTCGTCACCTTTCCTCCAGTACCAAAAGTTGTATCCAGATCGCCCGGATTCGCATGGACAAAACTCGGTCTCCCCAACAACAGGAACAGCGCGATAAGGTAAAGACCGAGGCACAAAATAAGGTTTGATGGTGCGATTTCCACACAGATTGTTTCTATTGGATGCGTTTTACTCTTCATGTCGGATCTCCTTGTGTTGATAACTTGGTTAATTGCCTGTCCCCATGAACTTCTGCGCATCCTAAAGAGCAATCGTAATGCCAAAGTGGAAATTTTATAAATTGTTGTAATTTAACAATAAATTTTTACTGTGTTTTTAACTGAATTTTTTGGTGTGCGGTTTTAGTCTGATTAAATCGAAAAGGACGTGTGCGATTTTGGAATGGTGTGCGGAAATGGAAGGGGATTTGTGATCAGTGCTGATTGCTTATATTATTTATTTCAGGCTGGTAAAACGGAGGATTGGACCGACTCGAAGCTATTTCTTTGACGAAGTTTGACCGATAGGCAGCTCAATAGAAGCCTTCTCTTCCCCTTCATATCCGCATTCTTTATTGAGGCAGACGATCTTCGGACCGGAGCGTTTGTCGAACTTCTCGACCAGGAAGGGCGCCTTGCATTCGGGACAGGGTGTCGAGATGGGTCGGTTCCAGAGCGCATAGGTGCATTTCGGATAGTTGCTGCAGGCGAAAAAAGTCTTTCCACGGCGGGTACGTTTCTCGACCAGATCCCCTCCGCAGCCGGACTGTGGACACTTGACCCCGGTTCCGATGGCTTTTGTGAAATCACATTGGGGGTATGTGGAACAGGCCAGAAAACGCCCAAAACGGCCTCGCTTGATCACCAGCGGATTCCCGCATTTTGGACAGATCTCTTTGCTCTCTTCCACGTTGTCCACCACGCGGACCTTCCCGTTCTCTTCAACAAACTCTTTCGTGTTCTTGCAGTCCGGATAACCGGGACAGGCCAGGAACCGTCCGTGACGTCCCCATTTGATCACCATGTTTCGGCCGCATTTCTCGCAGACGATATCGGTCGGGATCTCTTCACGTTTCACATCCCGCATCTCTTTCTGCGCTTTGGTCAGCCGCTTCGTGAACGGTTCATAAAACTCCCGGACCGTCTCGACCCATGGTTTTTCGCCCTCCTCGATCTCATCCAGCTCCGTCTCCATCCTGGCCGTGAACTGGACATTCAAGACATCCGGAAAATGCTCAACCAGCAGTTCATTCACCACCCTGCCCAGATCGGTCGGTTTGAGCCGGCCTTCAACCTTTTCGACATATTTTCGATCCACGATCGTGGAGAGAATGGTGTGATAAGTACTGGGCCGGCCGATCCCTTTTTCTTCGAGGTCTTTGATCAAAAGCGCCTCGGTATAGCGGGGCGGCGGCTGGGTGAAATGCTGCTTGGGATCGAGACCCAAAAGTTTTAACCGCTCGCCGACCGAAAGCGGGGGAAGCATCCGCTCTTCATCTTCTTCCGACTCCTCCTCCGCCTTAGGCGGATTCGAGGCCTCAGCCGTCGGGGCCTTTTTCTCGGCATGCCGATCCTCTTGCGATTCGGTGTACAGCACGGTGAAACCCGGAAACTTGACGACTTGCCCGGTGGCGCGGAAAAGCGCGTCGCCGGCCGTGATGTCCACGCGGGTCATTTCCAACCGCGCAGGGGTCATCTGGCTAGCCACGAAACGGTCCCAGATCAGTTTGTATAATTGATAATGGTCCTTCGTGAGATGGGCCTTCAGGGATTCGGGTGCGCGGAGAACGGAGGTGGGCCGGATTGCCTCGTGGGCGTCCTGTGCGCCTTTCTTCGTCTTGTAGACATTGGCCTGCGCCGGCAGATAATCCGGGCCGAACCGGTCCTGGATAAAACTGCGCGCCTCATC
Organism: Nitrospirota bacterium; assembly: GCA_016201865.1. Classification (GTDB taxonomy): domain Bacteria; phylum Nitrospirota; class Nitrospiria; order JACQBZ01; family JACQBZ01; genus JACQCA01. The sequence goes on from JACQCA010000090.1 coordinate 17,363, forward strand.
GAGGGCCTCCTGGGCGACGCGCGTGGAGTCGGTCCGCATGTAGGTGATCAGCCCCACCGGGCCTTCCGGGCCGATCTCGATGCCTTCATAGAGTTGCTGGGCCAGCATCATCGTCCGTTTCGGAGAAAAACGGAGCTTCCGGGCGGCGTCCTGCTGAAGACGGCTGGTGATGAACGGGGGCAGCGGGTTTCGCTGCCTGTCTCTCTTCTCGATCTGCTTGACCGTAAACGGCTTAGACCTGAGTTTATCAACCAGCGCTTGAGACTGCTCCCCGGTCGAGAGCGTTGCTTCTTTGCCATGGACCTGGATTAAGCGGGCCTCAAACGGGGGCGGGTTCCGGCCTTCAAGCTTCGCCGTGACCGACCAGTACTCCTCCGAGACAAATGCCTCCCGTTCCTTCTCGCGTTCGCAGACCAGCCGGACCGCAACCGACTGGACGCGGCCGGCCGATAATCCACGGCGGACCTTCTCCCACAGCAGTGGGCTGATCTTGTACCCGACGATTCTGTCCAAGACCCGCCGGGCCTGCTGAGCGTCCACTTTATTCTTATCCACTTTGACGGGATGCTCCAGCGCCTTCTTGATCGCCCGTTCCGTGATCTCGTTGAACAAAACGCGGTAGATCTTGTCCGAATCGCCGTTCAGCTCTTCGGCGATATGCCAAGCGATCGCTTCGCCTTCGCGGTCCGGATCGGGCGCAAGATAGATCCGGTCGGCTCCCTTGGCCGCTTGCTTGATCTCGTTTAAAACCGCCGTCTTTCCCTTGATCACGGTATACTGAGGCCGGAAGCCCTTCTCGACATCGATTCCGAATTTGCTCTTGGGAAGATCCTTCACATGGCCGACCGAGGCCATGACCGAGTACTGCTTGCCCAAATACTTGTTGATGGTCTTGGCCTTGGAGGGCGACTCGACGATGATGAGCGATTTGCCCGTGACGGACGGACGTGCGGATTGCTTCGGTTTCTTCGCCGCCGTTTTCTTAGGAGATCCGGATTTTTTTGGTGCGTTCTTTGCCATTAATCTATTCGATCCGTATAAACAAGTTTCCCGCAAGCTGACGGGCGGCTCCTTTCAATTCGAGTTGAAGCAGCACGCCGGCCGTCTTCGCCGGAGGTAATCGCAACGCCGCCGTCAGTTCGTCAATATGCCGCGGTTCGGCCGACAGGGATTCATACACGACCCGTTCGTCCGGTAAAAGCGCCGGCCGATGCGGCTTGCCGGCCTGATCCCGCGCCGGAGTCGCATCGTTCGGGGCCTCCAACTGCGGAAGGAGTTCGTCTAAGATATCCTCGACGCTCTCCACTAACTTCGCCCCCTGTTTAATCAGTGCATGCGTCCCAACGCTGGTCTTCGACCCGATCGGACCCGGAACGGCGAAAACCTCCCGGCCCTGATCCAGCGCGAGCCGCGCCGTGATCAGCGATCCGCTGTTCTCGGCCGCCTCGACCACCACCACGCCCAGGCTCAGGCCGCTGATGACCCGATTGCGCTTCGGGAAATTCACGGGGTCCGGCGGCGTCCCCAGCGGATATTCGGACAGGACGGCGCCGTGACGGCTGATGGCCTCCCGCAGTTCGTCATGTTCCCGCGGATAGAGGATGTCCAGCCCGCACCCGAGAATCGCAATCGTTCGTCCCGGAACCTCGATCGCCGCCTGGTGCGCCCATGCATCGATGCCGCGGGCCATCCCGCTCACGATCGTGAAACCCCGCACGGCCAGCTCACGACTCAACTGTTCGGTGACGGCGCGACCGTATCCGCTGGCCCGGCGCGCGCCCACAATCGCAACGGCGTGGTTGTCGCCCGGCCGTAAATCGCCCTTCAGATAAAGGTACGGCGGCGGATCCGGAATCATCTTCAGCAGGATGGGATACCGCGGATCGGTCAGGCCGATCAGGTCATACTCCAATTCGTCGACGCAATCCAGTTCCCGCGCGATGGCGGTGTCGTCCGGCCGATAGGTTCGGAGTGAATCAACGACCTTCGAACCGATGCCATCGACCGATGTCCATTCCGAGGGATCGGCCGCGAACGCGGCCGTCGGCGATCCGAACCGCTCGATCACCCGCTTACATAGGACATCGCCGATCCCGGGAACGGCCTTCAAGGCCAGCCATGTGTATCGCTCGTCACGATCCAGCACCGCATTCCTTCCGTTGACTATTCATTATATCATTATACACAATCACCGCATGCGGGTTGGTTACACTATACGAACGGCCGGTCGGCTGTCAAGTCCCGGTCTGATTTGTCGTCGAATCCGCTCGCGCCCTTTCAGCTTCCATCCCCTTCATTGATTTAAGATTTTGGAATTGTTATGATGCAGGCGTTGTAGATGCCGCCGCGACGAATATATTCGATCTGCATCATTATATATATAGGTCGGAGGATAGGATAAGGGACAAACCCGTGTGTTCGCCCGAATTTTCACGTTGCCCCCGCAAAATCAAGCGGACAGGGTTGCGCGGGCGGGTGAGGGAAAGCGAAAAATAGTTGATCGTAAGACCTAACCGTGGTCGCACGGTTTGTTTTCAGTAGAAAGGGTTTTTATTGATTCATGTAATACGTGAAAAAGCGACGGCGGGCCAGGTACAGGAAATGTTGGGGCGCCGATTGGATTCCGGACGAGCGGGAAGTGAGGTTTGAGGCGCTGATCAACATCCGCCCGCGGCAGGGCAACCGCCGCATGGAAATTCAGGATCCGGTTCTCCGTGCTAAGGTTGAACAGATTGTGCGAGACTTGTTGGAGGAGAGATGACACGATTGGATGCGGTTCGAGAACGGTACATGCGGGACGGTTTGGAGATTCGTTTAGGAGGGCTTGCAGCCAATCTCGCCCGCCTCGCCTCTTTCAGCGGCCGTATGAAACATCACGGGTCCGTCGAGTACCTGATCGAGGAAAGCAAGTGGTTTATTGAATGGATGATATCCGACACCCCACCGGAGATGCAGGCGGATCTGGTGGACCTTCAGATTCAATTGGCCGTATGGCACCGGCCTGGCAACAGGGACGGATGGAGGGCGACCGGCTTGACGAAATGATCGCGCAGGCTAACGTCTGGTCGGATCGTCTATTGGAACGATCGGGTCTTCTAAAAACGGATGCTCCATGAACCTGCTGGCCGAAAATATATGAAGACGGGGCGAACAAGCGAGGGTCCGGCTTAGCCGGACTGAGCGCGGGGGGGGTGGGGGCATCGGAGGATCCTTCTTTGTCTTATCCGCACGGGCCCCCACTTATAATAGTATTCGCCCCCATTTTCACGTTGCCCCCGCAGAATCAAGCGGGCGGTGTTGCGCGGGCGGGTGAGGGGAAGCGAATCCGAATTGCGGTACCGAACCGGTCGCAAATTGCGACCACATCATTATCCGTAGGGGCGGCCCTGCATGGCCGCCCTTAGAAAAACAGGGCACCCACATAGGGGTGCCCCTACAGAACCATTGAGGAAATTGTTCACCATGAAGTCGTATAACAACCTGCCGTCTCAACAACATCAGGTGCAGCGGCTGGCGGATCAGTTCAATGCAGACGAGCGACTTTGGCAGAGCCTGGAAGGGAAGCGCAAGCGGCGTCGTGAACTCGGCCCGCGCATGCCAGAGAAGCGGCATACGCAGCTCGATCAGCTCGACTTCGCCAAGGCTCGGCCGCCTCAGGACTGCATCGGTGTCGAAATTCCATCGGGACAGCCGCCGTATGGAGACGGCAAATCGTGAGATCTTTTGAACACGGCTATTTTCTTGAAACGCCGATTTCCCATGCGCTGTTGGTAGCCGTCCGGACGGTCGGGGAGTTTCGGGGGCGTCAGACAATGTACTGCGAGCAGTCGCCGGAGATATTGGAGACGCTGCGACGGGTGGCCATGGTCCAAAGCACCGAGTCCTCTAACCGCATTGAGGGAATTACCGTTGCTGCGGATCGGATCGAACCGTTGGTGACCAAAAAGACGGCCCCGAAAGACCGTTCGGAGCAAGAAATTGCGGGATACAGGGATGTGCTGGCGGCGATCCATGCCAACCACCACAAAATGCGCCTTTCCTCGGAACTCATTCAAAGCTTTCATCGAGACCTGTATCGCTTTACGGGGGAGACCGGCGGCCGGTGGAAGTCGAAAGACAACACCATCTTAGAGGTTCGTCCGGATGGTCGCCAAGTCGTTCGATTCCAGCCCGTTTCGGCATTGGCGACGCCCCAGTTTATGGAGGGCCTGGTCACACAATTCAATCGTGCGTTGGATGAAGGTCGAAGCGATCCACTGATCCTGATGGCTTCCTTCATTTTCGATTTTGAGTGCATCCACCCATTCTGGGATGGCAACGGACGGATCGGCCGGTTGCTGACCCTGTTGCTGCTCTACCAGGCGGGCTATGAGGTGGGCCGCTACATCAGCCTGGAGCGGATTGTGGAAGAGAGCAAGGAAACGTATTACGATTCGTTGAATAAAAGTTCGCAAGGATGGCATGAAGCCCGCCACGACCTGCGTCCCTGGTGGAATTATTATCTGGGGATGCTCACGGCCGCCTACAAGGAATTCGAAGCTCGCGTCGGAACCATCACATCGGCGCGAGGGGCCAAGCGGGAGATGGTTCGCGCCGCGATTGAACGGATGACGGGGCGCTTTACGATCGGCGACCTGAAGCGCGCCTGTCCGGGGGTCAGCTATCCGACCTTGCAGCGGGCACTGGCGGAGTTAAGAAAGGAAAAGAAAATAAAATGCCTGGGCCGGGGGCCCGATGCCCAGTGGGAACGACTTCATGGCTGATGTGATAATCACATCACGAATCGGCGAAGTGATAAGAACAGGTGAGCCGCGATGCATATATTCAACCTACATCATTATATATAGGGACCAGAGGGGGGCGTAGGGCCGAACCCATGTGTTCGCCCGAATTTGCACGTGGCCCCTGCAAAATCAACCGGGCGGCGTTGCGCGGGCGGGCGGGGGGAAGCAAAAAATAGTTGATCACAAGGGCTGGCTTTGGGAATGATAAAGGAGGACGCAGGGAAGTGAAGTTTCATTTTTCCAGGCATTTGACCGAGGAAATTGAAAAGCGTAAGCTTTCAAAAGAACTGATTGAGCGGGTCTTGCGTGCGCCGGAACAGAAGACGCCTGAACTGGACAACATCACCTGTTTTCAATCCCAAATGGAGATCGGTGGGAAACGTTACCTCTTGCGGGTAATGGTGAACGAGACGGTGAACCCTCCCGTCGTGGTCACAGCGTATCGCACAACCAAAATCACAAAATACTGGAGGAAGCCATGAAGGTGAAATATGATCAGGAAGTAGACGTGCTGACGATTGAACTCAGCAGTGCTCCCATTGAAGAGAGCGACGAGGACAAGCCCGGCATCATCCTTGATTATGACAAGGACGGGAACATCGTCGGCATCGAGATCCTCAATGCATCGAAGCGCATGGAAAACCCTCGCTCGCTTGAATATGCCGTGGCTTGAGAAGCGGACGTTCGTACGAACCACCCCCTCAATTAATTTTGCGGCATTATTCGTAGGGGCAGGCCCCCGTGCCTGCCCGAATTTGCACGTGGCCCCCGCAAAATCAACCGGGCGGTGTTGCGCGGGTGGGTGAGGGGAAGCGAAAAATAGTTGATCGCAGGAACTGATACTGCCGTGTGACCTCAAGCGAATCTATGAAACAAGAAGAAAAAGCGCGTCGGAAGATTGATGAGGCTCTTCAAGCGTCGGGCTGGGCGGTTCAGGATCTGGACCAGGTCAACCTGGATGCCGCGCGCGGCGTGGCGGTTCGCGAATTTCCATTGAAGCCGGGCCACGGTGATGCGGACTATCTTCTCTATAT
>JACQCA010000094.1 GCA_016201865.1 Nitrospirota bacterium
ACCCGAAGGCCTCGCCCAAAGCATCGGGGACATCCACAGGGTGAAGGATCGGCCCATTGGAACCGTAGGATTCATGATCGGTATCCACTCCAGAGACGCTGTGATTAGGTTACACCGCATTAGCCGGACAGGCTCCTAGCGACTCATCCTAAACAGGTTGTGCCGATTGGTCTGGCAGATGTAGTCAAGTACCGTCGCGGCATTAACAAAGCGCTAGAGAGCAGAGATTTTGGTAGCGCGGATGCTGTTGAGAATGAAGCGAAAAAGAATGTTAATCGCTTAATCGAGAAAAAGGGTGGCGTTGTGACTGCAAAGGGTAAAGTTACTGGTGGTGCGGCGTTTGGTATTGAGGTCGCAGTTTTGTATTGGGCTATTAAGTGGAATTTATCAAAGAGAGCACAATCAGGAGGAGGATAAAAGATGAGACACAATACTTTTAAAAAACCATTAGGCGAGCGTCAAAGTCTCCATGGGAAAAAGAGCTGTGATTCTTGTTGCGGACAAGGTTGGTATTGGACCTTAAATCCATTGGGACGCAAGGTGCTCTATGCCCCGAAGATTCCGCAATACCAGGTGAAATGCGATTGTATAAGCAGTAACAGAAAAATACGTGAACGTCAGAAGATGATGGAAAAATTTAAATTGGCGGATAAACGTTATAAAGAGAAAGGTCAACGACTGAGAAGGCATATCCGACAGGCATTCGAGTCGGCGTTAGGAGCTCAAACGACGATTGAGAAGCGGAAGGCACAGGGTTATCTCAATAAAGTATTTGAGTCAGTAAAACAATTTGTTTGAAGTTAGGTCAAGAATTCCCATTGGGAAAATGTTCTCTTTATAAATGGTGTCTGCCCCTTTTCTTCTAAGCCGGTTCAATCACGCATCGGAGCGGGAATCCGGCCGAGCGGGCGGCGGTGTGGGTCTGAAGCTGGCGCAGCTCGGCCTCTTCGAGCGGAAGAACGTCCACGATCGCGGCGCCGGTGTTGTGCGTCTCGAGCATCAACTCGACGGCCGTCTCCGGATCCTTCTTAAAGATCGTGATCAACGCGTAGACCACGAACTCCATCGTCGTGATGTCATCGTTTAAAAAGATCACCTTGTAAGGCGGGATCGTCTGTGCGCGGATTGCCTCGTCCGTTTCTTGAATCGCGCCGGGCAACGTGGTCTCGGTCATGGGACATCCGTCATTTATATCCTCATATGCCGCGCATTATACCACAGTTGCCGTGGCCGGCCTACTCCAACTTTTCCTTGCTTTTAAGTCTGACAGCGTGTAAAGTGGCAAGGCTGCCGTAAGCCTTCGTCGCCGAGGAATCAGTTGATGGAAGAAGGGACGAAGTTTCACAATGAGGCGCTTGAAAGATGAGATGGATTTTAAGTTTGTCGCTTGTTGTTCTTCCGTTGTTCCTCAACGCAGCCCGGAGCGAGTCCGGAGAAAAAGCCAAGCCGATAACGGTCTCGGCAGGTAAAGAGATCGCGATCGAGTATACCTTGAAACTTGAAGACAAGACCACCGTTGATTCCAACGTCGGTGGAGAGCCGCTTAAATATATTCAAGGCGAGCATCAGATTATTCCGGGGCTTGAAACGGCGCTGGAGGGACTCAAGGTGGGAGACAAGAAGGCGGTCAAGGTGAAACCGGAAGACGGATATGGGGAGGTGGACCCCAACGCCTTCCGGGAAATCGATAAGTCCCGGATTCCGCCGGAGGCCCTGGTGGTCGGAACTCCGTTGGATGGCAGCGATCCTTCAGGACGACCGATCCATGCCAGGGTGCGCGAGATCAAAGAGTCTACGGTGGTGCTGGATTTCAACCATCCTTTGGCCGGCAAGATACTGCTTTTTGACGTCAAAGTCCTGGGGATTCAACGCTCGGATAAGCCGTATTCTCCGGACCCTGCCGAATAACAGCTCACACCGCTGCTTGAATCATTTGAATCCGGGACATGCATGGGCCTTTAGAACCGTTTGAATGGGGCTTATGGTCCCTTGACCAAGTTTTAAAACAATGATATCGTTGACCATCCTGGGTAAGAAGGCAGAGAATTAGAGGGGGTATCATGGTTTCCCAAACGGCCGCCTATCTGTCTCAATATTTTTCGATTTTCCTGTTCATCGTCCTGGCCATCGGGTTCGGGGTGGTCACCCTTCTGATCAGCAACGTGGTCCAACCCCGTCTCGACACGGAAGAAAAACTGTCCCCTTACGAATGCGGCAGCGAGCCGATTTCGGACGCGCGCAATCCTTTTCCGGTCCGGTATTACATCATCGCGATGCTGTTCGTGATCTTCGATGTCGAGATGATCTTCATCTATCCCTGGGCGATCGTCTTTGACAAGATCGGTTTCTGGGGATTGTTTGAAATGATCGTTTTCATCGGGCTGTTCATCTTCGGCTACCTCTATGCATGGAAGAAGGGAGCGCTGCAATGGGAGTAGGAGCCTTTGACGGCGAGGTCGGTCTCGTCACGACCACGATCGAGCAAGCGGTCAACTGGGCCCGCAAAGGGTCGCTCTGGCCGTTGACCTTCGGCCTGGCCTGCTGCGCGATCGAGATGATCGCGGCCGTCTCCTCGCGATACGACATGGACCGGTACGGGGCGGGCGTCTTCCGCGCCTCGCCGCGGCAGTCCGACCTGATGATCGTGGCCGGAACGGTCTGCCGGCGGATGGCCCCCGTGATCCGTAAGATTTACGACCAGATGCCGGAGCCCAAATATGTGATCTCGATGGGCTCCTGCGCCACCTCCGGCAATATCTATAACAGTTACGCCGTGGTGCAGGGGGTCGACCGGTTCGTGCCGGTGGACATCTACGTCCCGGGCTGCCCTCCCACCCCCGAGGCGCTTTTCGACGGCATACTGAAACTGCAGCAGAAGATCATGAAACAACGAGTCTTCATCAAGAGCCCGATCCTGGGGGCGACGAAGATTTAACGGAGGCCGTCCGGACATGGCGTTGCATCCGACCGCAGAGAAGATCCAGGGGAAATTTCCCGAGGCGTTTGTCTCCTCCAAAGAATGGCGGGGCGATCTGGCCGTCATGATCAAGAAGGAGGCGATCGTCCCGGTCTGCCGCTTCCTGCATGACGACGCCGAGATGAATTTCGACTATATCGTCCATGTCTCATCGGTGGACTATCCCGAGGATGCGGAGCGCTTCGAGGTGGTTTATGAATTCTACTCGATCCGCCGCCGTAGGCGGATCCGGATCAAGGCCCGCGTGACGGAAGAAGACTGCGTCCTTGATTCGGTCACCGGCATCTGGAAGGGCGCCGACTTCATGGAGCGCGAGGTGTTCGACATGATGGGGATCCGGTTCAACAACCATCCCGATCACCGTCGGATTCTCATGCCGGACGAGTACGACGAGGGCTACCCCCTCCGGAAGGATTTTCCACTGGCCGGAAAAGGGTGGCGCGACACGTTCGAGTTCATCACGGAAGGATCGCACAAGAAGACGACATGACGACGGACGCGAAACAGAAGCCGGTCGAAGCCGCAGCCGGGCATCCGGGCACGGGCGTTTCCGTCCCGAACCGGACGCTTCCGCTGCTTCGGACCGAAAAGCTGATGCTCAACATGGGGCCCCAGCATCCCAGCACACACGGGGTGTTGAAGATTGTACTGGATCTGGAGGGCGAGCGGATTATCAAGGCCACGCCGGTGATGGGGTTCCTTCACCGGGGCGTCGAGAAGTTGGCCGAGGACGGGACGTATCACCAATTCATCCCGCACACCGACCGGCTGGATTACATCTGCGCGATGTACAACAATTTCGCCTATGTCCGTGCGGTCGAAAAGCTTCTGGACATGAAGGTGCCGGACCGGGCCGAATACCTCCGGACGGCCGTGGCCGAGGTCCAGCGGATTATCGGCCATCTCTTCTGGCTTGGGACGCAGGCGCTCGACATCGGCGCGATGACCGTTTTCTTCTATACCTTCCGGGAGCGGGAAGTGCTTCTGGATTTTTTCGACAACCTCTGCGGTGCGAGGCTCACAACGAGCTGGTACCGCATCGGCGGCGTCGAGAACGACATCAGCCCCAAGCTGGTCGGCGACCTGTATCAATTTTTGGAGAGCTTCAGCGAGAAGCTGGACGAGTACAACGCGCTGCTCGAGACGAACCGGATCTGGCTGGCGCGGACGAAAAACATCGCCGTGATCTCGGCCGAGGACGCGATCAATTTCGGGCTTTCCGGACCGACACTTCGCGGCTCCGGCGTGGATTACGATCTCCGAAAGTACGAGCCCTACGGTGCCTACGACAAGGTTCAGTGGGACGTGCCGGTCGGGAAAAACGGCGACACCTACGACCGGTACTGGATCCGTATTTTGGAGATGAAGGAAAGCGCGAAGATCGTCAAGCAGTGTCTGGATCAACTGCCCCCGGGCCCGTACATGGTGGAGGATCCCCGGGTGACGCTTCCGCAGAAGGATAAGGTCTTCACAAACCTGGAGCATATGATCCGGCAGTTCAAACTGTTCACGGAAGGGTTCAAGACGCCGGTCGGAGAGATCTACTGCGGGACCGAAGCGCACAAAGGCGAGCTTGGATTTTATATCGTGAGCGACGGGAGCGGAAAGCCGTACCGCCTGAAGATCCGCTCGCCGTCGTTCATCCATATGGGCGCGTTCGATTACATGGCGCGGGGCTACATGATCGCCGATGTCGTCACGATCTTCGGAACGTACGATATCGTCATGGGAGAATGCGATCGATAGACGATGGGTACACGAGACGCAAAAGAAGCGAGACTGTTAGGGGCCGGGGAAGAGATCGATCTCGAGATCGACGGCGAGAAGGTCAAGGCTACCTCCGGCCGGTCGCTGTACGATGTGCTGAGCGGCATGGGAAAGATCATCCCGGCGATGTGTTACCACTACACCTTCACGCCGTTCGGCTCCTGCGGGATGTGCCTGGTCGAGGTGGAGGGTAAAAAGGCGCCGGTCCGGTCCTGCACCGCATCGGTTCAGTCCGGAATGATCGTCAGGACCGAGACGCCGCCGCTCAAAGAGGCCCAGAAGAAGGCGCTGATCAAGCATCTCTCGACGCATCCGCTGGACTGTCCGGTCTGCGACGCCGATGGTCATTGCGAGCTTCAGGATTTCACCTTCCAGTTCGGAATCGGCGAAGTGCCCAACGTGAAGCAAAAAGGCATCCCGGAGGACACCCGGTCCATCGTGCTGGACTTCAACATGAACCGCTGCATCACCTGCGGCGAATGCATCAATATCTGCAAAGAGGTTCAGCTGGTGGATGCGCTGACCTTCATGAAAAAGGACGGCTTCACGATCGTGACGGCGAAAGAGGACAAGACGCTCTATTGCGAATTCTGCGGCGATTGTCTTGCGGTCTGTCCCGTCGGCGCGATCACCAATAAGTTTTCAAAGTATCTCTACAAGCCCTGGCAGATGAAAAAGACGCAGACCACCTGCCCGTATTGCGGCGACGGCTGTCCGATCACGGTCGAAACGAAGGACAACCGGATCGTCCGCGTCACCTCAAGGCTGTCCTGGAAGGCCAAATGGGGCGACCGCGCCGATACCGCGAAAGGACACGGCGGGATCTGCGGGCGGGGCCGTTTCGGTTTTGAGATGGTCAACAGCCCCAACCGCTTAAAGCTGCCTCTCGTTCGGAAAAACGGGGATCTGGTCGAGACGCACTGGCTCGATACCCAGGACCTCGTCGCCGAACGCTTGACGAAGATCAAGATGGATCACGGCGGACAGGCGATCGCCGGACTGATCTCGGCACGGTGCACCAACGAGGATATCTATCTTTTCCAGAAATTCATGCGGATCGGCCTGGGCACAAACCAGATCGACGGCACGGCGCGCTACGGCCATATGAATGTCGTCATGGCGCTGCGCAAGGCTTTCGGGACCGACCGTATCCGGATGATGAACAACTCGGAGCAGGTCACCAAGGCCGACGCGATCTTCATCATCGGCTCCGACATCACCGAGACCCATCCCGTTTTCAACCTCCGCGTGAAAGAGGCGCTCCGGAAACACAAAGCGAAGGTGATCGTGGCCGATCCGATCACGACGCATATCGCCAAGCTGGCCACGCATCCTCTCGCGATCAAGCCAGGCTCCGAGCCGCGGCTGATTCAGGGGCTGGTCAAGATCATACTGGATCGCGGACTGTGCGACGAGGCGGTTTTGCAGAAATATCCGCTCGCGGTCGAGGCGTTACAGCAGGCCACGGCCGGCATCACGATCGAGACGGTGGCCGACGAGACCGGCATCCCGGTGGAGCGTCTGGGCGAGGCGGCCGAGATACTGGCCAAGGCTGAGCGGGGCGTGATCCTTTTTGAAGACGGGATCACGAAACGAAAAGACGGTTATCAAAACGTTTTGAACCTGGTGGACCTGGCGCTGGTATCCGGGTTGTTCGAGAAGGACGGGTCCGGTCTCAACGCGCTGTGCGAGGAGAACAACGAGCTCGGTCTCGTGGACATGGGCGGCGCGTCCGAGTTCCTGCCCGGCGGGTTCGATTATCAAAATGCCGAGGCCCGTGCGAAAATCTCAAAGGACTGGCGCGAGGAGTTGCCGAGTCCGCCACAGGCGGAGCCTTCGGCCGATCTCGCTCGGATTTTAGACCGCGCGCGGAAAGGCGAGATCAAGGCGCTCTACATCGTGGGAGAAAATCCGGTCGGAACGCTTCCGGCCTCGATGGGCGCGGCCGAGGCGCTCTCGAAAGTCGATCTGGTGATCGTTCAGGATCCCTTCCTGACCGAGACCGGCCGCTTGGCCCATGTCGTCCTTCCGGCGACGACCTATGCCGAGAAGGAAGGAAGCTTCACGAGCATGGAGGGCAAGGTCAATCCGGTCCGCATGGCGATCGAGCCGATCGGGGAAAGCAAACCGGACTGGGAGATCTTCTCGGAGCTGGCCTGGCGGATGGGCTTTCCGTTGGAATACGGAAGCGCGAAAGAGATTCACCGTGAGATTGCAAAGACGATTCCGGGTTATTTCACGACCAAGCCGGAGCCGCTGCCGATCCGACTGTCCGGCTACCTGAACAACGGCTATGCGAAGGAAGCGTTCGCGCGATATGACCTGAAACCGTCAAACGGGTCGGCCGATTATCCCTTTACGCTGGTCCTCGGGCAGATCTTATATCATTCCGGAAAATATTCGACGCAGGCGGAGGGACTGATGAAGATCTACGACAAAGCGCTGCTCCAGATCGGTCCGGCGGACGCCGAGCGGCTTGGGGTGGCGGCGGGCGACAAGGTTGTTCTCAAATCGCCGATGGCTGCAGTGGAGGTGGGAATTGAGATCCAGCCCGCCCTTCCGTCCGGCCTGGTCTTTTTCCCGGAGCATTTCAACACGCCGCCGGTGAAGGATCTGATCGCGGCCGAAATCGATTCCGTGACCCGTGTGATCTATCACAAGCGGGGTCCGGTCGCGATCATGAAAGGCGCCTCGTGAAACGCGAACGCAGTCTGATTCAGAAAATACTGATGCTCGAGATCGTACGGGCGATGTGGGTCGTCTTCCGGCATCTGTTCGTCAAAGGGGTGACGTTTCAGTATCCGCACGTGAAACGGACCCTGCCCGATACGCACCGCGGCGCGCTGGCACTGCTGCGCTACGATGACGGCGTGGAGCGCTGCGTCGGATGCGATCTCTGCGAGGCGGCCTGCCCGTCCCGCTGCATCAAGGTCGTCAGCGAGCAGGTCCCGGGCAAACCGCTGGTCCGCTGGGCCCCCGAATTCTATATCGACATGACGAAATGCGTTTTCTGCGGCTTCTGCGTCGAGGCCTGCCCGGTCAACGCGCTCGGCATGACGAAGCTGTATGAATATTCGACCGAGAACAAACGCGATCTTTATTTCGATAAAAAGAAACTGTACGAGATCGGCGGGACCTATTTCGCCGATGCCAAGGCGTATCTTGTGGCCCACCGTCAGGAACAGGCCGATGAAACCGCGATGCAGTACCGGTACAAATTCCCGTTCCCCGTTCTGACAGAGAAGAAGGAGTAATCGGCCTAAGATGATTCAGCTGTTTTTTTTCTATTATCTGGCCGTCGCCAGCATCGCGAGCGCCGTGCTGACCGTCGGATTGAGAAATCCGGTCCATTGCGGCCTGGCCCTTCTGTCCCTGCTGTTCCATATCGCAGGGTTTTTTATTTTATTGAATGCCGAGTTCATCGCGGCGGTCCAGATCATCATCTATGCCGGCGCGATCCTGGTGCTCTACCTGTTCGTCCTGATGCTGCTCAATCTCAAAACCGAGGAGCGGTTTCTCCATCGCCGGTACGCCTTCTGGCTCTTTTTCGCCCTCCTGGCGGCCGGCCAGACCTTCCTGTTCCTGCTTCGCTCGCCCTTCGCCGGAAAACCGGGCGACGTGACGCCGGATAAGGTGACGCGGTTCGGCCACAGTCAGACGATCGGGATCGTTTTGTTCAACGATTATTTCCTTCCGTTTGAGATCGTCGGCGTCTTCCTCCTGGGCGCGATCATCGGGGCGATCGTACTGGCCAAGGATCATCCCGCCGGGGCCGTGCAAGCCGCTTCTGATCAAAAAGAGGCGTCCCAATGATCCCCTTGTCGTCCTATCTGGCGGTGAGTTCGGTTCTGTTTGTGACCGGACTGATCGGCGTTCTGATCCGGCGGAATTTCATCATTATATTAATGTCGGTCGAGATCATGCTCAACGCGGCCAATCTCAACCTCGTGGCCTTCTCATCCTATCTGGATTCGATGGCCGGACAGATCGTGGCGCTGTTTATCATTGCGATCGCGGCCGGCGAGGCGGCGGTGGGCCTGGCGATCATCATCGTCGTCTTCCGCGGCAGGATCGCGACGAATGTCGACCAGATCAACCTTTTAAGATGGTGAATCTCGTTAAGAATATCCCTGCCGCGATCCCAAAAAGTTATAGGAGGTGAGAAGAAATTGGAGACGGTTACTTCGATTCGGCCTTTCCTGGCGGTAGCGGTTTCAGCGGTGGGAGCGCTTTTAATTCTGGCCTCCAGCCGGAAACCCGATCTGAGGGAGTTTTGGAGTTTATCCGCTGGCGTCATTAAATTTTTAATCGTGTTGTCCATGATTCCTGTGATCTGGAGTGGGGGAACGATTGAATACCGGCTCCTGACCCTCCTCCCGGGAGTCGAGATCAAGTTCCGGGTGGATTCCCTGGGACTTTTATTTGCCTCGGTTGCCTCCTTTCTGTGGATCGTAACCACCCTCTACTCGATCGGTTACATGCGCTCGCTCGACGAGCATGCGCAAACTCGCTACTACGCTTGTTTCGCGGTTTCCTTGTCGGCGGCCATGGGTGTGGCGTTCTGCGCCAATCTGTTTTCGCTTTTCCTGTTTTACGAAATCCTAACGGTCGTGACCTATCCGTTGGTGATCCACAAAGAGACCCCGGAGGCCTTCTCCGCTGGACGGAAGTATATCGTCTATCTTCTTGGAACCTCAAAGATCTTTTTGCTGGCGGCGATCCTGTTGACTTATACTGTGACCCGAAACCTGGATTTCTCGCGAGGTGGGATCTTCCCGGCCGGAGCAGATCCGGTCCTGCTGACCGTAATTTATATCCTGTTCCTGGCCGGTTTGACGAAGGCCGCGATCATGCCGTTTCATAACTGGTTGCCGACCGCCATGATCGCCCCCACGCCGGTCAGCGCGCTTCTCCACGCCGTGGCGGTGGTGAAGGTCGGGGTTTTTTCCATCGTCCGGGTGATCCTGGATGTTTTTGGGGTTGATCTGATGCAACGGCTGAACCTCGGGATCCCGACCGCCTTCTTCGTCTCATTGACAATCCTGATAGCTTCGGTCATTGCCCTGTCCCATGACAATCTCAAACTCCGATTGGCCTACTCGACCGTCAGTCAGCTGTCTTATATCATCCTCGGGGCGGCTCTTCTGACGCCCAGCGGGATTACGGGCGGGATCCTCCAGATTGCAAACCATGCTTTTGCCAAGATTACGCTGTTTTTCTGCGCGGGATCGATCTATGTCGCGTCGCATAAAACGAACATCAGCGAATTAAGCGGGATTGCCAAGCGGATGCCCTGGACGATGTTTGCGTTTACGGTTGGGGCATTAAGCCTCATCGGGGTGCCGGGCCTCGGCGGGTTTGTCGGTAAATGGTACTTGGCGGTGGGATCGATCCAGGCCAACGAGATCCCGATCCTGATGGTGCTATTGGCCAGCACCCTCCTCAATGCGGCTTATTTTCTTCCGATCATCTATAAGGCCTATTTTGAGGCGCCGGCCGGGACGGTAGGGGCCGAGGCGTCGGCCGTGCGACAGGAAGCGCCGTGGATGATGGTAGTGCCGTTGATGATTACAGCTGCGGGAACGATTCTGTTCGGGATCTATCCCGACTATTTCTTGACCCTGACGAAATGGGTGGTCGGATGAGCGGTGGTGTTGAGGAGCGGGCTTGGGTAGACCGTGTGGAAGGGATACGACAGTCGCGATGGGCGCGGTGGGGGTTTTACGGGATGTTGGGGTTGATGGTGGTGCTGGACGTGGTGGTGTCCCGGGAGCACGTGCTGTTTGGATGGGAGAGGCTTCCGGG
>JACQCA010000095.1 GCA_016201865.1 Nitrospirota bacterium
AACAATAAAACGGCCCTGGTAAACGAACTGGAGGGGATGAAAAAGGCAACGAGAGAAAAACGGAAAGACTACTGGATCAACCTGGAAAAAAGTGACTCACTAAACTCTCTGATTTTGTCTCATTAAGAAAAAACTGGACAACCGTGTGCTTGTAGTTCGGCACGAATTTCTCCAATGTATTTGGGTGACTTAAAGTATCCCTCATCTTTAAGTACCAAGATCCGACCTGATATTGACTCAGTTTCTATTTCACTTCTATCGCCTTTTGAAGTTTCGATTTTAGATTTCGCTTCAGACGAAGTGGGCGCAACGGCCTCAGCTTTTCCCGGCGCGAGCAGGTGATTGAGAATCACTTCAAATGCCTTGAGCTTGAATTCACCATCTGTCATATCCGCAACCGCCTTTTCAGCTTGTTTGCGGAGTTCGATGAGTTTTTTTGTATTCATTTGATTCCTCCAAAAGGTTGTAGGTATAGGTTAGCCTTTTTCTATTCATTAGGCTCGTTCACAGATCTCCCTTAAACGCCTTATTTAGAACACTTGGCAGTAGCGCGCCAAGCTCTTTTACAGCGATATTCTTTAAGCCACTTGCCTCTTCGATCCTTTCGGCAAGATCAACAATCCATTGCTGGTCGGAAAGAGAAGGGAGAGGAATCACATAGCCAAAGACATCACTCGAACGTATGGCCGCATAGTTTGTCGTCCCCTGTGCAGCAACTTGATCACGAAATGCCAGGGTTCGAATGACATATCCCAAGAAACGGGGATCAAGAAGGCCCTCGTTGATCTGAAACAAAAAATAGTGGCCACTTACGATTGCTCCATCCAGGTCGTCAGGTACGATCCCAAAACCACCGACCTTCGCATCAATCTCGGCGACCAAGAACTCGCCAGCACGACAGACTTGCTGTTTTTTTGTTTTAATATCGGATCCAGCAATCGAGTCACGCAGGACGATCCCCTGGGCGTGAAGTTGAACACGACAGCGCTTGTAAGTCGATAAATCGTCAATCTCGATGAACTCCTTCCGATACCGCAGAACCTTCGATAGCGGAACAATCGGCCATTCTGCGCTCAAGGACTTCTGCCCAGCTGCCAGTACGTGCTTGATCTCGCCCACAACCTCAATAACTCTCCGGTCTTTCTTAAGGACGTCCTCAACCAGTTGTTCCGGCGGTAGGTGCTCGAAATCCTGCTTGCTGCGCGGGTTCTTGATGTCAAGGTTGCAGCCTTTGGCCAGAACCTCGGAGGCCGGGACTTTCCAGGCGCGTTCATTTTCTTCCCGTTTGTTCCGCCACGCCAGACAGGGTGCAAACTCTTCATACTGAAGGGGCTGGGTTTTGGTGTACTGCTTTCGGCCCTCGGGAAGCGGATGCTCATAATACCAGATCTCTTTCGTCGGCCCCGACCGGTCAAAAAAGAGGAGATTCGTCGGAATCGAGGTATACGGAGCAAAGACGCCGTTCGGCAATCGGACGATGGTGTGGAGATTGAACTCCTTGAGCAATTCCTCCTTGATACGGGCGCAGACCCCATCTCCAAACAATGTCCCATTGGGAACCACGACGCCCGCCCGGCCGGGCTTCGGCCTTCGCCTGAGTTTGCGCATGATGAGTTGTAGGAACAGAAGCGCCGTTTCGGAGGTCTGCTTGTCTTCCGGAAAGTTCGAACGGATGCCGCGTTCTTCCTCTCCGCCGAAGGGCGGATTGGTCAGTATGATATCCACACGGTCTTTCTCCCCGATCTCATTCAGCGGAAACCGCAGGCTGTTCCCCGGATCAATCTGCGGCGACTCCAAACCATGCAGCAGAAGATTCATCTGCGATAGAAGATATGGAAGCGGCTTTGCCTCGCCGCCGAAGATGCTCTGGGTTTGTAGAATCTTTCGGTCCTGAACCGTCTTGCACTGCTTTCCCAAATGTTGGAAGGCCTCCGCGAGAAAACCGCCCGTGCCGCAGGCCGGATCCAGCACGGTTTCACCGAGACGGGGATCCGTCACAGTCACCATAAAACGCACGACGGGGCGGGGCGTGTAAAACTCACCGGAGTCGCCCGCTGAATCCCGCATTTCCTTGAGCAGCGATTCGTAAAGATGGCCGAGCGTGTGGATCTCTTCGCTGGAGGTAAAATGAATGCCGTTCACTTTGTTGATAACGTCCCTCAGGAGGTAGCCGTTGATCATCCGGTTGATCGTTCCCTTGAAGACGGTGGCGATCACGTCGCGGCGGTCGCCCCCGTTCGCGCCCTGGAGACTGCGCAGATAGGCAAAAAGACCAGCTCCTTTTTTGCCGTCGGGACGAATCGCTTCTTCATTGTTCACAAAAGCGATCAGTTCATCTCCGGTGACGCCTTCGGGCTTGGCGGCCCAGTCACGCCAGCGATAGGGCGGCTCGATGGCGGGGCGGAATTTTTTCCCGGCCATCGTCGCTTCCTGCTGCCGGATCTGTTCCATGTCGTCCAGGAATTTCAGGAACATAATCCAGGTGAGCATCGGCAGACGATCAAGGTCCCCGTTCAGGCCCTTGTCCTTGCGCATGATGTCGCGCGCGGACTTGATCAGGCTGCCGAGCTGTTGAACGGTGGTCATAGGCTTGTCGCTTTTTCTCGTTGTACGCGCCATCTTCCGTCCGTTCCCCTCTAAGCCCCTAACTGATTCCAATATGCTGAGATATAGTCGTGAGCGGTCTCGATCGTTTTCGCGCGAATGTTATAGTCGGCTGCCAGCGCAGCGTAAGGTTCACGCCAACTCTCCGGTGGTGGTTCCAGCTTGTTCGGCAAAGGATGCGTTGCCCGGCGTTCGAACGTTGCGCGGAGCGCCTGAACAACACGCTCCACCTGTGGCAGACCCTGTTCGATCAAGAGAACCAGATCAATTAGATCACGGGTCCTGGAATTCGTCCGTTCACGCGGCAGCGTGTACGCATGAATCTTTTCCGCGAACTGCTGCTCGAGCGGCAAGACGGCGATCCGAGCCGGAGAAATGCCGGCGAAACTCAGAAGCTCGTGACCGGTAACCCATTCCGGCTCGCTGATGATGGCATCTCCGATTCCCGCATCCAGAGTAAACCGGGCAAAGGTCCGATTATCCAGGCGCGCTTCTACCTGGAAGCGCGTCCCGCCCTGCGGCGCAGCTCTTAAATCGGACATTTTCTCTCCCAAAAAGAAAACAAACCAATCACCCAGGTCTTTGTCCAATTCCTCCTGAAGCCACTCTCGGATCCCCTGGGACTGATTTTTCCCTTGGGGGATTTTGGAGCCGGGATCGGGTATGGACAGGTCTATATCTCTCGTCGCCCGCGCCAGATTCTGAAAACGAAGCTCGATGGCATAGCCGCCTTTGAGTATGCAGCGTGGTTTCTTATCCGTAAAGAGACGCGCGAGCAGACGCTCGAAGGCCACGCGGCGGCGCAGTCGTGTCAGATCGACGCCCTGGTTTCTGGAGATCTGATTGAGTCGTTCCTCCAGCGATTGTCGGAACGCACCGGCTGTTTTATATCGCTGTGCGTCCGCCACTAAGCGACCTCCACACGTTCGGCGGTCTCCACTGCGAGTCTAAGCCTGTCCCGGGCATTTTGGGGTAGTTCAGCCGAAAGAAGCTGTTCTCTTCGGACCATCCCTCGCCTGAGTGCATCGCGAACCGCGCCTTCGAGAAGATCCGGGCTGAGCGGGCCGTCGGCTGCGTCCAGAAGCGTCCGAAGGGGCGTTGTCGCATTGAAACCTTGATGATGCTCAATGTCATGGGGAACAAGGCGTGCGACGTGAAGAATGCATCCTCCCGGGGCCTTTTTTCGGAAACTCGGCGGTACGGTGAGGTGAACTTTTCCGGGCATAACGTCTCCCAGTTCATGAAGCGCCAGAGCGGTATCGTGTGAAACCGTCGCTTGAAACTCCCCCCGGCGGTTACGGCTCCAAAACGACCAGCGGATCAGATCCTCGTGCTCGCTTTCCGGGTAATTACGAAACCGATAGACGCCGTAATCGATGTATTGCCAGTTTCCCCGGCTCTTGTGAAAATGCTGCTGGCGGTAGCTGTAGCCAACCGAGAGCGCCTGTGCGGCACTGAAATAGCCTCCCTGGGCGCTTGCAATTTCGATCAGTGCTCTTTCTGTCTCTTTTGGATCTCTTTTCATTTAT
>JACQCA010000091.1 GCA_016201865.1 Nitrospirota bacterium
CGGCAGCAGGAATGCCTGATCCGGTTCATAGGGCCGATAGGTCTTGCTCATGGGGGTCTCCTCTCGTCAGAATGGGACGGAAGGACTATACACTAAATGAATACATTAAACAAGCCCATTACTCGGACAGGCTCCTAGCGTGAACCGCCAAGCACCCTTCGGCTTACCCGACTGGCAAACGAAGATCACCCGACGACTCGGACTGGAATCCACCCTAAGACCGCGCGGACGCCCGTCCAAATCACCCGAAAAGTAGCCTGTCCCCTTTTTATTTACTGCATCATTCGACTGATGACGAAATGCATCGAGAAGTCGAGGATCGTCCCGATCACGGAAGCCAGGTAAAGCATCCCGGTCGGACGCGGGCCTGTCTTTGAGAAATAGACGGCATTGAAAACGAGCAGCGCGTCGTAGAATAAATTGATTGCTTGATGGGCGGCCGGAATACGGGTCGCAAAATAGGTCGTGATAAAGATCAGCGCCAGCGGAAGGATCGAGAGCAACAGCGCCTTTGGCTCGCGCCGCTTTTTGATCACGACCACCAGCGCCCAGATCAGCGCGACGAAGACGACCAGGAAGAAGACATGGGCGATAAAAAAAAGCTGGGGACTGCCGCCGCCTCGATGCATCTTACCTTCTTATGAATTTGGTTTTAGTTCGATCGATTTTTCAATGCGCCGCCCCGTGGGCCGGCTTGCGGTTGACACACTGGACGATATGCCAGTAGTTGAACGGATTGACCTTGAGATTTTGTTCCACGTCGAGGCAGGTTTCATCGAGAAGCGATTTGAGGCAGAGATCGGAGCGGAAGCCGATCCAGGTGCACAACGGCGAGATGGTCTTTTCAACACGGGAAATCAGCCGGTTCCCGTTGGAAAAATGGTTCAGCAGCACGATCCTCCCACCGGGGCGGCAGACGCGACTCATCTCGGCCAGCACCTGCCTGGGATCCGGGACGGTGCTCATGACATACGCCGCAAGAACCGCATCAAAGAGACTGTCTCCAAAGGCCATGTGGGTGGCGTCCATTTGCTGCAGATGGATATGACCTAATCCCAGCCTTTGGATTTTTTTGGCGCCCTTGACGAGCATCGGCCCGGTGAGGTCGATCCCGATGACGGTGCAATTCCGGGGGTACAGAGGAAGGGAGAGACCGGTGCCCACGCCCACCTCCAAGACGCGGTCACCTGATCGCAAACCGAGGAGATTAATCGCCGCAACACGGGAATCATGAAAGATCTTGCCGAAAAGCAGATCATAAAAACCGGAATAAACGGAATAGACCTTTGTGACTTTCTCCGTATCCATGCGGACTCCTCATTCGAAAAGTCGCGGCCCACAAGTGTTAGAGAGAATTCGTACGATCCTTACTGAGGACGGCCGGCGCACCACCTCCTGGGCCTGTCAGGCTGCCGAAACAACTCAAGATCATTTAGCAAATGAACGACGTCTAAATGCCACCGGTACTCTACCCGATTCCGGACAAAAAAGTCAAACGGCACTTGCCACGGCCGGAGGTGTGATATATACTTCCGCAGGTTTGACGAACCCTCACTCGGGACCGATTCCCATTGACGACAAGATCCTTTTCCATCGGAATGCGCACCCGCAAGGAACAATGAAGCGAGTCTGAATGACATGGGGAAAAAGAATCTCAAACACAAAAGTAAGCGACCGCAGGAAACCGCTGGTAAAACCGCCGATCCAGACTTTTCCCAGGTGAGATTCCATGTTTATGCCGGCCTCTTCATGATCTCTCTTTCCACACTGATGTTTGAAATTTTGCTGACGCGGATCTTCAGCGTCGTCACATGGTACCACTTTGCCTTTCTGGCCATATCGATCGCGATGTTCGGTCTGGCGGTGGGTGCCATCTGGGTTTATCTTTGCCCGAATTACTTCAGGAAGGAATTGACAAATTATCATCTTGGGCTTAGTGGTTTGCTCTTTTCAGTAACCATTGTTCTCAGCTTTCTTGCCTTCATTGAAATTCAGATAAAAAGCGCCGAGAGCTCCCTGTTGGCATTTGGGATCGTGTCTGTTCCGTTTGTATTCGGGGGTATTTGTGTTTGCCTGGCCTTAACCCGGTTTCCGCAGAATGTGGGAAGACTCTATGCGGCGGATCTTGCGGGTGCGGCGACGGGGTGCGTGCTGTTGATTCCGGTTGTGGATATCGCAGGCGGGCCCACGGCCGTTTTTGTCGTGGCACTGATCGGCGCTGGGGCGGCTTTTCTTTTTACCAGACGGACCGAATTCAAAAAGCTCGGATTGGCGGCCTTGGTTTGGAGCATTGTATTGGCCGCCTTTGTGTTGATTCATGCCGACCTCGTTCAAAAACAGTCCCCATGGGTTCAGTTAAAGTGGGTGAAAGGGAAAAAGGAAGGCCCCGCCCTCTATGAGAAATGGAATTCGTATTCGCGGATCAGAGTCTCCGGCAATCTGGAAAAACCGGAGAAGCCGTACGGTTGGGGGCTCAGTCCCACGTATGATCGGCGGGAGACCGTCAGGCAGATCGGTCTCTATATGGACGCCAACGCCTATACCGTGATTACCGCATTTGACGGGGATCTGACGAAGTTGGACTATCTAAAGTACGATATTATCAATATGGCGCATTACTTGAGGAAGGACGGGAGGGTGTTGGTCATTGGGATCGGGGGAGGGAGGGACGTCCTTTCAGCCCTGGCTTTCAAACAAAAATCCATCGTGGGGGTTGAAATCAACGAAGACATCATCAAGACCGTCAATGAGAAATTCGGCGATTTTACCGGCCATCTGAACACCCATCCTAATGTCATTTTTGTAAATGACGAGGCCCGAAGCTACGTGGAGCGCTCCAAGGACGAATATGACATCATCCAAGCCTCCTTGATTGATACGTTTGCGGCCAGCACGTCGGGCGCCTTCGCGCTGACGGAGAATTCGCTTTACACCATCGAGGCATGGGACACCTTTATTCATCATCTCAGTTCAGAGGGAATCCTGACCTTCTCCCGTTGGTATGCCAAAGAAGAGTTCCCCGTTGACAGCGTCCGCCTGGTGGCATTGGCCAGTGCCGCCCTCAAGCGCGTAGGCATCGAACAACCCCAACAACATCTCGTCATGGTGACCTGTATGGTGTGTCCCGTTCAGCGGTCGGGGGTCGGAACGCTTTTGCTCAGCAAAAGACCGTTTCTTGACTCTGAATTGGATACGATCGAGCGGCTATCAGCGGAACTCCAGTTCGATATTGTCCAAAGTCCGAGACGATCAATCAACCCCTTATTATCGGCGATTGCGGCCGCGGAAGGACCCACCCGATTTGAAGAAAATAATATATCGGCGCCGACGGACGACAGCCCGTTTTTCTTTAATTTCAATTTTCTGCGTGGCGGTTTCTCGGCTATCGGGCGAACAGGCGCCTATCAAAGTCCTGTGATTATACTGGCGACGGTGCTGGTCAGCGTTTTTTTGTTGACCTTCCTTTGCATGATCATTCCGCTTGTGTTGACCACCGAGAAAAAAGCGCTGAGCGGAGCTTGGCCCTTTTTCATTTTCTTTGGGGCCATTGGGTCAGGATTCATGCTGATTGAAATGTCGCAGTTACAGAGGCTCATCATATTTCTGGGTCATCCAACCTACGCGTTGTCCGTCGTGCTCTTCGCCTTGCTTCTATCCACGGGAATCGGGAGTTACTTCACGCAAAAGACAAGCGATTCGGCTCTCAGAGGCTCGGCCGTTCTCGGTCTATTGATCTTGCTGTGTGTGCTGTTTTTATTCGGCGTCGGGACACCGCACGCGGTCGGCGCCTTCAGAGGCTCCCCGACGCCGGTTCGCATCCTCGTGGCAACAGGCATCCTTATCCCGATCGGGATGGTGATGGGCTTGGCTTTCCCTTTCGGTATTCGGTTGGCCTCCATCAACAAGCTGTCTAAAATCACTCCGTGGTTCTGGGGGATCAACGGAGCAACGTCCGTCTGTGCCTCGGTTCTTGCAGTCGCGATTGCCTTGAGTTTCGGAATATCGGCCGCATTCTGGACCGGATTTCTGTTTTATGCGGCCGCCTTGCCGGCGTTTTTATGGGCAAGCCGGGTCGGGGCGACTCCTAACAAAAAAATGGAGACCCTCCCATGAAGCGTTCCCTGTTGATCCGGCCGGGCGACCTGAACGCGTTTTTCGGCCTGATGCTGGACAACGTGACCCAGCTCGTGATCCTGTCCGGGATCCTGATCGGCGTTTTCGGCTTTCCGAAGGAGCTGGTTTTTTACAAGATCATTCCGGGCTCGGTCGTCGGCGTATTGATCGGCGATCTGGTCTACTCGACCATGGCGATTCGCCTGGCCCGGAAAACCGGCCGGGCGGATGTGACCGCAATGCCGCTCGGAATCGACACCATCTCGCTCTTCGCCTTTTCGTTCGGAATCATCGGGCCGGCCTATCTGGCGACCCGGAACGCCGAGGCGGCCTGGCGGATCGCAACCGCGGTCATCGTGGTCGTCGGGCTTGTGAAGGTCGCCCTTTCTTTTCTGGCGCCGTACCTGAGACGATTCGTGCCCCGGGCCGGACTGCTGGGCCCGATCGCGGCCGTCGCGATCCTGCTGATCGGATTTTTCCCATCGCTCAAGGTATTTCATCAGCCGATCGTGGGCTTTCTCTCCCTTGTGATCATCCTGGCCGGTTTCATCGGCCGGGTGCGGTTGCCCTTCGGTCTCCCGGCCGCGTTCACCGGCGTGATGGTCGGTGTGGCGGTCTATTATTCCCTCTCGGCGGCCGGACTGATCGTCCCGGAATTGAAGACCGGACCCGAGACCGACTGGGTCATGGCGATCCCTTGGCCAACGTTGGGATTCCTCCGCGGCCTTTCGGAATTGGGACCGTATCTGGCCCTGGCGCTTCCCTTTGCTTTGGTGATCGTGATCGGCGGAGTGGATGTGACCGAAAGCGCCGCGGCCGGCGGGGATGAATATAATACACGGGAGATCGTGCTCACGGACGGCGTTTCAACCTTGATCGGGGGACTGTGCGGCGGCGTGCTCCAGACCACGCCGTACATCGGCCATCCGGCCTACAAAGACATGGGAGCCGGAGCGGGATACACGCTGGCGACCGGACTCTTTGTGGGACTGGGCGGAATGCTGGGCTATCTGGCCTGGATCGTGAATCTCATTCCGGAAGCGGCCGTCGCACCGATCCTGATCTTCATCGGGCTCGAAATCCTGGCGCAGGCCTTCTCGGCCACGCCCAAGTCGCATCACAAAGCCGTGGCGATCGCCTTCCTTCCGGCCATCGCCTATCTGGTATTGATTCAGGTCAGTTCCGCCGTTAGCAGCGTCGGCGGATCATTGGAGAAATTGACGGGCGAGGCCGCCGTGACGGTTCGGACGATCACGATACTGGCGAACGGCTTTATCATCTCTTCGATGCTCTGGGCGGGGACGCTGAGCATGATCATCGATCATCGCTTCAAGGCGGCGGCTGGATTTCTCGGCATCGCCGGACTCGCGTCGTCCTTCGGCCTGATCCATTCGCCCTTTCCCGACGGGCGGCTGCTCCTGCCCTGGTCGGCCGACGGGTCCGTCCCGATCCTGTTATCATCGGCCTACTTTCTTTCGGCGGGACTGCTGATGGCGATGGATCGTTTGCCGGCCCCCGCCAAAAAGGACACAAGTAAAACATAGACCAGCACCTGACTTAATTGTTGGCATAAGACATGAGGTATACTATGGGTAGACTTGACAAAGCACCCATCATGGCATACGATGGCGTCACAACTTCCGCGTCGTCCTAAATCATTTAACATTACTCGGGATAATGAAGATGACAAAGAAGAACGATCTGCTTGAAACTCCCTCCTACGGGATTACAGAAGCAGCCCATTACCTCCGAATCCCAATTGCAACACTGCGTTCCTGGATCATAGGACGTTACTATCCGACCGAGTCCGGAAAACAATTCTTTAAACCGCTTATTTCAGCCGCAGATAAAGAACCTTCATTGCTGTCATTCATGAACCTCGTTGAAGCTCATGTTCTTGACGCGATCCGCCGTGAGCACAGTGTTCCATTGCAAAAAGTCAGAACAGCGCTTGACTATCTTCATAGGAAGTTTCCATCAAAACACCCGCTGGCCGAGCAGGCCTTCGCAACAGATGGCATTGACCTCTTCATAGATAAGTACGGCCAGCTGATTAACATCTCTCAAGCCGGTCAGCTGGCTATGAAGAGTTTGCTCGAAGCATATTTGCGTCGTATCGAACGCAGCCCTGCCGGTGTTCCTATAAGGCTTTTCCCGTTTACCAGAAAGAAAGAAATCGACGAACCGAAAGCGGTTGTCATCGATCCTTATGTCTCCTTTGGTCGTCCCGTCTTGGCGGGGACCGGCATCGCCACTGCGGTTATCGCCGAGCGTTATAAGGCCGGTGAATCCATGGATGAATTAGCAAAGGACTACGACCGACAGCGGGACGAAATTGAAGAAGCGATCCGGTGCGAACTCCAGCTCGAAGCCGCTTGAACCCCTTATCTTTTTCCTTGATCGATCCTTAGGAAAGAAAAAGATCGCGTCCTCACTTCGTGATGTAGGCGAACGCGTCGAAGTTCACGATGAACATTTCCCACCGGAAGAGTACGAGACTAATGCAGTTCGCTGGCTTTTGTTACAATCTGATAGTCCACACCAAGCGCATCTTTGAAATGCCGCTCCCCGCATAGAATTTTTCGCCGTTCGTCTGGCCGCAGTTCAGTCTTCCAATTCCTGTCTTTGGTTTCACGAACCAAGTAAAGAAAAGGTTTGCCTGTCGATTTCCCATAGGGGTCTCGTTCTTCCATGACAATGGCCCAGTCGGGGTTATAGGTTCCTACGGGCGTATCTACGGTAAACCAGCTCGGCAGCTTGACGTATAGTTTTACAAAGTCAAGTTTCTCGAGGTCTTCCGCAAATTTCTTCTCGATCTCTGACTCCCAGATGACGTTGTCATAAAGACTTGCTCCATCGCTTCCGTTCGATCGGCAGCTGGGCACAAGGTATTCTTTCCAACTCGGAATTTCAGATTCCCACTGGGTCATCTCGTACCATTCATTGATCTTCTGATACTGAATGCCATTGACCAGATGGTCAGCCAGCTTTCCTTTGAGAATTTGCACGGCCGCCGTAGCAAATCCATACGGGTTGTCCAAAGCGCCCCTTTTCTTTTTCGCGCGCTTGAAAATTTCCAGAAGTGTGGTTCGGGTCAGCCGCATCGGAGGAGTAGTATGCTCCATTAGGTTAGCCATGATTTCAATGAGATTGGGCAGACCGTTCCGGCGGGTCAGAAATTTGGCGGTTCTCTCGGCGCTGATCTGCAATGCGTCAAACGCGTCTTCTTGGCCGACCTGCAGTTGCGCCTTTGTGATTGTGACACGCGGCGGCCTGATTTCGGCTTTGTCAAGCTCAAGGACCACCTCGTTCAGCAGCTTTTCGGTGTTGATCTTAACCGCATAGCGGGTCTTGTGCTTGATCCGCTCCCAAAGTTCCCGGAACTCGGGTTTGAGGATGTATTGTTTTCTCAGTTTTGCTGCGCCGCGCTTTCTTGCATCCGCCGGTTTAGGCGACAACCCTTCCAAGCCGTATTCCTCCACAATCTCGGCCTGCAATCGCTCCACGTAGCGTTCATAGCTTTCGTTAGCCACGACCGTCAACACATTGATCTTTTCATCCTTCACGCGGTCACCGGTTTGATCAACCGCCAGTCGCACGCCCCGTCCCACTTCCTGACGTTTTTTGATTGCGGAGACTGTCTGATTCAGTGTGCATATTTGAAAGATGTTCGGATTATCCCAGCCCTCCCGTAAGGCCGAATGGGAAAAGATAAAAGACACCGGTTCTTCGAATGACAAGAGGCGTTCCTTATCTTTCATAATCAAATCGTAGGCCGCCTCGTCCTCCTTTGTTTTTCCCGTGACCGTGTCCAGAAGATCCACCTCACCGCTTTTTCGGCGTTTCTGGGCAAAATAGGCCGCCTGCACTCGTTCTGGATTCACGTCTTTCCAATCAAGATGGCCGGCTTTTGTCTGATTAAATGCTTTGGTAAACGATTGCCGGATGATCCCATTTTCGCGGGCATAGTTGTCAACCCGATCAATGAAAAAGAGGGAGAGCACTTTGATACCGGTCTGTTTGAGCTTGGCCTGCTTTCGGAAGTGTTCTTCTATGGTGTATCGGATCTGAGCTTCGAAAATCGCTTCCTTGTCGGCTCCTCGGGATTCTCCTGTTTTCAATTCGACATTGTTGGCAAATCGCACAAAACCACCGCCGGGATTGATCTCGTCCAGATCGAAGCCGGCATATTCCGGCCGGCCGGACTTTTCTTCCATCGAATCGCCGGGTCGGACGGTGACGATCTGCTCTTTGATGATTCCAGTTTTCATGAGCTTGTGGATGGCAATACGCGCAGTGATCGTCTTCTTTTCGGTTTTAATTCCATCCAGTCTCAAGAAGACCTGATTCGCGTCATTCTCTTTCACAACCGACGCCACTTCGATCCGTTTAACCAGCCCTTGCCGGTACGCTTCATACGGGGTGAGGCGGTAGACCACATTGTACGGGTTCCGGTGCGTGGCGCTGTAGCGCAGCGCAAAGAGGGGATAGAGGGCGGAGAGCGCCTTAACACGAAGCTCGCTTTCCATGTTCTGCGGCTCGTCGAGGATTAAAACCGGCCGCACGGCCTGGACAAGGTGAATCGGCGTTTCTCCCTGAAGACGGTCGGTCATCTGGCGAATGACATTCGTTGCCTTATTAAATGAGTCGATCGTCATGACCATCAATTCCACACCCGAGGAGGCGGAAAACTGCCGCACCTGGGAAAGATTCTCGGAGTCATAGACATAGTAACGGTAGGGTGTGTTTCCGTACAGCTCCCGGAGGTGCGCTTGCGTAACATCAAGGGTCTTAATCACTCCCTCGCGGATGGCCACCGAAGGAACGACGATAATGAATTTTCGCAACCCGTAACGGCGGAACAGCTCCAAGGCCGTACGAAGGTAGACATAGGTCTTCCCGGTGCCGGTTTCCATTTCAACCGAGAAGTTGGGAAAACGCACGGCCTTCGGTCCGGTTGCAGTATCAATAGTTTCTTCAATGCAGGCCAGTGCAGTATCCGGTTGAATACCGTTTCGCGTCTGAACGGCCTGAAGGTTTTTGAGCAGCGCCGCCTCGTCCAAAATCGGAGGATTTCCGACAGCACCCGGAAAGACTTCGGTCAGAAGCAACTGACCTTTGTGCTCGGGCGGCAAAAATGAAGCTTGGGCTCCCACCATAGGGATGTAACTTGAGACGGCCGCCGCCGGCGCTTGACCTTCGAGCAGATCCGCCACGGCCTCGATGGCATGGATTTGGTATTCCTGGTTGCCGTCGAATTTGAACTGCATCAGGCCTCGGGTGGTATCGGCGGGATGAACGGCTCCAGTTTGGCAATAAGTTCGGGCACACGTTTAGACACAACAAGCCATATGCGGTCCTGCTTGATTTCTCCGTATTCGTGTGCCAAGACATGGCGCAGGCCTATGATACCCTGCCAGGCAATCTCAGGGTGAGCCTTCTTGAAAGAGTCTGAGAGATTTCTCGCGGCTTCTCCAAGAATTTCCAAACACCGTTCGACCGCCAACTGCAACTTTCGATCCTGTAAGTATTGCTCAAAGCGGACGCCAGCGGTGAAATCAAGGACAGACCTTGCCGCATCCAGCATATCCCACAAATAGGCCGCATCGCGCTTGTCAGGCCGCATAGAGTATCTTTCGAGTGGTCAGGATTGAATGCTTTCGAAATGGATTCCTTAGGCCCGACTTTTCCACCAAATCCACCTTGCGTCCAAAGATGGTCTTGAGTTCCGCTTCCATGTCCACGAAATCGAAAAGGCTCCAGCCGGCGGCCTCGGAAAAACTCACCAGAACATCCACATCGCTGTCGGGCCGAAAATGGTCGGTGACCACCGAGCCAAACAGGGAAAACTCGGTAATCTTCCATTTGCGACAGAACTCCGTAATTTTATCCATCGGAAGGTCGATTTGGGCTTTTTCCATGGCTCGGCTCTCTCCGTATCAAATGGTCTTCAGACGGCATTGCAAAGCAAGGTTGGCCGCCGCTTCATCATCCAGCGCCGCGTCACGGCAGATAAAAAGATCATCTTTCTTCAGAGTGAGTGCTTTAAGAGCGGACAGTTTGATCCGATCATCCAGGCAGATTTGAAACGTCTGGCCTTTGTCGGAATCGGTCACACGATAGACCGTGACGCCTTTAACGCTGGAGACCGGCTCGATGCGGGAATTCAGACCATAGCCTTCCTTGATAGCCACTTCCCAGATCACGTTCTCCGGCTTCCAGCCCGGAATGAACGGATCGGTGAACAGCTCCATCGTCTTGGCATAGCCGCCCGGATCTTTTCCCTCCGTCCCGTCCCACGGTTTGTAGTTGGACTCAGCCAGCTTGAAGACTTTAACCCCCAAATCCTCCGGCGTGTCTACACGGACTTTGAGGTCCAACTTACCCTCATCGGCCTTCTTCATTTCGGTAATGACACATTTGATCCGTTCTTTTCCAATATCAGCAATAGTTCTAAGTCGTTTTTCTGGTTCTGGAAGAGGCTCAGGTAGCTGGACACAAATGAAATGGCGATTTCCACCATCTTCACGATTTTGCTTGAGCAATGCATGGGCAGTAGAAGCGCTTCCCGAAAAGAAATCGAGAATAATGTCACCTTCATCAGTTTCCGTGGCGATCTGAAGCATTCTCTGGATCAAACGAGTCGGTTTCACTGTATCGAGCACGTTATTGGTATTCTCAAACTTGACATACTCCAGAAGCTCTTTTTTCGCTTCATCCGTATGTCCAACGTCGCTATAATTCCATAGAGTTTGAGGCACCATACCCTGCTTTACCTCGGACAAGAAACGCTTGAGCCGAGGCACATTATCACCGCTTGGTCCCCACCAGATTCGTCTATCCTTATCAAGCCCCTGAAATTTTTCATGCTTTACACGCCAGTATGTGCCTATAGGAGGTTTGAACTTTTTTCCACTTGGACCTAAAACTTCATATTGGCCTGCACTGTAATAATTCCGAGCTGATAAATCGCTAGATTTCCAATCCCCGCGAGGGTCATTGTCTGGATTTGAGTACCGGGCGTTCGCTTCATCCGTTCGTGGTAGCAGCTCTGGACGCCACAAGTCTGCATTGCGTGCGTAGACCAGTACGTAATCATGATCTTCAGAGAAATGTCGAGCTGTATTTTTAGGAGAGTACACTTTCTGCCAAATGATATTTGCTATAAAGTTCTCTTCCCCAAAAATTTCGTTCATTAACTGGCGTAGGTTATACACCTCATGGTCATCAATACTCACAAAAATTACTCCCTCATCCCGTAACAGTTGTCGAGCCAGAAATAGCCGCGGGTACATCATGGAGAGCCAGGCGGAGTGATAACGGCCGCTGGTTTCGGGGTTGCTGGTGAGCAGGTTGCCGGCCGCATCTTTCTGCCCGGTGAGTTGCAGATATGTATCGAGCGGGTCGGCAAAGTTATCAGGGTAGATGAAGTCGTTGCCGGTGTTGTACGGCGGATCAATGTAGATCATCTTGATCCGGCCAAAGTAAGGCTTGTAAAGAAGCTTCAAAACTTCTAAGTTGTCGCCTACAATGAAGATGTTCTCGGTTGCTTCGAAATTTATGGATTCTTTGGGGGAGGGAATCAGGGTTGCTCGGCTTAGGGTTTGCAAGAGCCGGATCGCATCGCGCTTCCCGGTCCAACCAAAGGAATAGCGCTCGGGCCGCGAATCGACCTCATCGCCCAGCGCCGCGCGGAGCTTGCTGAAATCGACTTTTCCTTCGGTCACGCATTCCGGAAAGAGTTCCTTCAGACGCGCAATCTGTTCGGCCGATAAATCGGGCGAGGTCTTTGCGACGGCGTCTTTTTTTCGCCTATGTTTCTTCATGACCGCCCAAGAGGTTAGAGAGCGATTCCCCCGTGAAATTCTTAAACTGGATACGGACTAAGATACCGGATTTTCAGGGAGAAGGCAAGCGGTGCAGTTCAGGCAGAGTCTTCCGGCACGATCCGCCGCGCGACGGTGAGGAAAGCGGTAAAACCGCTTCAGGCGAAGACGACCGTCTTGTTCTCGTGAACGAGGATCCGGTCCTCCACGTGACAGGAGACGGCACGGGCCAGGACCGTCCGCTCGATATACTTTCCGATGCGTTTGAGCTCTTCGATCGAGTGCCGATGGTCCACCCGCTGCAAATCCTGTTCGATGATCGGCCCCGCGTCCAACTGCTCGGTCACATAATGGGCCGTCGCCCCCACCAGTTTCACCCCCCGCTCGTAGGCCTTCGCGTAAGGATCGGCACCGGCGAAGGCCGGCAGAAAACTGTGGTGAATGTTGATGATCCGGTTCGGGTAATGCGCAATGAAGCCCGGCGTCAGGATCTGCATATAGCGCGCCAGAACAACCGCGTCCACCTTCCCCGTCATGAGCGCGATCTGCTTTGCCTCGGCCTCCGCCTTCCGTTCCCGGTCGACCGGCACGTGGTGAAAAGGAATTCTCCAGGAGGCGACTGTTTTTTTAAGGTCGGCGTGATTGGAGATGACCATCGCGATCTTGGCCCGCAGGTCTCCGGCCCGCTGCCGCCAAAGCAGCTCGAACAACGCGTGTTCCGCCTTTGAAACGAAAAGTGCCAGACGCTTGATCCGTGCGGCATAACTGAATCGCCAGGACATCCCGAACGTTTCGGCAACGGGACCAAAAGCCCGTTCCAGTTTTTCCCTCCGCCGTTCCAGATCCGGAAGCTGGAACTCCACCCGCATGAAGAACATCCCGCCGGTCGGATCGGTCGAGTGTTGATCCGAATGCACGATGTTCGCCCCCTGTTCAAACAGGAATCGCGATACGGCCGCGACGATTCCCGGTCGGTCGGGACAGGAAACGAGCAATCGGCCGATATCCCGATTCGGATCGAATGCCGCGGGATCATCGCGCGGCAGTGTCGGGTTGGGAGTCATCATGCTCAGCGTTCTTCGTCCGGAACGATCCGCCGCGCCACGATGAGAAAAGCCGAATGCGCTACCATGCGGTGGTCGGGACGGACGGAGCGGCCGTCGATGTTCCAGGTGCGAAGAAGCGTCTCGAAGGTCTCGATAAAGCCGAAGCTCTTCTCGGCACGGAGCGCCGCGACGACCTGCTGGACCTGGGGAACGGTCGGGAGCAGACAAAGAAAAATTCCGCCGGGACGGAGCGCCGGGACGGCATGCGGGACAACAAGCCACGGCTCCGGCAAGTCCAACACCAACCGATCCACCGGCCTGTCCTCGATGCCTTCATAAATATTCTTCATCCGCACGACCAGGTTCGAGGCCGGTCCCAAAAACTGGTTGATGTTTTCCTGGGCCCTCTTCGCGAAATCCTCGCGGACTTCGTACGAGATCACACTCCCTTTTTCGCCGACCGAACGGAGCAGCGCCATCGTCAGCGCGCCCGAACCGATCCCGGCCTCGAGTACTTTTGCGCCGGGGTAGATGTCGGCCCACATCAGGATCAGGCTCAGATCTTTGGGATAGATCACCTGCGCGCCGCGCGGCATTTTGAGGACGTATTCGGCCAGCGTCGGTTTGAGCGCAACGAAAGGTGTCCCACGGGAGGTTCGGACCGTGATGCTCTCCGGTTGTCCGATCAGATCGTCATGAGCCAACATCTCGCCGCTGAACCGGAAGACACCACCGGCCTTAAGCACGACGGTATAACGCCGGTCTTTGCGGCTGACGAGATGGATGCGATCACCGGAACGGAGATTGCTCATGGCGCGGTCTTGACCTTTTCAAGAATGCGACAGTAGGAACAGATCGTCGCCGTCGTGGGCTGGCCGCATCGCGTGCAGGACTGAATCTTCTCATCTTCCAGAGACAGATTAGTTTGCTTCTGCCGTTCCAAAAAACCGAAATAGAATGCCTGCTTCGTCCCGGGGGCGTCCGTCTCGAGCCGGTTTAAGACCTCCTTGTTCACAAGCATCTTCGACCCGACGCTCATCGGGCATTCCTCGATTACATAGTCAATCTTGTTCACGACGGCGTAGGCCGTGATCTCGCGCTCGGCCAGACGGTAAAGCGGCTTAACCTTTTTGACAAATTTCTCATGCGTGGCCGGGAGCGCCGGAGACTGCTTGGCCAGATAGTCTTCCTGCCAACGAAGGACGTTTCCCAAAAGACGTGAGGCCTCATCATCGAGATTATGACCCGTGGCCAGAACATCAAACTCTCGCTCGCGCGCGATCTTGTTAAAGTTGTACCGCTTCATCACACCGCAGGCCGAGCAAGGACTCCGATCGGTCAGATCGGCCAGCTCCAACACGCCGGCGCCCTCTTCTTCCTTGAGGGAATGAACGATCAGCTCAGCCCCGCGGGATTGGGCGAAGGCAACCGTCTTTCGGTGAGACTCCTCGGAATAATCGCCGATGCCCTGCTGAATATGCAGCCCGGCCGTGTCATAGCCCAACCGCATCAGAATGTCCCAGAGCGAGAGGCTGTCCTTCCCTCCCGAGACGGCGACCAGGATGCGATCGTCGCGCTCGAACATCGTATGGTCCTTGATCGCCCGCTTGACCTGCTCGACGACGTAGTCATTCAGGCAGGCGCCACAGACGGAGGTGTTATGCCGTGGCATCTTCAAGACCGCTCTCCCACTGCATCGTCGGCAGCGCAAATTAAGTCACTCCCTTACCCGCGTATATAAGCGGGTCCTGTCCTGCGGCAGCCCCATCCGTCCTCACTTCTCGGGCTCGAACAGGTTACCGGTAAACCTCACTGAAAATCCCCTGGCTTTTTCGTTGCGGGCGGATGGGGCGCCCCGCCTCCGGCCACCCGCTTATACAATCATCCGCCTGAAATCACCGGTCGAATCTCGATCGTATCTTCTTCCTTGAGCGCTTCGTCTTCCGTAATCAGCTCATCGCCGCGGAGAACCAGCACGGCTTCCGGCAAAAGCTCCAACCTCTTCAACAGCTGGCCGACGGTCTTGGGCCCCTTGATCTCGGTTTCCCGTCTCGGATGCTGCAACAGGACACGCATGACGGCATCATACTCCCAAAGCGGGCCGGTTTTCAACGGTTGACAGAAGAAAGGGTTAATGGCACAATCGCACGATGCTGAATCGCGAGACCGTTCTCACTCTTTTGAAGACAAAGATGGGCATCGCCGCTACAAACGTTGCGATCTTCGCGCTGAAAGGCGACGCTTCCAACCGGTCCTATTACCGACTGCATTATACGAACGAGAATCGTCCGGCCACGATGATCATCATGGAACTGGCCGAACCGGAGGCATTTAAGAAATCGGAGGAGGCCGTCTCGGCCGCCTCAATCACGGTGAATGAACTTCCCTACATTAATATTCGCAATCATCTGGCCAAGTCGGATGTCGCCGTTCCGAAACTCTATCTGTACGATCCGGCTGCCGGCCTTCTTTTCTTAGAAGATATGGGCGACCGGACGCTTGAAATCGAACTCAAGGATTGCGATGAGGCGGTCCTCCGACGATACTACCGGCTTGCGTTGGACGAACTACTGAAGATTCAGGGACCGGCGACGCGCGATCGAAATCGGAACTGCATCTCCTTCGGCCGAGTCTTCGACCTGCCGCTTTTGATGTGGGAGTTCGATCACTTCCTGGAATACGGAATCGAGGCCAGAACCGGTGTTGCAATCAAACCGGGCGACCGTAAAACGATCCGCGGGGAGTTTTTGAAAATCAGCGAAACTTTGGCGGCCGAGCCGAAGGTTTTCACGCACCGCGACTATCACAGCCGCAATCTGATGGTCCACCGGAACCGGATCTGGATCCTGGACTTCCAAGATGCGCTGATGGGACCGCACGCCTATGATTTGGCCTCCTTGCTTCGGGATTCTTATGTCGTTCTTCCCGAGACGGTCGCGGATGAGCTGATCGAGTATTATCTGGAACGGCGTGCGGCGATGATGGACGACGGAGCGAAAAAACCGGATCGGGCGGCTTTCCGGAAAGTTTTCGATCTCATGAGCCTTCAACGGAACCTGAAGGCGGCCGGGCGGTTCGTCTATATCCATGCCGTCAAAAAAAAGGACCATCTCGTCCCTTATATTCCGCAGACCCTGGGATATGTCCGGCGAAACCTGGACCGATACGACGAATTGAAAAAATTACGAGACGCCCTGAATCCCTATGTCGAAGAGTTGAGATGAACGGCATGAAGGCCATGATCCTTGCCGCCGGTCTGGGAA
Organism: Nitrospirota bacterium; assembly: GCA_016201865.1. GTDB lineage: Bacteria > Nitrospirota > Nitrospiria > JACQBZ01 > JACQBZ01 > JACQCA01. The sequence continues at coordinate 16,249 of JACQCA010000091.1, forward strand.
CCCGTCTGCGGCCCTTAACGGACCATCTCCCAAAACCGCTCCTGACGCTCAAGGACAGACCGTTGATCGAGTACACCCTGCTGCTCCTGCGAAAGTACGGCATCACCGACGTGATGATCAACCTGCATCACCGGGGCGATCAGATCCGGCAGGCGCTGGGCGACGGCTCCCGGTGGGGAATGACGATCCGGTATTCGGAGGAGCCCCGGATCCTGGGAACGGGCGGGGGAATCCGAAAGGTGGCGAAGTTTTTGTCGGAACGGCCGTTTCTCGTGATCAACGGCGACATCGTGGTCGAAATCAACCTGGATAAAGTGATCGAATTTCACCAACGCAAAAAGGCCGCCGCCACGCTCGTCTTACGGGAGGACCCGGAGGCCGATTCGTGGGGAAGCATCGGGATCGACTCCCGACAACGCATCCGTCAGCTACGGAATCAACCGGACTGGACGGGGGAGCCGCTGGCCAAGCGAATGTTTGCCGGCATCCATGTGATGGACTCGCGGGTTCTGACCCGCATCCCTCCTCACGGCTTCTCCGACATCATCAACGTGTACATTGAGATGCTGAAAAAAGGCGAACCGCTTTTCGGACATCCGCTCAAGGGCTACTGGATGGACATCGGAACACCGGAACGGTATGATAAGGCTCAGAATGATTTGAGATGCGGCCGGGCTCGGTTGACGTATTTAAAGACGCCTTAGATCGGATTCTTTTCCAGCTCGCTGCCGGTGCTGATCTCGAAGCGGTTTTTCCCGCCCCGTTTTGCGCGGTAGAGGGCGAAATCGGCGCATTGAATAAGGTTTTCCTTCATCGCGATGAGGGGATCCGGCAGACCGGAGATTCCAATGCTGACGGTAACGACCTTGTCCGGCGGAAGGCCTTTAAAATGGTGCGTGGCGACGCTTTCAATAATCCGCGTCGCCGGCTTGCCGGCCTCGCGAGGTTTGGTTTTCGGCAGCAGGAGCACGAATTCCTCGCCCCCGTAACGGGCCGCCACCTCGATCAGACGCAGGGTCTGTTTTAAAATCGTCGCGACTTCGGACAATACGCTGTCGCCGGTGGGATGGCCGTAGGTATCGTTGATGCTCTTGAAATTGTCGATGTCCAGCATCAGACAGGCGAGGGGATCATTAAACCGTTTGGCCCGTGAGAACTCCCGGTCGAGCAGCTCATTGAAATGCCGGCGGTTAAACAACCCGGTCAACGCATCCGTAATGGCCTTCTGCTCCACATCCCTCAAGAGGTTTTCGAGCTGATCGTTTTTCCCGCGAAGTTGATCCTGAAGCGTCTTGGTTCGAAGACCGGCCTGGATCCGCGCCAGGAGCTCCTGTTCGTTGAACGGCTTCGGAAGGTAATCGTCCGCACCCATTTGAAGACCGGCCACTTTGTCTTCGATGGACGATTTCGCCGTGAGCATGATGATGGGGATGCTCGCGGTCGTCTCGTCCCGTTTCATCCACTGACAGACTTGTTGTCCGGAAAAATCGGGGAGAACGACGTCCAACAAGATCAGCCCGACGCGCTCCGTCCTGGCCAGCCGAAAACCGGCCGCGCCCGTCTCGGCCAGAACGACCTCATGCCCGGCCGATTCCAACACCGTCCGGACATGTTTGGCCTGGAGAGGATCATCTTCGATCAGAAGTATTTTTGCCTTCGACATCGGACGCCTCACGGTTTTGGCGGCACGGTAAACGCCGGGGCGGGCCTTGCGATCAAAAATCCCTGACCGAAGGATACCCCCAAGGATAAAAGCATGTCAAGCTCCTGCCGGGTTTCGACCCCTTCCGCGACCACCGTGAAGTTCATGGATCGCGCGGAGGAGCACCTGTTTAATGGGATTCTTGTCGATGGATTAAAAACCACAATGGCACGCCCTACTCGGGCCTTATCCTTTTAGATTCAAAGACGTCGCATGTTCACAACTCAACTGTACCAGAAGACCTTTGGTTGTCAAGGAACCGGAACACCGTAGTGGCTTGAAACAAAAATGGAAGCAGTTGGAGGTCTCGGAGGGCCGCGCCTACAGAGCGAGCTTACGGAGTCGCAGCGCGTTCGCGATGACCGAGACCGAGCTGAAGCTCATGGCCGCGCTGGCGAAGATGGGGCTGAGCAGTAGCCCGAATACGGGATAGAGAACGCCGGCCGCAACCGGAACACCGAGCGCGTTATAGATGAAGGCGAAGAAGAGATTCTGGCGGATGTTCCGCATCGTGCCCCGACTGAGCCGTCGGGCCCGCACAATCCCCCGCAGGTCGCCCTTGACCAGCGTGACCCCGGCGCTTTCCATGGCGACATCCGTCCCGGTGCCCATCGCAATCCCGACATGGGCCTCGGCCAGCGCCGGCGCGTCGTTAATGCCGTCCCCGGCCATTGCCACAACGCGCCCCTCGGCGCGGAGCCGCTTCACCGCTTCCCCTTTTTGCTCGGGCGGAACTTCGGCCATCACCTCGTCCAGCCCCAGCGCGCGCGCCACGGCCGATGCCGTGGTGCGACTATCCCCGGTCACCATGACGATCCGAATGCCGTCCGCACGCAGCCGACGGATCGCTTCGGGCGTGGAGGCCTTGATCGGGTCGGCCACGCCGACCAGCCCGGCCGTGCGGCCGTCCACAACCACGAACATCACGGTCAGGCCGTCCCGGCGCAGGGCCTCGGCCCGCCGGAGTCCCTCGCCGGGATTCACCCCCAGATCCTCAAGAAGCTTACGGTTGCCGAGGGCAACGTCCCGGCCGCTCACTTTTCCGATCACGCCCTTCCCCGTAACGGACCGAAACTCCGAGGCCTTAAACGGTTCAATCCCTCTTTCTTGGGCGGCGGCTACGATCGCGGCCGCCAGAGGATGTTCGCTGCCCTGTTCCAGGCCGGCGGCTAAACGCAAAAGCTCCGGCTCGTCAAAATCGGTTGACGGTTCCAGTACGGCAAGCCGGGGTTTCCCCTCGGTAAGGGTTCCGGTTTTATCCATCACCAGCGTATCCACCTTTTCCATCAGCTCCAACGCCTCGGCGTTCTTGATCAGCACCCCCATGGTCGCCCCGCGTCCGGTTCCGACCATGATCGACATCGGGGTGGCCAGCCCCAGCGCGCAGGGACAGGCGATAATCAGCACCGCCACGGCGTTGACCAAGGCATAGGCCATGCGCGGCTCCGGGCCGATGACGGCCCAGACGACAAAGGTGATCACGGCCGTCAGGATGACGGCCGGAACAAAATAACCTGAAACGGTATCGGCTAGGCGTTGGATCGGTGCGCGGCTCCGTTGGGCTTCGCTCACCATCCGAACGATCTGGGCCAGGAGCGTATCGCGGCCGACCCGCTCGGTCCGCATCACCAGACTGCCGGTGCCGTTGATCGTGGCGCCGGTCAGCCGTTGGCCCGAGGTTTTTTCGACCGGAATCGGCTCGCCCGTCACCATGGATTCATCCACGGCACTCGTTCCTTCAAGGACGACCCCATCCACCGGCACTTTTTCTCCCGGCCGAATCCGGAGCCGGTCGCCCGGCTTCACCCGTTCAAGCGGGATCTCTTCTTCACGGCCGTCGTCGCCGACCCGTCGGGCCGTTTTCGGGGCCAATCCCAACAGCGCCTTGATCGCGCCGCCGGTTCGGCGACGGGCCCGCAGTTCCAGCACTTGACCCAACAACACCAGCACGGTGATCACGGCCGCGGCCTCAAAATACCGGCCGACGTCGCCCCCGGGCCCGCGAAAAGAATCCGGGAAGAGGTCGGGTGCAACGGCAGCCACGACGCTGTAGAGATACGCCGTCCCGGTCCCGATCGCGATCAGCGTAAACATGTTCAGGCCGCGGTTGACGATCGAGGCCCCGCCGCGCGCAAAGAACGGCCACCCGCCCCAAAGCACCACCGGTGTGGCCAGTGCGAGTTCGATCCAGGCTGAAAGGCTCGGTGGGATAATGCGTTGCACGGGCTGGCCCGGAATCATCCACGACATGCCCAGAAAAAGAAGCGGAACCGTCAGCGTCAGGCTGAGCCAGAAACGGCGGGTCATCTCGATCAACTCCGGACTCGCCTCCTCTTCGACCGTCACGGTCCGGGGTTCCAGCGCCATTCCACAGATGGGACAGGAACCCGGCTCGCTCCGCACCACCTCCGGATGCATGGGACAGACATATTCCGTCTTTGTAGTCGGGGACGCCGGCGGTTCAAGGGGTTCGAGCGCCATCCCGCATTTCGGGCAGACGGCCGGCCCCGGCATCCGGACCTCGGGATCCATGGGACAGGTGTAGAGGCCGCCGGCCGTTTCTGAGGGCGGTTTACAGGTCAGAGGCGGCGATTCGCCGGCGGGATGCAGATACTTCTCGGGATCGGCCCGGAATCGCTCCAGACAGGATTCGTGGCAGAAGTAATAGGTCTGCCCGGCATGCTCGTGCCGTCCGGCCGCCGACTCCGGCTCGACTGCCATTCCACAGACGGGATCAATCGGCATCGGTTCTCCTGTTGGCTCAGACCGCCGCGATCACGCGCTGAAGACAGGCCGCGGCCTCTTTGGCCGTCGGCTCCAGCTTGGGGTTGTTGATCCGGCCGAGCGCGACGAGCGGATCGATCGCCGCCACCACGGTTTTTCCCCGGTCGTTTTCGTAGACGATCACGTTGCAGGGAAGGAACAGGCCCAGCTCCGTTTCCTGCTGAAGGGACTGGTAGGCCAAATTGGGATTACAGGCCCCGAGGATTAGGTATTTCTTAAAATCCACACCCAGCTTTTTCTTGAGCGTCTCTTTCACGTCGATCTCGGTCAGGACGCCGAACCCCTCCTTCTTGAGCTCTTCCGTGACACGGGCGACGGCCTGCTCATAGGAATGGGCGACCGTCTTTGAAAAACTGTAGTTCGTTGAAGCGGGCATCAGGACCTCCTTGGGTTCAATCGTTTCTTTCGTCCGGACTGCCTTTTGTATTCCTGCGCATACCGGATGTAGTTGGCGGCGGCCTCGAGGATATAGGCGCGCTGCTCATCGCTGACGGGCTTCATCGGCCGGGCCGGGATCCCCATCACCAGCGAGCCGGGAGGAATCACCGTGTTTTCGGTCACCACCGCCCCGGCCGCGACGAGCGATCGCTCGCCGATGACGGCCCCGTTTAAAACGATCGCGCCGATCCCGATCATCGCTTCATCCTTCACGGTGGCGCCGTGCACGATGGCACCGTGACCGATCGTCACGCGGTCGCCGATCACGCATGGAAAGCCGTGTCCGACATGAAGGACCGCGCCGTCCTGCACGTTGGTCTCCCGGCCGAGGATCACCGGGGCGATGTCTCCGCGAACGACGGCCGAGAACCAGACGCTGGAAGACTTCCCGATCGAGACATCCCCGACCACGCTGGCCGTTTCCGCGATGAAGACCGACGGATCGATCTTTTGTAGACCGGACATCAACGCTCGCACGTCATCGAATCGGACGATAGGCCCGCGCCAGTCGCGACGGGGACACGCCGAAGAAATACAACAGCACAAAGACCTGGTTCCGCAAGGTCGTGCGCCAAACCCCTTCTTTATCCCACCGGCGGGACGAGGTCGTGACCGGGTTGGACAGCAGCACCACCTTCCCGACCTTCTTCAGCCGGCGCCCGAACTCGAGATCCTCCATGATAGGCCATTCGGGGTATCCGCTCAACCGTTCGAAAACCGATCGCCGGACAAAGATGCCTTGGTCGCCGTAGGGAACCCCGGTCAACCGGGTTCGCCAATTGGCGACCGCCGCCACCATCCGCAGCGACCTTCGAGTCGAATCGATCGCGAGCCGAAAGGCGCCTCCCACCACGGTCGGATCCTGAACCGCATCGAGCAGTTCATGGAACGCATCCTCTGGGAGATGGGAATCGGCATGAAGAAAGAGGAAGAGATCGCCTCTTGCCGCGCGCGCCCCGGCGTTCATCTGCCGGGCCCGACCCGGTTCCGTGATCAGAACCTGATCCGCCAACGGCCGGGCCAGCGCCGCCGTGCCGTCCGAACTGCCGCCGTCCACAACAATCCGTTCCACTCCCTTCATCGGAGGCAGAGCGTTCAAGCCCTCGACGATGATCCCGGCCTCGTTCAGAGTCGGGATGATCAGCGAGATCCGCGCGGCCATGTCATAAACGCCGGGGAATTATTTCTTCCCCAGATACTGCTCGGGACTCTTTTTAAATTGTGCCTTGCAGCCGGGATGGCAAAAATAATACGTGGCGCCCTTGTAAACATAGGTGGCGACCGCCTGTTTTTCGTCCACCGTCATTCCGCAAACCGGGTCTTTGGCCATGACTCCCTCCTTGAGTAGGAAAATGCCCTCTTGAAATCATTGTGAGCTCGTTCAAGCTGCGGCGTCAAGTCCATTAAGAATTCCAATCCATTCATAATGCGGCAAGGGTTCTTAAGGAAGCGGGCGTGACGGCCTAAGGCCCGCCGGGGGTCAGGTTTTGCCAATTCTGACCGTTATAAAAAAGGATCAGGCTGTCCTCCCCGATGGCGAAAACGGTCCGGGGCCCGTCGCCCCAGATTCCTCGGAGCAGCTCCGTCGTGGGTGTGAGGTTTTTCTCCCAGAGATGACCGTTATAATGAAAAATACGGCCGTCGTCGCCGGCCACGAAGACGTCCTGACCGGAGCTGCCCCAGACCGCCCGAAAGACGTCCGCAACACCGCTGTCCATGGCCGCCCATGCCCTGCCGTCAAAATGCAAAATCAGACCCTCATCACCCACTAAAAAAATGTCGTCGGATGAACTTCCCCAAATTCCCACGAAGTGACCTTTCTTCGGCACGGCCGCCGGCCGCCACGTTTTTCCGTCGAACCGAAGCAGTGTCCCGCGTCCTCCGGCGGCGTAAATATTTTGAGACGAACTTCCCCAGACGCCGAACAGGAGGTTTTGGGTGCCGCTGTGAACCGGGCTCCAATGGGCCCCGTCGTAATGGAGAATCGTTCCACGATCACCCACGGCGTAAACATCCGTCGGGGAGCTTCCCCAAATCCCGTTCAGGTCATTTGTGACCCCGCTTTCCATTTTCTTCCATCGCCGGCCGTCGTAATGGAGGATCAGGCCGTTGTATCCGGCGGCGAACACCGATGTCGGCGAGGTGCCGGTTACGGCCGAAATCCAGAGGCGCGTCCCGCTTTCCATCGGGCTGAACGTCTTCCCATCATAATGGTCAATGGCGCCGTACTCCCCCACCACGAAGAGATCGCGGGGTGAGCTTCCCCAGACCCCCGTCCAGGCCGGGGCCGGAGAAGGAATCATCTCGGCCGCGGTTAGAAAAGCCGGAAGGATGAGAAGGATCAGGCGAAATAGAAACCCGGCGAGGGGTTGATCGCAATTGTTAGTCATTTGTTGCATGAACCGTTGGGTGATATTATACAACAAATAAAGATCGCTGTGGATCGTATCTAAGAAAACGGTGACCTGTCAAGGTCCAGGGTGGATGGATCCTGTTCTGCGAATGGTTTGACAGTCCGCCGAGGATCGTCTAAAATATTTCTATGTGCCTTCTGGTACCGGGTATGCCCATTCGAAGACCGCATCCGGCATTACGTCCGTTCCTTTTCATGGGCCGGCGCTTAACCGGTTCACGGACCGGCAGAGCACTTCTATGTTTTGCCGTCATCGGCCTGCTGCCCGTCGAACTCGATTCGCGGCTCGGGAGTGCGGCTCCGGCCATGGCCGAAACGATGACGGACGAAAGACCCGCTCCGGTTTTCGGTAGGCCGGCCAAGCCTTCTCCTGTCGATATCGAGGCCGGGAGGCAGATCTATTTCAAGAAATGTGTCTTTTGCCACGGCCCGGAAGGCGCCGGGGATGGGCCGGAATCGCAAACCCATTGGCCTCGCCCCAGGAACTTCAATGCCGGAACCTTCAAGATACGGCATACCGCCAGTGGGGAGCTTCCGACGGAACAGGATCTCTTTTTGACAGTGACCAATGGACTGCCGGGTTCCGCCATGCCCACGTTTGAGGGGAAACTGGCGGAGCAGGAACGGCATCAGGTGGTGGCGTTTGTGATGACAAAACTCGTCAAAGACCGTGATTTTCAGGATGCCGAAACGGAAGAGTTTCATGTGATCGATTACGGAACCCCGGTTCCCTCTTCGGAGGAAAGCATCAAACGGGGAAGAAATATTTTTGTAAACGTGGGCAAATGTTTTGAATGCCATGGCGTGGACGGTCACGGCGACGGGAATCTCACAATGAAAGACGAATGGGGCAATCCGATCGTTCCGGCCGATCTTTATAAATGTTGGAACTTCCGGGGGAACCGCCGGGATCCTTACAACCCGCGGAACATTTTCCGCGAGGTTTCGACCGGCTTGAACGGCACGCCCATGCCTTCCTTTGCGGAAATCTTGTCAATTGAGGCGCGCTGGGATGTGGCCAATTTCGTCATTTCCCTCTGTCCGAAGCAAAAGATCGACATGGTGCAGCGGCGTCCCGTCACCAGATTCGTGGTTCGGCCCCGGTATATCAACTCGGCCTTGCCGACCCAGCCGGAGGACCCGGCCTGGCAGGCGTTGGAACCGCAATATGTTTGGTTGATCCAGCCGGCGGTGCTGGATACCAATCGGAAATTTGTCCAACTTCTCGATAATCTTTGGTTGAAGGTGCTTTACAACGACAAGGAAATTTCCTGGTTTATGGAATGGGACGATCGCAACAAGAGTTCGGCCACCCCCAACGCCCTGGCCCGGAAGGGGAACATCCGGGAGGTGGCGGCCTATGAGGATGATCCCGGCTTTGGGGATGAAGTCGGAATGATGTTCTGGAATGATGAAAAGAGTCTGCTGGATGTCTGGCAATGGGAGTCGGCCGGCACGGTCAGGGAATACACGGCCCGAGGCGCCCTGGCGCAGGCCATTTCCCTGGAGGAACGATCCAAGCATCTTGTGAAGGTCGTTTATTCCGATTACAAAAACGGACGGTGGCGCGTTATTCTGACGAGGGAATTAACGGTGAGAAAACCCAAGGAAGCCGTTCAGTTTGAACCGGCTCAACCGATCCAGACCGATTTCTTCGCCTGGGACGGCCATAACGGCGACCATGGCGTCAACTTCCCGAAATGGGAAGCGCGATACAAAACCATTCTCACGAAAGAAAACAACCCCGATTAATCGGCAACCCTCTCTTTGGATTCCAAACCATTGGAAACAACCAACAGACCGCCGCAGATGTTTCCCCGCCCAACGGTCCCGGCAGCCCTGACGCGGTTCATCGCGCTCGAAAGACAGATATGAACCGTTCCGTGTTTCAGGCCGCGGGAATCGTCCTTCTCTCCGGCGCGGTTTATGCTCAGACATTGGGTTTCGGATTCGTATGGGACGACGCGCGCAATATCGTGAACAATCCCGGTCTGGGACGAGCGGGCGCTCTGCTTCAGACTGTTACGAATCTGAACCCGCAGCATCTGACCTACCGTCCGCTTTTAGATCTATCGTTTGCCTTGGATTATAAACTATGGGGATTGTCGCCCTTCGGGTTTCATTTAACCAATGTTTTGCTTCATGCCGCCGCAACCTTCTTGGTGCTGCAGGTCGTCCTGTGCTTAACAACGTCGTCGCGCATCGCTTTGTCATCGGCTGCGATCTTCGGGGTCCATCCGATTCATACGGAGGCCGTTGCCTGGATCGCCGGGCGGTCGGATCTGCTGGTTACCCTTTTCACCCTTCTGTCTCTTTTTTCCTATTTGAAGTCCTTTTCCAAAACCGGGGGCAAGGCATGGCTGTGGATGACCGCCGCCTGGACCGGCTTTGCCCTTGCGCTCTTGACGAAAGAGACTGCGATCGTGCTTCCCCTGCTTTTAGTCGTCGGTCTTTATCTTGTCAAACCACAAAACCGGGCATCGGCTTTAATCCATCTGTCCGTCATGGGGGGGCTTGCCCTTCTCTACTTAGGGCTTCGGGGGCCTTCGCTCGCCGCAAGCCATTTCCACGCCTTTCGGGAGACGATCCCTGCAGCCGTCTTCTTGATCGGGGAATATCTCCGGCTTCTGATCTTTCCATTCCCGCTGAAGCCGCTTTACGAGCTTCCGGTTTTATCCCTGGGAGATCCGAAAGTCATGCAATCGCTGATGATCGTGATCGTCGGGTTGGTCGCTCTCGGCTACGCCTTTGCTAAGGAGTCCGTTCTGTTCGCGGGTATGGCCTGGGCTCTTGTCGCTTTGATGCCGTCATTCGCGCTGACTTTATACAACTCCGTCTCTCCTATAGCGGAACGGCTCTTGTATCTTCCGTCCGTCGGTTTCGCTTTGGCATGCGCAGCGGTGTGGGTTAAGACGTCGAATCGGCTGGAAGAAAAAACGGGAACGGCTTCCTGGAGAATCCCGCTATCCCTTTTGGGTTTGTTTCTGTTGTCCTTGGCCACGATGCGGTCCAACACGGCATGGATCGGCGATGAAACGCTCTGGAAGCATGCAGTGTCGCAATCCCCCCAGACCGTCTTGGCCCACCGCAACCTGGCCGACTATTATTTAGAGCAGAAGCAATTGCAAAAGGCGATCGAACATTACAAGCAGGCCTTGAGTCTGAAAGAGGACGACGTCGATTCCCACTACAACATCGGGATCGCCTATCTGGATCAGGGGGATCTGGACACAGCCATCGCGCATTTTAAGGATGCGTTGACGCGGCAGCCAAGACATTCCGATGCCTATACGAACATGGCCTATGCCTATCACCTTAAAAAAAGAGACGACCTGGCGCTCGAATCGATCCGCAAAGCGATCGAGGCGAATCCGTCTTCTGCGGTGGCCCATAATAGTCTGGGCAATCTATGGGCCGTCCAGGGGCTGTGGCATGAAGCGGCCGAGCAGTACCGGATCGCCGTGGCCTTGCAGCCGACTTACCGGGAAGCCGAAACCAATCTCAGAAACGCCGTGATGAAGGAACAGCAAGAGTAACACTTCAAACCGCCGGCCCTTACGGACGACCTCCTTGAGAACGATTCTCTCGGATCCTCCTTGCGCGGGCTTCCATCGGGGCCGCCTCTTCCCCCCGGTTCATTTCCCGGAGCAGAGCGGCATAGTTCTCCAGGCCCGAGGCAACATCCGGATGGTCTGGCCCGAAGATTTTCTCCCGAATAGCCAGGGATCGTCGGTACAGCGGTTCGGCCTCGGCATACCGACCCTCGGCGTCATAAAGCGCCGCGAGGTTGTTGAGGCTGTTGGCCAGATCGGGGTCGCTCGGTCGCAAGCTCTTTTCGTAAATGGCGACGGCCCGCCGATAGAGCGGTTCGGCCTCGACGTAGCGTCCTTGGGCATAATAGAGCAATGCCAAGTTATTGAGGCTCTGAGCCATGTCGGGATGGTCCGGCCGATAGACCTTTTCCCGAATCGCCAGCGCCCGCCGATACAGCGGTTCGGCCTCGGCATACCGGCCCTGAGTATCGTAAACTGCCGCCAGATTATTGAGGGTCGCGGCCACGTCCGGATGATCCGGTCCCAAAACCTCTTCCCGGATGGTCAAGGATCGTCGGTAAAGTAATTCAGAATCAGTATACTTGCCTTCCGCATAATTGAGCGTCGCCAGGTTATTGAGGGCCGCGGCCGCGGCCGGATGCGACGGTCCCAAAACCTCTTCCCGGATGGTCAAGGATCGTCGGTAGAGCGGTTCGGCCTCGGCATACCGGCCCTGCAAGCGGTACAGTTCGGCCAGACCGTTCAGGTCGTCCGCCAGGTCCAATGAATCCGGCCCTCCGGTCTTCTCATCCAGCGCGATGGACTGTCGATACTGCCGCTCGGCCTCCGCATACCGTCCTGATTGCGCATACTGTTTGCCCAGTTGCCTGTGCGTAAAGCTTTTTCCCGGCGCACCGGCGACGGCCGCTTCCCAGAAGGTGATCGGGCTGCGCCAGACGGCATTCCGGTGCCAACTCTGCCATCCCCAGATTCCGACCAGGACCATCAATAAAAGCCCGGCCGGGGTCCAGACCCGCCGATGCGGCCGTCTGATGATCGCCGCAAGTTGATCCAGCGCCCGCAGTGTCAGTCCCGCGGTCACGATCAAAAAGCCGACCGATGGGCCATAGACGTATCGTTCTGCCGCCGAGGCCGCCGCCTCGATATGGAGGGCTGATACGGAGACTAAAATGCCGGGCAGGAGCGTGACCAGCATCCAGGCAAGGCCGATGCTCGCGAGAACTTCCCGATGAATCAGGGCCCGGACCAACCCGGCCGATAGACAGCCCACGGCCAGACCGGCCAGGACCAAAACCGGGCCGGCGGTCGGCAGCACGTCGATGAACGGGTGATGAGGATAGGGAAAGACCAATAGCTTCAGATAAAGGCCGGCGGCGCCAAACGTCTCCGAAAGCGTCGAGTGCGAGAACAGACCCGGCACCGAGGCCTTGCCGTACGGACGTGTGATTTGGGCATTCCTCAGAAGAAAATAGAGGCCTAAGATCGCCAGGGGGGGCAGGAGTCGAAGGAAGGCCGGCCGTTTCGTCGAGGCCGCAAGGTAGTCATAGAGGAGAAAGACCAGGACCAGACCGACCGCCGCCTCCTTCGTCAACAGGGCCAGAGCAAAAAAACCCATCGACACCCCATAGGCCGCCCCGCTCCCCGTCCGATGGAACCGCAGATAGCCCAGCAGCGA
>JACQCA010000083.1 GCA_016201865.1 Nitrospirota bacterium
CTGATTGGCCCCCTCACGGTTAAGAACCACCGAGGCGGGGCTGCAGGAAGTAGTAGAAACGGCATCTGTGGCCGTAAAGGTGATCGTCACATCGGTCTTGTTCCAACCATTGGCATTGGGGAGCGGGTTCTGGGTCACCGTGATCGTGGGCGGTGTAATATCGCGCACGGTGATGACCACCGTAGCCGTTGCCGTCGCTTGCCCGTCGCTCACCGTCAAGGTTATGGTGTTTGTTCCAAGAGGCAGGATCACGGTTGGACTCACGCCGCTTGCTGTTCCGAACGGTCCTGTCCAGTGGTAGGTCAGTGGATCGCCGTCCGGATCGGATGACCCGGAACCGTTGAGCATGACCGAAGCTCCGGATGAACGGGTCGCCTCTACCGTCTGATTCGGTCCCGCATTGGCAACCGGCGGATGATTGGGGCTCACGACGGTGGTAGAGGCCGTGGCGGTGTTGTTGGCGGTATTGGGATCGGTCTCATTCCCGGACACGACGGCCGTGTTGCTGATCGTTCCTGTCGTTGTGGGGGCCGTCACCACAATCGTTACGATGGCGCCGGCTGCTTTGGCTAATGTGCCCAGTGAACAGGTCACGGTGGTTGTTCCACTGCAACTCCCTTGTGTGGGTGTGGCCGAGACATAAGTAACACCAGAAGGCAATGCATCGTTCATTGTTACACCGGTGGCGGTATCCGGGCCGTTGTTGGTGACGGTAATAGTATAGGTCAGGCTGCTCCCTACCGCCACGGGATCAGGGGAGTCGGTTTTGGTGATTGAGAGGTCGGCTGCAGGGGACGGGGTAAAGGCCTCGTTCGTAGCAAGATAACTGGTGTAGTAGCCTCCCATGGCATAGAGGTTGCTGTTCACAACTCCGACCCCAAGCCCATACCGCGCGGTAGGCATGGAGGGCATTGTAGTCCAAGTATCGGTCAGCGGGTTATAAGCTTCAACTGTAGAGAGAGGGCCGGAATTGTTAAATCCTCCCATGGCATAGAGGATGCCATTCACAACTCCAACAGCAAGCTGAAACCGCGGCGTGGGCATGGAGGCCTTAACTGTCCATCGTTGGATCATATGCCTCGACCGTTGCGAGAGCGACACTGTTGTAAGCACCTCCCACGGCATAGAGGATGCCGTTCACAACTCCAACAGCAAGATGAACCCGCGGCGTGGGCATGGGGGACATGGTAGTCCAAGTATCGGTCAGCGGGTTATAAGCTTCAACTGTGGAGAAAGCGCCACTGTTGTTACCAACGCCCACGGCATAGAGGATACCGTTCACAACTCCGACACCAAGCAATGTACCTGGCGCGGACATGGAAGCCTTGATGCTCCAGGTATCCGTTGCTGCGTCATAGGCATCCACAAATGCGGTAGCACTGCCTCCAACTACATAGAGAACCCCGTTTATTACTCCAGCGGCGAGGCCAGTGCGGGATCGATTTGGTGGCATGGGAGACTTGATGGTCCAGGCATCAGTGGTCGGGTCATAGGCCTCGACGTTGTCAAGCGTATAGACGGAATTACTGCCCCCGACGGCATAAAGAATGTCGTTTACAACTCCTGCCCCAAAATAAACCCGCGCAGTCGGCATCGGGGCTTTCGTGGTCCATGTGCCACCTGCGGCAAATGCCTGAGGGCCGCCATCCAACATCACGACTAAACTGAAAGCAACTGCGAGGATGCTCCTGAATATTTTGCTTCTGTGTTTCATGGTTCGCTCCTTTCTAATGAGTTGATTGCTTTGATTGCAAGACCGCAATGGATGGCGGCCCCTTTCAGTCGCATCGTTCAAACAAAAAACCCTGATCCTCCCGGCTCTTTTCGGGAAAATCAGGGTTGCCTATTCATCCAAATCCGAATTCCACACCGGCCATTTTCTAAACCTCATCTGAGGCAGAAATTCGGGTCACTCAAAAACTGAGGCTTACCCGTCGCGGTAGTCGTGGATGAAACAAGCCGGAGTATACACTTCTCGAAAATTATGTCAAGCCACAAAATATGGTAGGATGAGATGAAGATAGCACAAAAAAGGCGGCTTTTCCGGGAAAACCGGAAAAGCCGCCTCGTGTGTTCTGAAACTCTTACCGTTTCTTACCCCTCCGAGCCATCTTCGCCCTGGAGACATCGCCCTGCTTGTCGATGAAATAGAGATAGCCTTCCTCTCTCTTGACGCCGACCTTGGCGATCTTCTGCGGCTTGCCGGGATTGTGCTTACCCCCTCCCCGGGCCATTTTCGTCCGGGAAACGTCGCCCTGCTTGTCGAGGTAGTAGAGCCATCCCTTCTCGCGCTTTACCCCAGCCTTGGCTACCTTTTGGGCCATTCAGTCCTCACCTCCTTTCAAAAAACGGTCGGAAGCGCTCGATCCGGTCCATCCGGACCCTTGCTCACTTCACGATATCCGTCTTGATATGCAGCTCTTTCAACTGCGCTTCGGATACATGCGATGGCGCATCGCTTAATAGGCAAATCGCCTTTTGTGTTTTCGGAAACGCAATGACATCGCGGATGGATTCGGCCCCGGACAGGATCATCGTTAGACGATCCAGACCAAAGGCGATCCCCCCATGGGGCGGGGCCCCGTATTCCAAGGCATCGAGCAGGAAACCGAACTTTTCCTGGGCCGATGTCGGATCAATACCGAGCAGTTCAAAAATCCTCGACTGAACATCACGGCGATGGATGCGGATGCTCCCGCCGCCGATCTCGGAGCCGTTTAAGACCAAGTCGTACGCCTTGGCGCGGACGCGACGGGGCTCCGTTTCCAGCAGCGGCAGATCCTCGTCCAACGGCGACGTAAACGGGTGATGCATGGCGACGTGCCGCTGCTCGGTCTCGTCATAGTCCAGCAGCGGGAAGTCCGTGACCCAGACGAAACGGAATGGATCCTCCGGAATCAGCTTAAATCGGTCCGCCAGTTGTAATCTCAACCCGCCCGTCACCGCTCTTGCAATCTTGAGTTGATCCGCCACGAAGAGAAGCAGATCGCCCGCTTTCGCCGAAAGGCTCGCGGACAACTTTCGCAGCAGCGGTTCCCCGAGAAATTTTACGATGGGCGACTCAAAACCCTCGGTGGAGATCTTGACCCAGGCCAAGCCCTTCGCGCCCAGCGTCTTCGCGGTTTCCGTCAGTTCATCCAGCTCTTTTCGAGATAACGTCGCCTGCCCTTCCAAGACCATCGCCTTCACGACGCCCTTTCGGTTCAGCGTCTCCTGAAAGACCTGGAACGAGGAACCGGCCGCGACGGAGGAGACGTCATGGATCTCGAGGCCGAACCGGAGGTCCGGCTTATCCGTGCCGTACCGCTCCACGGCCTCATGATAAGACAGCCGCGGAAAGGGGGTATCAAGACGAACCCCTTTGACCGCTCGAAAGACCTCGATCATCATCGCTTCCATCAAAAACAGGATCTCGTCCCGACCCGCGAAGGAAAGCTCGAGATCGATCTGTGTGAATTCCGGCTGACGATCCGCCCGAAGGTCTTCGTCCCGGAAACAACGCGCGATCTGGTAATACCGCTCGATCCCGGCCACCATCAAGATCTGTTTGAAAAGCTGCGGCGACTGAGGCAGCGCATAGAATTGACCCGGATTGACACGACTGGGAACCAGGTAATCCCGCGCGCCCTCCGGCGTGCTTTTCGTCAAATACGGGGTTTCAACCTCGATGAAGCCCTGTCCATCCAGAAAATTTCTGACCGTTCGGACGACCTGATGCCGCCGTCGGAGATTGGCCAGCATGCCGGGGCGGCGCAGATCGAGATAGCGATACTTCAGTCTCAAATTCTCGGCCACGAGAACGTCGTCCTCGATCGGAAAGGGCGGCGTCTTGGCCGAATTGAGAATCTCAAGATCGGTCGCGACCAGTTCGATCTCCCCCGTGCCCAACCGGGCATTCACGGTCCCTTCCGGCCGAGCCGTCACCGTGCCCTGAACCGCGATCACGTCTTCGCTTCGTAGATCCTTGGCGGGCTTGTGAACCGCCGGTGAAAGCGTCGGGTTAAACACCACCTGCGTGAGGCCTTCCCGGTCCCGAAGATCGATGAAGATCAGCCCGCCGTGATCCCGACGGGTCTGGACCCATCCCATCAGCGCAGCCGTCCTGCCGATATCGCTTTTTCTTAAACTTCCGCAGTCATGCGTTCGTTTCAATCGGGCACCTATCATAGGGGCTCGCGTCGCCAACTATTCAATGTGGGGGCCCGTGCGGGCTTCGCTCCTCCGATGCCCCCACGCCCCGCGCTCGGACTGGCAGAGCCAGCTCCTCGCTTGCTCCACCGGCACAGCCGGATGGAGCCTCCCCCTCTCGCTCGCCTTGCTCGCTGGTATTTACTCGCCCATGGCTTTTCGGAACTTGGGCGCGGGCTTTGATCCTTTCAATGCTCCGCCGACGGTTTTAAGCGATCGGATTTCCTGCGGCGTCAGATAACGATACCGTCCGACCGGCAACGTCCCCAGTTCCAACGGACCCATCCGGATCCGCTTCAGTTTTAGAACCGGATGATCGACCGCCTCCAACATGCGGCGGATCTGCCGGTTCCGCCCCTCATAGATCGTCATCTCCAGCCAGGAGTTCTTCTCGGTCTTTTGAATTTTCCGGATTCGGCAGGGCCGCGTCCGGCCATCCGGCAGCTCAACGCCTTTTGAAAGCGTCCGGATCTCCTCATCCGTCAGAACGCCTTTAACCTTGACCTCATAGGTTTTGGGAACCTCAAAACTCGGGTGGAGCATCCTCTGGACGAGGTCGCCGTCGTTGGTCAGAAGCAGAAGCCCTTCGCTGTCGTAATCGAGGCGGCCCACCGGGTAGATGCGGAACCGAACACCCCGGAGCAGGTCCTTCACCGTGACTCGTCCCGCGGGATCGGACAGTGTCGTGACCACCTCACAGGGTTTGTTGAGCATGAGATAAACCTTGGGCTGTTTGGGGTTGACCAATTTCCCCGAGACCTTGATATGATCCCGCTCCGGATCGGCCTTGCTGCCCAATTCGCGGACGATGCGCCCGTTGACCGTGACGGCGCCCGCTTGCATCAGTTCCTCGGCCTTTCGTCGAGAGGCCACCCCTGCCATCGAGAGGATTTTTTGGAGACGGATGTCCATGATTACTCCCACTCGATCGTGCTCGGCGGCTTGGAGGAGATATCGTACACCACCCGGTTGATGCCCCGCACCTCGTTCACGATGCGATTTGAGATCGCCTCGAGCACCTCATGCGGCAGCCGGGCCCAATCGGCCGTCATTCCGTCCTGGCTTTGAACCGCGCGGACGGCCGCGACATGTTCATACGTCCGTTCATCCCCCATCACGCCCACGGTTTTGATCGGCAGCAGAACCGCGAAGGCCTGCCAGATCGGGCGATACAGCCCGGCCTTTCGGATCTCGTCCTCCACAATGGCGTCGGCCTCTCGAAGAAGCTCCAGGCGTTTTCGGGTTACCTCGCCGATGATCCGCACCGCGAGGCCGGGGCCGGGGAAGGGATGCCGCCAGAGGATCTCCTCCGAAAGGCCCATTTCCTCCCCCAATCGCCGCACTTCATCTTTGAACAATTCCCGAAGCGGCTCGATAAGCTTGAACCGCATCCGCATCGGCAGGCCGCCGACATTATGATGGGTCTTGATCGTTGCTGACGGACCTTTAAACGAGACGCTTTCGATCACGTCCGGATAAAGGGTTCCCTGGACCAGAAACTCCGGGCGGCCCAGATCCTTCGCCTCGTCCTCGAACGCTTGGATAAATTGTCGGCCGATGATCCGGCGTTTCCGTTCCGGATCGGTCACCCCTTTCAGTTTCTTCAAGAAACTCTTCGAGGCGTCCACGTACCGAAGGTTCAGTTTAAACGTCTTACGAAACGTCTCGGTCACCTGCTCGGCCTCCTTGTGGCGGAGCAGTCCGTTGTCCACAAAAACGCAGGTGAGCTGATCCCCGACGGCGCGATGGGTCAAGACGGCCGCGACGGCCGAATCCACGCCGCCGCTCAACGCGCAGAGGACGCCGGCATCCCCCACCCGGCGGCGGATCTGCTCGACGGCCTGATCGAGATAGGCCTTCATTGTCCAGGTCGGGACGCAGCCGCAGATCCGGTACAGAAAATTTTTCAGGATTTGAGCGCCCTGAGGCGTGTGTGCCACCTCGGGATGGAACTGAATCGCATAGATCCGCCGCTTTTCATGCCGCATCGCCGCGGTCGGGGAATTGGCCGTATGCGCGATGACGTCGAATCCATCCGGCGCCCGATCAATGCGGTCGCCGTGGCTCATCCAGACCGTCGTCGTGCGTTCGAGACCGCGGGCGGAGCGGGAGGCCTCCCCGACGTCCTTGAACAGATCGGTATCGTCGTCGATCACCAAGTCGGCCCGGCCGTACTCCCGTCGGGCCGACTTGGAAACCGCCCCGCTCATCCGGTGCGTGATCCATTGCATCCCGTAACAGATGCCGAGGATGGGCACGCCCATATCCAGAATCTCGGGCGGACAAAACGGCGGGGTGTTGTCGTAAACGCTGGCCGGGCTGCCGGAGAGAATGATGCCCTTGGGCTTGAAATCGCGGACGGCCGAGATCGGGGTATTGCAGGGATGGATCTCGGAATAGACCCGACTCTCGCGGATCCGCCGGGCGATCAGTTGGGTGTATTGCGAACCGAAATCCAAGACGAGAACTCGGTCGGCATGGAGCCGGTCGGCCTGATCACTCACGTTCGACACGGTAATTGGGCGCCTCTTTGGTGATGATCACGTCATGGACATGGCTTTCGCGAAGGCCCGCCTGCGTCAGTTTGACGAAGCGGGCCTTGCGCTGAAGCTCCTTGATGGTTCGACAACCGCAATACCCCATGCCGGCCTTGAGTCCGCCGACGAGTTGATAGACCACGCTGGCCAGGGATCCTTTGTACGGCACGCGGCCCTCGATCCCTTCCGGAACGAGCTTGGACTCCGTTTCATGTTCCTGAAAGTATCGATCCCGTCCGCCCTTCACCATCGCGCCGAGGGAGCCCATGCCGCGATAGACCTTGTAGCTGCGGCCCTGAAACAGGACGGTCTCGCCCGGGCTCTCCTCCGTTCCGGCGAAGATGCTCCCGATCATAACGGAATCGGCGCCCGCGGCGATCGCCTTGCTGATGTCCCCGGAATATTTAATCCCTCCGTCGGCAATGACCGTAACACCGGACTTGGCCGCGGCCTCGGCGCAATGGGCAATGGCCGTCAACTGAGGCACGCCGGCTCCGGCCACGATCCTCGTCGTGCAGATGGAGCCCGGGCCGACGCCGACCTTAATCCCGTCGACTCCGGCCTTGATCAAATCCCGGGCGGCTTCGGCCGTCGCCACGTTGCCGCCGACCAACTCCAAATCCGGATAATCCTTCTTGATCTTCGAAACGGCCTCCAGGACGCTCAACGAATGGCCATGCGCGGTATCCACCACGATCAAGTCCGCGCCCGCCTTCACCAGGAGATCCACCCGCTCCATGGCGTCCTCGCCGACGCCGACCGCGGCGCCGACGCGCAGGCGGCCGCCGGCGTCCTTGCAGGCATTCGGATATTTGATCTTTTTCTCGATGTCCTTGATCGTGATCAGTCCCTTCAACTCGAAACCTTTGTTGACGACCAAAAGTTTTTCGATCCGATGTTTCTGAAGAATCGCCTTGGCCTCTTCCAGACCGGTGCCCTCCGGCGCCGTGATGAGATTCTTGTGCGTCATCACCTCGGAGATCTTTGCATTCATGCGCGTCTCAAAACGAAGATCCCGGTTGGTGACGATGCCGACGAGCTTCGGTCCGCGGGTCACCGGAATGCCCGATATCCGGTACCGCGCCATCAA
Organism: Nitrospirota bacterium; assembly: GCA_016201865.1. GTDB lineage: Bacteria > Nitrospirota > Nitrospiria > JACQBZ01 > JACQBZ01 > JACQCA01. The sequence goes on from JACQCA010000083.1 coordinate 7,816, forward strand.
CTGGAGCGCCTCGCGGATGGTCTGGTCCGGCGAGATCGTGATCGGATCGATAATCATCCCGCTCTCGGACTTTTTGACCTTGTCCACTTCGATCATCTGTTCCTTGGGAGGCATGGCCCGATGAATGATTCCGATCCCGCCTTCCTGCGCAATCGCAATCGCCATGCGCGCATCGGTCACGGTGTCCATCGCAGCGCTGACGATCGGGATGTTGATCCGGATGCGGCGGGTGAGGCGGGTTTGCGTCTCGACGAGGCGGGGCAGGACGGACGACTTGGCCGGGATCAAAACGACATCATCAAACGTCAAACCCTCTTCGATTCTATTCTTCAGACTCATGGATGCTCGTCTCTAAAAACGGTCGATGCGACGTCCTCGTCGAAAACGGTGGATCATAATTAGCATATTCCGACGGGCAGGTCAAGAGATATTCCGTTTTCCGTTCCTATTACTGTCATGCATCATTCCTTGTGTTTCGTTTACCGTTTTTATCGGGACAGAGACTCTATCGCCTGGCGAGCCGGAGAAAAATCAGGCTGTAGGTTTAAGGCCTCCTGAAATGCCCGGATAGCTTCCTCGATACGGCCAAGGTCTTTATAAACAATTCCCAAATTATAGTAAGCGCCGGCAAAGTCCGGTTTTATCCTTAGGGCGATCTGATATTCCCAAGCGGCCTCTTCCAAGCGCTTCAGGGATAATAAGACATTACCCAGATTGTTGTGGACTTCGGCCGAGCGTGGAAGTAACAAGACTGCTTTCTGATAGGCCCGGAGGGCTTCTTCCAGACTTCCCAGTTCCTTATAGACTGCACCTGCGTTATAATAGGCTTCTGCATATTCCGGCCGTAGGTTTATTGCGACCGCATATTCCTGTACAGCCTCGTGCATGCGACCAGCGTGTTGATAAGCCCCGGCCAAGTAATAATGTGCCCTGGCCTTGTTGGGCGATTTTCGCACTACATCCTTCCATAGGCTCACTTTATCCTTCCAGACCGCATTCCGCTGGTAGGTGGCCGTCGAGAGGGAAAGGAGAACGACAGCCAAGGCGATTCCCTTGCCCACCCGTTTCATACTCCATCGATCAAAGATCGCCCCGGCAGTCAGGACTGCCGCCAGAAAGAACCCCACACTAGGCAGATAGACCCGATGCTCAAAGATCACATCACGAATAGGGATGATCGAGGATTCGACCGAAAGCGTCAGGAAGAACCACAGAAGGCCGAAGGCGATGAGTTGTGAGTATTGAGACTTCGATGAGCTCAGCCGAGTCGTTTTGAATTTTGAGTTGAAGAGAAGAAAGACAGCCAGGACCAAAAAGCTTAGGAGAAAAAGAAACGAGAAAAACACCGGGAGTTCCAACAAGGAATGGTAGATGGGGTAGTCATAATCCAAGTTCTGATGAATCGGCAGAAAAAGTAAGCGGATGTAGGTCACCATCACACGGAACTGGGTCAAGAGATAGGACTCTCTGGAAATCTCCACCGTCTCCTGGGCCAATCCTCCTTCGGCCTCTCCCACCGCATCAACACGAGAAAACGGGATGATCAAAAGGGTTGCAAGGAAAGGAATCAGAGTGGCCCACCGCCTTGCTGTCATCGGCTGGAAGAAGACCGCCTCAATCAGGAAGAGCATCAATGGAAGCGTAAAGCTGTTCTCCTTCGTCTTCATGGCCAGGACGGTGGAGAGAAGCGCAAGGGCATACCAGGGCGTGTTGAAAGTTTTGAGTTTTAGGTTCTGATTTTCAAGTTGAGAAGGGGTAAGGCGCCATTTAAGGTGGCAGACCACCGACAAGAGATAGAACAGCGCGGATAGAGAGGCAAAGCGTTGGACGATATAGGTCACAGCCTGGGTCTGGAGGGGATGGGCAATAAATAACAGGGCCGTGGCCAGGGGAATCCAAGAGGCGGCGGGAAGCGGGTCTGAACCCTGAACCGCTTTGAACAGAAGCACCACCAGGAGATAAACCAGAAAACCATTTAGAATATGAATGGCGAGATTGACCAGGTGATAGCCGAAAACGGAAAGGCCGCCGAAATGGTAGTTCAGTGCAAAGGACAAAAAACCGATGTAGCGGGTGCCGGAAAGATCGAGGAAGTTGGAAAGATTTCTGATTTGTGGGTTGTTCACGATATTGCGGCCGTCATCAAAATGGAAGGAAGCCGAGAAGGTGTTGGAGTAGACAAGGATGACAAGTATGGCAAGCAGGAGGAGAATCGCAAGCGGATGGCTTAGAAAACCGTAGCGGAATGGCATCGCTACCTGAGAAGGAGGGGTCTGATGCCGCCCTTGTTCTATCCTTTGGCTTGTCCTGCCCATGGGCGTTTTTAGTGCGCTGATAAAATGCGCCGCCCCACCGATGAGGTGGGGCGGTATTCTACCCTTCTATTCCAGACCACAAGCCTGATTACTTTTCGTTCGGCGTTTGTTCCCGGAAGCCGGATCGGCTTCCTCCTCGTCGAAAAGAGTGGATCATGATTAGCACATTCCGACGGACCGGTCAAGATATTTTCCACGCTACCAGCGGAAAATGAGCAATGGAAGCTCCACGGTGGACGCCGCATAAGGACCGTCTATCGCGGAGGTGAAATCGGCGCGCGTCCGCTCTTGGGCCGTTAGGGGTTGCGGGGTGAGTTGCGAGAAGAGTTGAATGTCGCGCGGGGGGTTGAGTTCGGACGCGTCCGTCGTCGAAGACAAGCGGCCCGGATTTTCTTCTGAGGGTTTTTGTTCGCTGACCTGCGAGGTGTAAGAGAAGCTCCAGTACAAGACGCCGGCGCCGATCGCGACCGCGCCGCCGATCGAGAAGCTTACATAAACGCGCGTCTCGGCCAGTCCCGGGCCAGGCCGGAAGAGGATCAGGCAAGCAACCGATAGAATCAGAAGCCCCTTTTTCATTGATCACAGTTTACTCCGGCCGGTCCGAAATGTAAATCGTGGTCAAAGCATCTCCTTCTCTCTCGCGGAGAGATAGAGGCCCCGGTAGGCCAAGAGCGCCGCTCCCAATCCGAAAAGAATCACAAGCAAGGAAATGAATCCGCCGAGGAAAGGGATCAACGTAAGAAAAAAGTAGAGCATCAATCCAATCACCAGCGCCCAGACCTCACGAACCGGCCTTCCCAGCCGCTCGAACAAGGCCGATCCGGCCCAGAGGATCGCAAATACACGCGCCAGATAGATCGCGATAAGATAGAGTGCCGTTACCATCAACGCAAGCGGGATGCCGAGCACGGTAATCGCGAGGATTCCGGCCGTGACGGGAATCACAACCAGCGCGACGAATCCGATCCCCAGTGAAGCCCACGGACTTTTTTGAAGGGTCGAAACGGTCGATTGCGTGTATCGGGGAAAAAGATAAATAAACAACAGCCCAAGGATCAGCGTCGAAACGAAACTGATCAGTTTCGCAAGAAGGAGAAAACCCAGTAAAACACCGAGCAGCGTTCCGGCCCGCGGCCCTGGAAACTCCGGCATGGTCTTTTGAGTGATGACGCCGCCCACTTTCGCGGCCGGATCGATCGAGGCCGCCTTTTTGCTCCAATAGCTCAGATCGCCGTTGACAGCCGCTCGGGAGGTCAGTCGTATCTCCCCCGCCGCCAGATCCAGGTTCTCATGGATCAGGCCGGAGACCGTCACAGTTCCGGCGGCAACCTTGGCATCCTTGCCGACCGGCGCCGCCAAGCCGATGCTTCCTCCAGCCGCGACCAATCCGCCGTCAATCTTGGCTGAATCGGTCAGTTCCACATTACCACCGGCCACGGTCAGATTCCGACCGATCTCGCCATTGATCGTGATCTGTCCGCCGGCGACTCGAACATCCTGCGTGATCTTTCCCGCGATGCTGATCGTCCCCCCCGCCGCCAGAAGATCCCCGTTGATCTGCCCGTTGACGATCACCTGTCCGCCGGCAGCATACACGTCGCCGTTGACGGTCCCGAAAATCTCGACCCTCCGGCCGGCCGCAAAAAAATCGGTGTTGACCACCTGCCCCGCCGGCAGACTCACAAGTTCACCGGATTCCATCGGGCCCTCATCCCGCGCGGCAGCCGGACCGATGAGCAGTGAAACCAGCATGATAAAGATCAGAATAAATTTATTCATGTGAAGTACCTCCCGTCTTCTTAACTGGGGGAAGGTCATCTGCAAAATCATACATCACCTTAACGATTCGTCCCTTCCAGTAAGGGAAGCTTCCGTCCGGTAACCGCCACTCCACGTCCCCCTCGACCGGAATCCGCATGCCCTCTTTTTCCTCGAAGTGGCGGAAATGACCCTCCCAAGGAGTCAAACGGGCGGTGAGATCGTAGTGCCGCCAGGTCTTGGAGACGGCCTTTTCATAGTCCACGTTTTTCATTTTTCACTCCGAGCAGAATGTCGATCCTTGCCGCCTAACGAGTCTGTAGAAAAACCCCATCGCAATGTCGTCCAATGGGGCGAACCGGTCGAGCGGCAGGCCGGTTCGACAATGTCGTCATCGTTTCGTGCCAGCCTTGCCGGTTGTCCTCATTTCCCCGTGACTGGTGGCCC
>JACQCA010000084.1 GCA_016201865.1 Nitrospirota bacterium
CGGGCCACCAGTCACGGGGAAATGAGGACAACCGGCAAGGCTGGCACGAAACGATGACGACATTGTCGAACCGGCCTGCCGCTCGACCGGTTCGCCCCATTGGACGACATTGCGATGGGGTTTTTCTACAGACTCGTTAGCGCCGACGCCGAGTGAGCGGACTGTTCTCTATGCCAAGTGGGTAAATGATGATGTGCCCACTGGAGAATTGGAACGTATACGGGCAGCCGTGCAGCGGGGCCAGTTGACCGGAAGTGACCGGTTTGTAAATGAAGTGGTGCAACACGTGGGACGCCGGATCGAGTGGCGGGGGCAGGGACGGCCCAGACAAGATCAGGCAGAAAAATAAATCTGTCCCCTTTTCTACAGGTATTGGTATTGGTCTTTCGACTGCGATCCTTGCTTTGACATTCCCAGGCTCGCACGGGGTTATCGACTTCCGAGTTTGGAAAGTTGTCTTTGGCAAGGACAAGCGATCTTTTACAGTGCAGAACTACGTTGGGTATCTGAAAGAGCTTCGTAAGTTTGCCTGCGAGTCTGGCTGGTCTACACAAAAGGCAGACTTCATGATTTGGTCCTGCTATGACGAGGTAATCGGTCATTCATGAAAATCAAGAAATGTGAGCAGGTAGACGGGTAGGGTCGGACCTTAAAGAAAAGGGGCCAGATTTATTTTCTTGAAGAAAACTTCTTATGAGCAAAATCTACGAACAGATCGACGACAAGCTTTCTGACTGGATCAAGCAGCAACGGATATTCTTCGTCGCGACGGCGCCTTTGGCAGGGGACGGGCATGTCAACTGCTCGCCGAAAGGCGGCGATTCGTTCCGTGTGATCGATCCATTGACCGTGGCCTATCAGGACCTCACGGGGAGCGGGGCCGAGACGATCGCGCATCTGCGCGAGAACGGACGGATCGTGATCATGTTCTGCGCGTTTGAAGGACCGCCGATGATCGTCCGTCTGCATGGCCGCGGAGAGGCGATAACACCCGGCCATCCCGATTTTTCATCGCTGGCCGCGCAATTTCCAAAAAATCCCGGAACCCGGGCCGTCATACGACTGAAAGTCACGCGTATTTCGGATTCGTGCGGATACGTCGTTCCGTTTTTCGACTATCGAGGACAGCGGGATTCTCTCGAAAAGTGGGTCGAGGCCAAAGGGACCACCGGGCTGGAGGAATATCGAAGGGCCAAAAACGCGCAAAGCATCGACGGCCTGCCGGCGCTCGATCACGACTAATCCTTTGCTCTAATGGGCTTGTCAACGGAGGCATTGTGCTGGAAAAACTGTTGTGGATCGGACTGGCCGGGACGTTGGGCACGTTTGCGCGTTACGGTCTTTCCGGCGCCGTCCAACGAGTTTGTGGCAGCGCGTTTCCCTACGGAACGCTCGCGGTCAATGTTTTGGGCTGCTTCCTCTTCGGATTGGTCTGGTCCCTGGCCGAGGATCGCCTGTCGATCAGCGGAGAAGTCCGGACCGTGATTCTTATCGGATTCATGGGCGCGTTCACAACCTTCTCAAGTTTTGCCTTCGAGACGACTCAATTGCTCCGTGATGCGCAATGGGCGCTCGCGGCGGGTAATGTCTTGGCCCAAAACGTTGTCGGTATCGCCGGACTTTTCCTGGGATTCATCGCCGGCCGTCTGTTATAAAGGAGATTGAGATGAAACTGCCTTCGGAAGCGGAACTTCTGCGAATCTTTATCGGAGAAAGCGATAAGCACAACGGACGACCGCTCTATGAGCTTATCGTTGAGGCGGCCCGGCGGCGGGGCATGGCCGGTGCTACCGTTCTGCGGGGGCTGCTGGGCTTCGGCGCACACAGCCGGATTCATACCGCCAAGATCCTGCGGCTTTCCGAAGACCTGCCCGTTGTGATCGAGATCGTAGACAAACCGGAACGAATCGAAACCTTCCTGCCGGAATTGGATGAGCTCATGCAAGAGGGTCTGGTCACGCTTGAAAAAGTGCGCGTGATCGCCTACCGTCCAGAGACTGCGAAACCGTAATTCTTTTTTCATCCGTACAACCACAATATCTCGTCTGCTTTTCATTTTGACCCACCATATCTTGAATTTTCACTTGACAACGAAATACGTTCTCACTATAGTAGCACGCAATAAAGCAGCTACTATATCTTGTATGTCCTGTCTATAAGGGGACGGTGAAACGGATGACGCAGGAGATTCGTAAGGCCGATGCGACCTTGACGAAGGAACAGATCCAGGCCGTCATCAACCAGAAACTGGAAAATACGCTCTATTGGCTGAACAAGGCCTATGATGCAAGACCCCAGGACCCTTCCGCAGAGGAGACGCTGCTTGAAATCATGGCCGAACTCCGGAAGATCAAGCGGGCGGCGAATGAAAGTCTCGGGGCTAAATCGCATCGAGCCCCTAAAGAGCCTCATCGGGCGATGCCCATGGACTCGAACGGTCATGCGTCTTGACATGGATGAGGAGGCAGGACTAAGATTCGCCCTGTGATCATGGACGATCTCCAAACACCGTATGCCGTCAAACTTCCCGCCTTCGAAGGTCCGCTCGACCTTCTTCTTCATCTCATCAAACAGCACGAGATCAATATCTACGACATCCCGATCTCTCTGATCACCGGCCAGTATCTGGAGTACTTGAGCCTGATGACGTCGTTGAATCTGGCCGTCGCCGGCGAATTTTTGGTGATGGCCGCGACCTTGATCCATATCAAGTCCAGGACGCTTCTTCCCCCGTCCGAGACAAACGACGAGGAGGATGAGGAAGACCCGCGCGCCGATCTGGTGATGCGGCTGCTGGAATATCAGCGATTCAAGGAGGCGGCCCAGGGATTCGAGTCGCGCGAGAATGAATGGCGCGAGGTGTTCTATCGTCCGGCGCCTCATGGCACCGATGGGCCGACGGATGAGATCAACCTTGTGGATATGAGCTTGTTCGATCTCTTGGAGGCCCTTCGCGGCGTGATGGAGCGCGCGCCTACGAGGCAGGGTCTTGAGATTGTGGTGGACGAGCTGTCGGTTCAGGACCAGATGAGCCTGATCCTGGATCGTCTGGAACGGGAGGAAAGCATCACCTTCACCGCGTTGTTTGACGATGATACGACACGCCTGGCCATGATCGTGACCTTTTTGGCTTTGCTGGAGCTGATCCGGCTGAAACGGGTGCGCATTCTTCAGGCCGAACTCTTTGGGGCGATACGCGTATGGAAGAGCACGAACTTACAGCCGTCATAGAGGCCCTTCTTTTCGTCGCGGGCGAGCCGATGTCTTTGGGCAGATTAGCCGAAGTGCTGGAGGGCGCCGACACGGACCGTATCCGTGAAGCCTTGGACACGTTGCGGCAGAATTACGACGCCGCCGGGCGGGGGCTTCAGATCGTGGAGGTGGCCGGCGGCCATCAGATCGCGACCCGGTCCGAATGCGCACCCTGGATCAAGACACTTGAGAAGATCAAGACCGCGACCCGTCTGTCCCGTTCCGGACTTGAGACGCTGGCGATCGTGGCCTACAAACAGCCCGTGACGCGCGGTGAGATCGAGGCGATTCGAGGGGTGGACTCGGCCGGCGTCCTGAAGACGCTGCTGGAGCGCCGCATCATCAGGATCGTCGGACGGAGAGAGGGGCTGGGACGCCCCATGCTCTACGGCACCACACGTGAATTTCTTCAGTATTTCGGACTAAAAGACCTCTCCGAGCTTCCGGCGTTGAAGGAATTCAAGGAAGTGGCCGAAACCCTGCCGGAGAACGAGCCGATCCGTGAAACGGCCGGTGACTTGACGAACTGATTAATCGCAGCCACCCCCTACAAAACAAATCGCATCGTGAAATTTCGACGAATCTGAAATTCAAGACATCCATGGCGAAGGGTTCCAGATCGAACAGATTGCCGAAAACTCCTCGGTTTCTTAAAAATCAGGCCGGTCTGCTCTGTCGAATGCTCCGCTTGTTCTACGACAAGGGATGGGTCTCCGGAACGGGCGGCGGGATCTGCGCCGCCGCCGGCCTGAAGACGGTTTTCATGGCGCCGACCGGAGTCCACAAGGAGGAAGTCAAACCGGCGGATCTTTTTGTCGTCGACCGGACAAACGGCACGATTGTTCGACCGCCGAAAAACCCATCGTTGACCGTTTCCGAATGCAATCCCATCTTCTGCATGATCATGAACCGGCGCAGCGAGGATCAGGCTTTGCCTGCCGGGTCGGTCATGCACAGTCATGCGCTGAGCTCCGTCTTGGCCGCCGATCTGGCCGGAAGCCGCGATCATCTTGTCATGGAGGGGCTGGAGATGTTGAAGGGAATCCGCGGCGTCTCGAACCAGTCGAAACATCCCGTTCCCGTGATCCACAACACCCCTCGCGAGAGGGAATTGCTGGATCAGATCCGTCTTGTGTTGGAGGACCCGGCTTACTCGCAAGCCTTATGTATCCTGGTCCGGGATCATGGGGCCTACATTTGGGGAACGGATCTTTGGGAGGCCAAGCGGCATGCCGAGATCTATCATTTCCTGTTTGAGGCGGTCGTCGCGCGGTCGCGGCGCGGACGCAATGGCTGGGGACAGATTTGAAATCTGTCCCCAGCTCATCTGAGGGGCGTTATGTCTGAGACTGAGCGAATCGATTGCGAGAAGATCACCCATTTCCAGTTCGATCAGGCTGCGGACGCAATGGGTCTTGACTCCGAGATCCGCGATCTGCTCAAAACCCCCTTCCGCGAAGTCCAGGTCAAGATTCCGATCAAGATGGATGACGGTCGCCTCAAGGTCTTCGTCGGCTACCGGGTTCAGCACAACAACGCCCGGGGTCCGATGAAGGGGGGCATCCGTTATCATCCCGAGATCGATCCGGGCGAGGTCCGGTCGTTGGCCGCCCTGATGACCTGGAAAACCGCCGTGGTCAATATTCCGTTCGGGGGCGCAAAAGGGGGGGTCGCCTGCGATCCGAAAGGGTTGTCCTCCGATGAGCTGGAGCGGATGACCCGGACCTTCGTCTCAATGCTGGACACGATCATCGGACCGTATCAGGATATCCCGGCACCGGATGTCAACACCAATGCCCAGGTGATGGCCTGGATCATGGACGAATACAGCCGGCGGCACGGATACAGCCCCGGCGTGGTGACGGGGAAGCCGATTGATCTGGGCGGATCGAAGGGCCGTGAAGAGGCGACCGGCCGGGGATGCGTCTTCATTCTGCAGGAGGCCGCTCGGGACACCAACCTGGATCTCGGGAAGGCCCGCGTCGCGATCCAGGGGATCGGCAATGTGGGAAGTCATACGGCCCGATTTGTGAGCGAGCTGGGGGCCCGGGTCGTCGCGATCAGCGACAGCCGGGGAGGGATCTACGATCCGGACGGCCTGCCGATGGATCGGGTGTTGACGTACAAGGCCGAGCGACGGAATCTGATCGGTTTTCCGAACGCCCGACCGATCACGAACGAGGCGCTTCTGGAACTTGATTGCGACATTCTCATTCCCTCGGCTCTCGGGGGCGTGATTCACAAATTTAATGCCGACCGGATTCGGGCGAAGGTCATTGCCGAGGCGGCGAACAGTCCGACGACCACAACGGCGGATGAGATTCTCGAAAAGAAGGGCGTCGTGGTGATTCCGGATATTCTGGCCAATGCCGGCGGGGTGACGGTTTCTTATTTTGAGTGGACCCAAAACCTGCAACAGCGTTCTTGGGAAGAGGAAGAGGTGAATCGGGAACTCCGGAAGATCATGGTCCGGAGCTACCAACAGGTCGCGTCGGTCGCTCGGGAGAGCAAGGCGACGCTCCGGGTGGCCTCCTATATCGTTGCGATCGACAAGGTCGCGCGCGCCACGCGTCTGCGAGGGATTTGATTGGATGGCATTGCCGCGAACCGGCTTTACGGCACAATGTCCTCGCCGAAGACCCCCATCTTCTTGAATTTCTGATAGCGTTGCTCGATCAGATCATCGGTCTTCATGCCGTCCAGTTCGCCCAGCCGGCGCTCGATCGTTTTTTCGAGGGTCTCGGCCGTCTGCGGCGGGTCCTTGTGGGCGCCCCCGGCCGGTTCCGGCACGATCTCGTCGATGACGCCCAACGCCAAAAGATCCTTGGCCGTGATCTTCAAGGCCTCGGCCGCTTCGGGCGCCTTGGCGCTGTTGTTCCAGAGAATGGCGGCGCAGCCTTCCGGACTGATGACGGAGTAGATCGTATGCTCCAACATCAGGATGCGGTCTCCGACTCCCAGGGCCAATGCGCCGCCGCTTCCGCCTTCTCCGATGATGACCGTGATCACCGGCACGGCCAGCCGGGACATCTCATACAGATTCCGGGCAATCGCCTCCGACTGGCCGCGCTCCTCGGCTCCCATTCCGGGATAAGCCCCCGGCGTGTCGATCAGCGTGATCACCGGCCGCGCGAATTTCTCGGCCAGTTTCATCAGGCGCAGGGCCTTGCGGTACCCCTCCGGGTGGGGCATGCCGAAGTTTCGGTCGATCCGTTCCTTTACGCTCTTGCCCTTTTGATGTCCGATGATCACGACCGGCCGGTTGCGAAAAATCCCGATCCCGCCGATGATGGAATGATCGTCTCCATACAGGCGGTCGCCGTGCAGTTCGACAAAGTCGTGGATCATAAACGCGATGTAGTCGTGCGTGTTGGGACGGTTCGGGTGCCGGGCCAGTTGGGTCCGCTGCCAGGGATTCAGCTTGGAGTAGATGTCGGCCTGCGTTTGCTGGACTTTTTTCTCGATCGCCTCGATTTCGCGTTGGGCCAAGGCGTCGGTCTTCGCAAAGGATCTTAATTTTTCGATCTTCTCTTCCAGCTCGATGAGCGGTTTTTCAAATTCGAGGTAGTCTCTCATCGGAAGATCACGGTTCCTTTGCCGAACTCCTGTTCGATCTCGGAGATGAAGAGATCGGATGGTTTGATCCGGACCTGCTCATCCACCGCGATCGTGGACTCGGTCCGATTCGGCATCTCGATACGGAGGAAAACGGGGCACGGCCCACGGTGGCGGAGCAGAATTTCCTTGAGACGCTGTATATCCTGGGACGTGAGCCCGGTGGAGTTCAGACGGATATCGACGCGGCGGGTGATTTGCTCTCGGACGCGGGACAGAGGCTCGATGCCGACGGCCTTGACCTTGGCCCCTTTCTCGCTCTTGTCCACAAACCCCGTGACGAGAAACGGCGTGTCCGGCGTTAGAACGGCCGAGATCTTTTTGTACAGATCGGGAAAGACCAGGACCTCCACCGTGCCTTGGAGATCCTCCAGGGTCAGGAGGGCCATCTTGTCTCCGCGCTTCGTCGTCATGATTTTCTGCTGCGCGATGATTCCGCAGAGCTTGACCTGCCGGTCCTGCGGCGTCTCGTCGAGCGTTTCGGCGTTGGCCGTTGCATAACTGCGCAGTTCATCCGCGTACCGGGCCAAGGGATGGCTGGTGATGTAGAATCCAACGCTTTCCTTCTCGAAGCGGAGCCGCTGGGCTTCGTCCCATTCCTCGATCGGCGGCAAGGGATCGGGAGTCGGTCTCCCGGCCAGATTCGGTTCATGACCGAAAAGAGCGGCCTGTCCCTGAAGGCGGTCCCGTTGTTCAAGGCCTCCTTCTTCGACGGCCTTTTCCATCACGGCCGTCATCTGGGATCGCTTGGCCCCGGTCGAGTCCAGGGCGCCGCTTTTGATCAATCCTTCGAGCGCGCGGCGGTTGACCTTGCGGGAATCGACCCGACGACAGAAATCAAAAATGGAAGGAAACGGTCCGCCTTGTTCGCGGGCCTCGCCGATGGCCTCGATGGCGTTCTCACCCACGTTCTTGATGGCGGCCAGGCCGAAGCGGATTCCCTCCTCCACCACCGTGAAATCCCGCCGGCTTTCGTTGACGTCCGGCGGAAGGATCTTGATTCCAAGCTGACGGCATTCGGTGATATACCGCACCACCTTGTCGGCGTTTCCCATCTCGCTTGAAAGCAAGGCGGCCATGAACTCCACCGGGTAATGCGTTTTCAGGTAGGCGGTCTGGTAGGAAATCAGCGCGTAGGCCGCGCTGTGGGATTTGTTGAATCCGTAGCCGGCGAAATAGGCCATGAGATCAAAAATCTTCTCGGCCTTCTTTTCGGGGATTCCGTTTTTCCGGGCCCCCTGGATGAACCGCTCTTTCTGTTTTTCCATCTCTTCCGGCTTCTTCTTTCCCATCGCCCGCCGGAGAAGATCGGCCTGGCCCAGGCTGAAGCCGGCCAGCACGTTGGCGATCGTCATCACCTGTTCCTGATAGACGATGACGCCGTAGGTCTCTTTCAAGATTTCTTCAAGCTGGGGCAGCTCGTATTGGATCGGCTTGAGGCCGCGCTTTCGCTTGATGAAATCGTCCACCATGCCGCTCCCGATCGGACCGGGACGATACAACGCCAGGATCGCGATCAGATCCTCAAACCCCTCCGGTTTTAACTTGACGAGAAGATCGGACATCCCTCGGCTTTCCAACTGGAAGATGCCGGCCGCCTGGCCGGTCGAGAGTTGCTGATACGTTTTCGGATCGTCGAGCGGGACCTTGCTGAGCCGGATCGCTTCTTCGCTCGGCCGTTTCTTGTTGATCAGTTTGATGGTCTGGTCGATGACGGTGAGGGTGCGGAGGCCCAGGAGGTCGAACTTCACCAGGCCGATCTTTTCCAGGTCGTCCTTGGAGTACTGCGTGACGATTTCGCCCTTGGCGCCTCGGTACAGAGGCACGTGGTCCGTCAGGGGTTCTTCCGAGATCACGACACCGGCGGCATGGGTGGAGGCATGGCGCGCCAGGCCTTCCAGCGACCGGGCCAGCGTGAGAAGCTCCTGGATCTTCGGGTCGGTCCGGGTCAGTTCCTGGAGGCGCGGTTCGGCCTTGACCGCCTCATCCAACGTGATGCCGAGCGTGTTCGGCACCAGTTTGGCCACCTTATCCACCTCGGCGTAGGGCAGTTCCAGCACGCGCCCGACGTCCCGGATGACGGCCTTGGCCGCCATCGTTCCGAAGGTGATGATCTGGCAGACATGATCCGAGCCGAACTTGCCGGTGACGTAACGGATCACTTCTTCCCGGCGATCCATGCAGAAGTCCATATCAATGTCGGGCAGCGAGACGCGTTCGGGGTTTAAAAAGCGTTCGAACAGCAGATTATACCGCAAGGGATCGATATCCGTGATCCGCAGCGCGTAGGCCACGAGGCTTCCCGCGGCCGAGCCGCGTCCCGGTCCGACGGGGATCCCGTGCGAGCGGGCGTAATTAATAATGTCCCAGACGATCAGAAAATAGCCGGCGTACCCCATGCTGTTTAAGACCGCCAGTTCGGTCGCAAGGCGCCGCTCATAGACATCGTCCGGAGGCAAGTCAGGAGGCTTGGACTTCAGTCGGTCGGCCAATCCTTCGCGGGCGAGTCGTTCCAGATACTGTTCCCGAGTGAAACCTCCCGGGACTTTATAATGGGGGAGATGAAATTTATCAAAGGGGAGGTCGAGGTTGCATCGCTCCGCGATGAGCTTTGAGTTCAGAACCGCTTCGGGAAGCTCCGAGAAATTCGCCGTCATTTCCTCGGCCGATTTCAGATAGTTCTCATCCGACCCGAAACGCATCCGGTCCTGATCATTCACCGTCTTTCCGGTTTGAAGGCAGAGAAGAATATCGTGGGCCCGGGCATGGCCGCGCGTTAAATAATGGGCGTCATTGGTGGCGACCAGCGCCATTCCGGTTTTCCGATGAAGTTCGACCAGCGCGGCGTTGACCTTTTGCTGGGCCTCGAGCCCGTTGTGTTGAAGCTCCAGGTAAAAGTTCCCTTTGCCCAGGATCTCCTCGTGCTCTCCGGCGGCGGCCAGCGCCTTTTCCGGCTCCCCATTGGTCAGCAACGTCGGGACCTCGCCGCGCAGACAGGCGGAGAGACCGATGAGGCCTTCATGATGTTTTTGGAGCAGTTCTTTGTCGATCCGCGGCTTGTAGTAGAAGCCGTCGAGATGGGCGGTGCTCACAAGCTTGATGAGGTTTTTATATCCGGTTCGGTCGGCGGCCAGCAGAATCAGATGGTAATACTCATGGTGCAGGCCCCCGGACTCCTTGTCGAGGTGGCTTTTGGGGGCGACGTACATCTCGCAGCCGATGATCGGCTTGATCCCGGCCGCACGTGCCTTTTGATAAAACTCGATTGCACCGAAGAGATTCCCGTGATCGGTGATCGCCAGGGCCGGCATCCGGTAAACGGCGGCCTGCTGAAGAAGGCTGTCGATCGGATTCGCTCCATCCAGCAGACTGTATTGGGTGTGGCAATGGAGATGGACGAAATCGGAATGCTTCATTGATTTGTATCAAACCGAGGGTTAAAATCCGGCCCCATTGTATCGTTACAGTGATGAAAAAGTCAATCAATGGCTCCGGACGCTACGGCGGCCGTGTCGAGTGTAAAAAATGTTGGAAAGTGTCTAATCGAATAAACAAATCCTCCTCGTCTTAAGATGGCGCTGTGAATAGAAACTTGTCTATTATCTTTGACAAGCGCCGGTCGAAATCAAACCAATTTTTCCGCGGGAATCCGATTCCGTCATCAGAAATAGAGGATATCGTATTGTGATCTTGAGGAATTTCGGCAAGTCAAATCGGTCCGTCTTTTCATCGTCAAGGTGGCATGACCATTGCACAAGTTAGAAGAAAAGAGAGGGAGTAAGATGCTGTTCCGAAACCGAGAAGAGGTCGCGCGGTTACTGGCCGGAAAACTGATCGGCTATCGCGGCCGAAATCCCGTGGTGCTCGCCATTCCGCGCGGCGCGGTTCCTATGGCCCGGATCATCGCCGAGGCCTTGGACGGCGAGTTGGATGTGGTCTTGGTGCACAAGCTGGGGGCGCCGGATCATCCGGAACTGGCGATCGGTTCGGTGGATGAAAACGGCGGGGTCTACTTGGCGGGACCGGCCGGTTATCTGGGGATCAGCGATGCCTATATTGCCCGGGAAAAAGAGGCGCAGATGAAAATGTTGCGGAGTCGCCGCGCCTTGTACACCCCTGTGTATCCACCGATCGATCCTTCCGGACGCATTGTCATTGTCGTGGATGACGGGATCGCCACGGGGGCCACGATGGTGGCCGCCCTCCGCGCCGTGCGGGCTCAAAAGGCGTCGAAGCTGATCGCCGCAACGGGGGTTGCATCCCGAGATGCCTTGGAAATGATCCGGGGAATGGCGGATGAGGTCGTCTGCCTGAATGTTCCGGAGATCTTCTATGCGGTGGGAGAGTTTTTTTATGAATTTCCCCAAGTCTCGGACGAGGAGGTCATGGCGATTCTAAAGCAAAGCCGATCCAAACTCGGCAAGGTGAACCGATCATAGGAGGGAGGCGTGCGGTGTGGTTTCGCCCATCGTGCCGGAAAGGAGAAATGAGATGCCGTTATATGAATATGAATGCACGAGTTGCGGGAAGATCTTCACGGCCGCCTTGTCGCTTCGGGAACATGAGGAGAAAAACGTGACCTGTCCCGGCTGCGGCTCAAAAAAAGTGGAACAGTTGATCAGCCCGTTTACCGCAAAGACCGACCGTAAGAGCTGACGAGCAGAGGGGTGAGGGGGTCGGTCGTCGTTTCGGCTGCGCATTACCTTGGATCTCAACCGTATCGGCAAACATCCAAGAACTCATGCCGCATAAGGAGAAATGTCATGATGCAAAAATCCCGTTCGCAGGTTCGCTGTGGAATCGTGCTGGCTGCCGGGGAAGGGAAACGTCTTCAAGCTTATATCCAACGATTGCGTGGGAAAGATCTTCCAAAACAGTTTGTCAATTTCATCGGAACGCGCTCGATGTTAGAGCATACCTTTCACCGTGCCGAGAGGCTGATTCCTTCCGACCGCCTCTTCACGGTGGTGGATCGGGATCATCTAAAACATCCCGAGGTCGGGCGACAGCTTTCAGGTTGCCCGAGGGAAAACGTAATCCTGCAGCCCCAAAATAAAGAGACGGGGCCGGGGATTTTTCTGCCGCTGATGCATCTCCATAAACATTACCCCGAATCGGTGGTTGTGGTCTTCCCATCGGATCATTTCATCCTGGAGGAGGACCTGTTTATGGATCATGTGGACCGGGCCTGCCGTACGGTGGAGCGGGAGCCGTCCCGTCTGATTCTGTTGGGGATGGAACCCAGCGATCCGGAACCGGAGTACGGCTATATCCTGCCGATCGTGGAGACGAACGTGTCTGCACGATGGGGAGTCCGCAAGGTCTCACGATTCGTCGAGAAGCCCGAACTCCATGCCGCGAGGGAACTGTTTTATAAAGGGGGATTATGGAACACCATGGTGATGGTCTTCAAGGCCGGGACCTTGCTGGAACTGACCCGCAAAGTGGCTCCGATCCTTCACCGTTCGTTTCAACGGATCCGAAACGCCGTCGGGACGCCCGCCGAGACGGAGGTGACGGAAAAGGTTTACCGGAACATGGAACCCGTGAATTTTTCAAAAGGGCTGTTGGAGGCCTTTTCGGTGCAGTATGCGTCGTGTCTTGGAGTACTTCCGGTCCGGGGCGTGTTCTGGAGCGACTGGGGATCGGAACAGCGCATCAAGAACATTCTCAGAATGATGAACCCGATGACCTCATCGTCCGGGAGGCAAATGGTTCGATCCCTATTCGATCCCTAATGGTAAGAGGCGGATCGGCACAACTCAAACTTTTAGGCTAAATAAGCTGAGAATATCAATCGAGGCCATCATGATGGTTAAGAAATCGTCACAAAAGGAGGAACCCGTAATGAAGAAACAATCGAACAAGAAGAGCGATATACCTCAATCCAGTCTGTCCGAAACAGCCGCCACGAATTCGGCGCTTCGCGAACGAATTGCGCAGAAGGCATACGAGCTGTACGAAAAACGGGGTTGGGGCCACGGTCTTGACACCGAGGACTGGCTTGAGGCCGAACGGTTGGTCTTGGCCGAGACAACAGCCGAGACGAAGGCCGAGACCGTTGCTAAGGTGAAGACGCCCCTCCGGGAAAGAACCATCGCACCCAAGTCCGGGTCGATTCTGGGCAGACAGGGATCCTTGTGACTTCATGAAGACCGGCAAAGGCCGCGGCATCTGTGTCTAGGAGCCTGTCCGAGTAATGGGCTTGTTTAATGTATTCATTTAGTGTATAGTCCTTCCGTCCCATTCTGACGAGAGGAGACCCCCATGAGCAAGACCTATCGGCCCTATGAACCGGATCAGGCATTCCTGCTGCCGC
>JACQCA010000085.1 GCA_016201865.1 Nitrospirota bacterium
AACCGCAAACGCCGTCATTCAACCCTCGGTTACACCTCGCCGATCCAGTTTATGGAACACTGGATGCGTGGACAGTATGAAGAAAAACTGGTAGCATGAACCGCTTGCCTTGGAAGACGAAAAACAGAGGGAACCTCAGGAGTGCCGGCCGCCGCCATCTGCCACTCGGCATTGGTCAGAAGACGCTTGCCTGATAGCGCACAGGCCTGTTGTGCCTGAAACCAGGTCACACCGGATGAAGGTAAAACAGCCTGTTTGGAGACGGCATAAACCGCCGCAGTCCAGTTGCCGTTTGCCGGGAAAGTCCCGGGATAGGCGTTCTGGCCGGCAAATACTCCATAGGGCGTACCGGTGCCATCGGCAGCGGACCAGATACTCGCCTCGTATTTGTCCACACACAACGGTCCGACTTTGACCATCACGTCATTGGCGCTGTTTCCCACGCAGGAAGTCCCGGTGAAGAACTTATCCCGCACTTGATCCCCCGTGTCCGGAGAGCCGGCGGGACCTTGGGGACCGGTCGGACCGGTTGTACCGGTGGCACCAGTCGGACCGGCAGGACCCGATAGACCCGTTGCGCCAGTGGCTCCTGTTGCGCCGGTAGCGCCAGTCGGACCCGCCGGAATCGAATCAATCGCCGTGGCCAGTGCGCTAAAATTCGCATTCACTTCGGCCGCCTTGGCGGTCGTCCCGGTCGTGAAGGTGTTCGGCACCGTCGTCGCCGCATAGGCATCAATGGCGATGCCGACCACCACAAAGGCAAGCAGGCCGATGGTCTCGACCATCGAAAAGCGTTTCTTGAATATCCGTCTCATGGTTGATCTCCTTTTTCGTTATTCGTTATTCGTTGTTCGTTAAACGTTAATCGTGAGTTTTATCCCCACTTCCCCTGATCCCAACCCATCTGATCCCAGGTGGAGCCTTCGGCCGGATTGGGCGACGCCGCTCCACCTCCTCCACCGCCATGACCGCAGCCGGCCAGAAGCCCGGCGCAGAACACAAGAAGGAGCAGAAATGGTTTAAGTCGTTTCATTCGCATCACCCCCTTTCACATAGAAATAAAAAAGCCCGCCTCGGCCCATGTCTATGAAACACGGACGCAAAGCAGGCTAAGCGTCTACCGAAAATTAAAAAGTCTATATGGAAAGGGCGGGTTCTTTGAGTGATTGAGTGAGTGCAACATGGAAGCCTTTATGCTACCAAAGAGGCGATGGAGGAGTAGCTTAATACTGAATGAGGGACAGAATATCGTAGCCCTTTAATTTATCGCGGCCCTTTAACTCGGTCAGCTCCACCAGAAAAGCCAGTCCACAAATCTCCCCGCCCAGCCGCTTGACCAGATCCACCGCCGCGGCTATGGTGCCGCCCGTCGCCAGGAGGTCGTCCACCAGAAGAACGCGCTCGCCTCGCGCAATCGCATCCTGATGCACGGCGATCGTGCTGTTGCCGTATTCAAGCGAATAGGTCGATTCATACACGTCCGCCGGCAACTTTCCCGGTTTGCGGATCGGCACAAATCCCGCCGAAAGCTGCAGCGCCAGCGGCGCGCCGAAGATAAAGCCGCGGGCCTCGACGGCCACCACCTTCTCAATGCCAGCGTCTTTGTACGGAAAGGCCAGCTCCCCCAAAATCGTGGAGAAGGCTTTCGGGTTTTTGAGCAGGGTCGTAATATCGTAGAAAAGAATCCCTTTCTTGGGAAAGTCCGGGATTTCGCGAATCGCCGTTTTCAGATGGTTCAGCTTTCCTTCACGATGCGGGCGCGCGGGATTCATTACAGGATCTCCTCCGGTTTAATCGTCTTCTCATCAATGATCGCGCGAAGCTTGGTGATGGCCGCGTGTTCGATCTGCCGCACCCGCTCCCGCGTCAGCCCAAAGGTCTGACCGATCTCCTCCAACGTGTGCGACATCTCGCCGGAAAGGCCGAAACGCAAAATGATCACTTTCCGTTCGTTCTCTTTGAGTGTTTCGAGCCATTTTTCGATCTCCTCCCGGTTGCGGATGCCGATGGTCATCACGGAGGGCGAGATCTGCGCCGTGTCCTCGATGATGTCCTTCAACGAGGTATCGGGCCGACCCCCGATCGGGCTGTCCAGGGAATAGGTCTTTCGGATGAGTTGCTGGGTGTCCCGGACCTCCTTTTCCTTCGAATGCATCCGGCGGGCCACCTCCTTGACCGTGGGCTCGCGACCCAGCTCCTGCATTAATTCTTCGACGGCTCCCAGGTAATGGTTCAGCTTCTCCACCACATGAACCGGAAGCCGAATCATCTTGCCTTGATTGATGATCGCCCGTTCGATCGCCTGCCGGATCCACCAGGAGGCATACGTGCTGAACTTAAAACCGCGCTTGTAATCGAACTTTTCAACGGCGCGGATCAATCCGATGTTTCCTTCTTCAATAATGTCCGAAAACGACAAACCGCGGTTGATGTATCGTTTGCCGATGCTCACCACCAACCGCAGGTTGGACTCGATCATCTGCTGGCGGGCATCTTCATCGCCGTGCTCCTGGATGCGTCGCCCGAGGTGCTGCTCCTGTTCAAAGGTGAGCAGCACCGATTTGCGGATCTCCTTGAGATAGCTCTTGACGGCATCCATCGCCTCGGCCGGCTCGGCCTTTTCTTCCGGTTCCTCCTCGCGCAGATTACCATCCAAGGCGGCTTCGGGAGACTCGGCCTCGTCGTCCAATGGAACGGGCTTATCCCCGTCGTCCGAATGGCTGATCATCGTGAAGACCCCACGGCGTCACCGTTATTCCGCATACCGGATTGAAAAATTCTTAAACCGCCCTTCCGCCGGCCTCCAGACCGTCTGAAGATCTTCGACCTGAGCGCGCGGCGGGCCCTTCCGAAGCTGTTCGATCAAGGTCTCAATGACCTCCCGATCGCCCTCGGTCACCACCTCAACGCGGCCGTCGGGAAGATTCCGGCAGAAACCGGTGAGGCCCAACCGTTCCGCGGCGTCCTGAGTAAACGCACGGTAATAGACCCCTTGCACCCGACCGCTGACAAGAATCTTCGCACGGACCGACATCTAAAACCCGCGGCAAACCCGAGGGAGCCACCCAGCGAGCAAAGCGAGCGAGAGGGGGAGGCTCCATCCGGCTTCGCCGGTGGAGGGGGCGACGTGAGCCCCTATAAATTGGTCGGGGCGCGCGGATTTGAACCGCGGACATCCAGCTCCCGAAGCTGGCGCGCTACCGGGCTGCGCTACGCCCCGATGAATTTCGGATTTTCGTATTTCATCCCATGCGCTTCGGCCACGCCCGGATGCGTGACCTTTCCTTGATAAACATTCAGCCCTTTGGACAGCGCCGAGTCATGGCGACAGGCCTTCAACACCCCTTCGTCCGCCACTTTTAATATATAGGGAAGCGTGACATTGCCCAACGCCGCCGTCGCCGTTCTTGGAAAGGCCCCCGGCATATTCGCGACGCAATAATGGATCACGCCATCCACCACGTAAACCGGATCCGAGTGCGTGGTCGGTCGAGAGGTCTCGATGCAGCCGCCCTGGTCGACGGACACATCAATGATGACGGAACCCTTCCGCATCCCGGCCACTAAATGCCGGCCGATGAGCTTCGGGGCCTTGGCCCCGGTCACCAGCACCGCGCCGATCACCAGATCCGCGCTTAAGACCGCCTGCTCGATCAAGTCCGGCCTCGAAACCCGCAGTACGATCTTCCCGCCGACCGCCGCCTCTAAATTTTGGATGCGGTCCGTTTCCCGATGGAATAGAGTGACCTGGCCGCTCAGCCCCACCGCCATTTGAGCGGCGTTTGTTCCGACCGTCCCGCCGCCCAAGATCACCACGCGGGCCGGCGGCACGCCCGGAATACCCGGAAGAAGCACGCCGCTTCCGCCGTGGATCTTCTGCAGATAGAAGGCGCCCATCAGGACCGACATCCGACCGGCGATCGCGCTCATCGGCTTAAGCACCGGAAGCGATCCGTCCGGCAACTGGATCGTCTCGTAGGCGATCGCGGCGATCTCCCGTTCGAGAAGCGCCTCGGTCAACGACCGATCGGCCGCAAGATGCAGAAAGGTAAAAAGCGTCTGGCCCTTTTGAAACAGGGGATATTCCGAAGCCAGGGGCTCCTTGACCTTTACAATCAATTCGGCCTCGCCGAACAACCGCGCACGGTCGTTGACGATTTTCGCGCCGGCCGCAAGATAGGCCTGATCGGAGTAACCGCCACCTTCGCCGGCGCCGGACTCCACCAAGACCCGATGGTCCGACCGGACGACGGTGCCGGCCGCCTCCGGCGTCATTGAGACGCGGTATTCGTGGTCCTTGATCTCTTTGGGAACCGCAATGATCATGAACGGGAAGTGAGAATATCAGGATCGGGCGGCAAATGTCAATGAAACGCTTGGACCCGGAGGGGGCAGATTTGAAATCTGTCCCCCGTCCGACATGCTAAGGGGACGTCACCCGGATCTGGTAGCCGCCGTAAACGCCGGCCGAAGGCGGGGCGGAGGGAGAGCGTCTCACGCGAACATAGTAGGTGCCGCTTGTCGAGGGCGTGAAGACGATTTTGGAAGACAGGGTCGTTGCATCATTCGGGGGACAGTTGCTGACCTGCGCGATCGGATTCACGCCGCAGATGCTGCTGTAGGTCACCCCGTTGATGTTGTCGTTGGTCACCAGAGGAGGCGCCGCACCGCTATGATGACTTCCGCTCCCACAACCCTGAAGCGTCAGTCCGACAACTCCGATCATGGAAAGACTCATCACAAGCATCGAACAGGCTCGCCGTCTTCTCATGGTTGACCCCCCTCGATGAGCCCCGTGTTGTCTGTTGCTCTTTGACTTTTCGCCACAACATTCCCATTGCCGTCCAGCACCTCGATGAAGGTATCGGCCCCGTTGGTGAGGCCTGATGTCTCGATGGTATAAGTCGTTCCGGCCGCGGCCGGGAAGCTCACCTGATCCGTATCCCCGGCCGGGTACAGGGTATGGGTCTGAGGCGCGACGTTGACTGCGATGGGCACGGCCGTCGCCGCCGTATCATCCGGCTCAAAACCGTCCACCGCAAGCGCCATCTTCCGGTCGGCCACCAAGACCGCCATTTCGGCCGGTGATCCATGATTGGCGGTCGCGCAGACCGGACAATTGAACCAGCCGTCCCAGAAATCCTCAAAGCTCACGTTCGTAATGCCGCAGGCGGCGCAGGTGAAATAGTGGGCGATCACATCCCAGATGGGCGTCATACCGGCCGAGACGGCGTCCGTCCCGGCAACGTTGGCATAGCTCTCGAACGGTGTGGTATCGAAGATGTCCCACAAGGCGGCCGCGACTGAGATTTCATTCGTCGTATAAACGGCATCTGTCGGCAGCGTGGGAAGCGTGACCGAGCTTAGATCTTCAAGATTGAAGGAAAGGCTGGCCGCCGAACCGACCGTGTCCACGTATAAGGGATCATTCCGCGCGGCGCTCGAGAAGAAATCGCCCCAGCCCTCCGACCAGGAAAGACGGATATCCTGGGTGTTGTCGTTTAAATAATGGATTCCGTCGGGGGAGTCGTCGCGGGAATAGACCGAAGCCGCGAAATGACCGAACTCGTGGGTGAGAACGGCATCGTCATATTCATCCGTATCGCCGTCGGTGCATCCGCCCAGCACATGAATCGAATGATCGGCCGGATCAAAGTAGGTCCCGTCGCAGGAGCCGGCGGACCAGAAAACCGTCAACGGCGGCAGCGCCGCGGCCGTCAAGCTGTTGACGAACTCGGCCGCGGAGATCATCACATCTAAAAGATTGAATGCGCCTCCCCCGTTCGTCGTCGTCGCCGTGAGATCCCGGGTAAAGGTCATTCCCGTTGAGTCATCGATCGGAGGTGAGGTAACGGAATAGAGAGAGCTGGAAGGGTTTAAGATCTGAACCTGACCGGCGGCGATGATCGTGCCGGCCAGCACCCGTATATACACAACGGCCGGGCCGGTGTTCGTGAAGGTCACACTGTAATAGCCGTTGACATCACTCGCGTCGGCGGCGTTTAAAACCACGGCATCCGAGTTTCTTACAACCTGGACCGTGGCAAAACGGATCGGCTTTTTCGGCAGCGCGCCGGTGAATCCGTTTTTGTCGAAGGCCTTGTCTTCATACTGGAGGAGTCCCGTGACCGTCACCAGGGAGCCGGTGCCGCCACTACCCGGAAGGATTATGAGAGCAGCCATGAACAGAACGAGAAAGCGGGCGATTCGAGCAGATACGAACCGGCCGCGCATTTCTCTCCATTGCAAATGACCGCTCATCAATCGGATCATCCGGGCTTGTCCTGTTTATTTGACCATTGGATCGCTTGGAAGCGGGATCTCAAGGATTGATTGCCCGCCGGGGCCCGGCCGCTCGCGCAAGCGAGACTTCGGTTTGGTGGGGTTCAGATCGAGCGTCAGAACGGCAAGACGGCTGACCTGAGCCCCGTTCGGCAGCGTCAGCGTGGCCTTTCCCTTCACTTCGATCTGAGGGATTGAAGGATTGACCGGCTCCGGCCGGACGGTCATCGTCACGGTGTGACTTTCCTCCTTGGCCAGCGTCCCGGTCCAGACCGTCTCGCCGTTGACGAGCCGCATTCCTTCCGGCAGCACCGCAACGACCGTCACCGATTCAGGCTGGACCAGCGGCGTGACGGTCAATGTGATCGTCATCTCGGACCCGACCGCAACCGGGCCTTCCGCGCCGAACTGCAACCGGATCGGAACCTGAGGTTTCCCGATCACACCGCCGTCGCCGGCGACGGCATCGACCGAGGCCGTCGCAACGATCGCAAGCAGCAGAAAATAGAATCTCATGACATCCATTGATCAATCCTTTCGTTGGGTCTGATTTAAGAACTGCATAATAACATACCATATTCGTGTGATATTTGTCACACGGGACTACTCGATCTGCCACGAAACAAGTTTTGTTTTAGTCCCTTCCCGAAAGATCATGGCCGTGGCGATCTTCTCGGTATCGTGCATGATCCCATGAGACTTGACCGTAAAGTAGCTGCTCTTGACACCAACCTTCCTTCGGCAGGATGGGTTGGCCAGGCAGTCCGTTGGGCAGCCGACCCAAGTAGCGTTATTTATCATCTCATATGGCCGTCCATTCTGGATGCAGATCGCGGTGTCATGATCGATATTATTACCGTCCAGCGCCTGTAAAACCGGCAGGCCGGCCGTATTGATATTGATCGGGTTAGTCAGCATGGAAACCGTCGTCAGATAGGGACGGACTTTCCGATAGATCTCCGGCGTCACCCCTTTCACCAAGAGCAGTTCCGAGAGAGTATCCATCGGAGCCTTCTTGCAATGATACGGCGGATCAAGCCGCTGATAGTAGGAGTCTTCGTCGCAGTCGAGGGACGCCGGGTCCACCCAGTGCTTGATCGCCTCGACGATCGGGTCGATCTGACCGGATTCAATTTCCAGAACCCCCAAGAGTCGTTTCAACATCTCCTTGGTGTCGCCGCTCACGCTGGTGTCCTTAACCCCTAGACGGTTGACGTCGATCTTTCCGCCTTCATCCGTAATCTCGCCCGACACAACTCCCTCACCGACCGGAAGTGAAAGCAGCTGGGCCCAGAACTCGTCCGGCCCGTCATAGCCCGGGCTATTCTTGGCGTCGTCCTTGAGCACGGCCCGTGCCGCGGTCACGCCCGATTTGGCCAGATAGGTCGCCCGCACATCGTCTCGGAAATTGGCGGCCGTCATCAGATCCACCTTGGCCCCGTAGTCAAACTCCACGATCACGGCAACCATTAAAACCAGGACGACCAGCGTCAGAAGCAGCGCAATGCCGCGTTCGTCAGCAAGGTAATTTTTTATTTTCAAAGCCGACATAACTCTGTTACAATCCCGCTCATCCCGTCCGCTCGTACGTGCTGACGAGAAAGGTCACGTCTAAGAATTGCGGATTGGCATAGCGCGTGCGGAAATGCAGGTTCTTGACCCTCAGGACATGCGGGGCCTGCTCGATCGAAGAGAGAAATTTCACGGCTTGATCCAGCGTGACGTTCTCGATCTTGATCTCAACCGAGGTCTCGCGATACCGGTCCACGACCACGCCCGACTGCGGACGCATGTAGGCGATTTTGGACCGGACGTCGGCGTTGCCGGCCAACGACTCCAAAAACGAGAGCAGTGAAAATTTCCCCTCGTCTTTCCGGATCCGTTCGTCCAGCGAGCCGGTCTGATTCTTAAGCCGGACATATTCCTTTCGGACCTGATCCAGCGTGACCAGGGCCTCCTCCTTCTGACGGATCAGCCGGTCCAGCCCCCGCATCCGGTCCCCATACCAAGAGGCTGTCGAGAGAATCCCATAAAGGAGAATCCCGCCCGTCGCGACGCCTCCGATCATCAGATAGAGCCTCTCGCGGGCCGTGATGCGGTCGCGGCCGAGACGGGCCAAGACCTGTTGAAGAAAGGCCTTCATGCGGGCGGCCTCCCCGACTCCCGCGGCGACAGCGTCACGGTCAGACGGAAGCGCACCCGGGATTGGTCTGCGCTGACTTTGGCGTCGCTGACCGTCACGTCTTTGAAGGCCTCAAACTGTCCCAGCGAGGCCTTGATCTTGTCCACCGACTCGAAGCTGTCCGTCTCGGCCTCCAGGCGGAACCGGCCGGATTCGATCATGAGGTCCTGAACCTCGATCTTGATCGAGGAAGGCACCCGACGGCTCAGTTCGGCCACGACCTCCAACGGCGTCAGGTCGCCCGTCCCGAACAGCGCCGATTTCTTTTTCATCTCGGCGACGGCCGTCTTCGCCTGCTGGACTTCGTCCACGATCGTCTTGACCTCCGGGAACATCGTCCGGAATTGTTCGCGGACCCGGGTCTTCAACGCCTGGTATTGGCTCATCTGAAGGCTGTATTTCAGATAGAGATCCGCCCCCGCCAGCATCGCGACTAAAAGGGCCGCGATCCAGAGGAAGCGGTTGCGCGCCCTCGACCCGACCCGTTCGCGGCCGTGCGCGAATTCGCCTTTGCGGAAGTTCATCCCCGATTCGGCGACGGGATTCGCGCCTCTCAACGCCAGTCCCAGGCCGACGGCAAACGCCGGATCCCACGACGCCCCGTTGCCCGAAACGATCTTGGGAGCGCGCCCCGTCACCTGAAGGCCCAGCTCGGTCGCCAGGTAGGATCCCAGGCCTTTGAGCTTGCCTCCGCCGCCGTAAAGGACGAGTTCCGTGACGGTCTTTTGCCCGGCCGACGGCTCGCCGGCCTGAGCGACATGAAACGTCCGGATCAGTTCGGCCGTCAGCGGCTCCAGCGCGCGACGGATCGTCTCGGAAACGCCTTTTTGATGAAGGCGGGAGATGCCGGAATCGTCGAGGCCGGCCTGTCGTTTCCATTCCTCGGCCTCTTCAATCGAAATCCCGCAGGCCTCGGCCAGCGCCGTCGTCATGTCCCGCCCGCCCCACAGGATCGTCCGCAGAAAGGCCGCCCGGCCCCGGCGCAGGATGCCGATGATGGTTTTGGAGGCGCCGATGTCCAAGACCGCCGAAACCGGATCTTCCCCGGCCCGCGCGCCCGGCGCGGATCGTTCCGGAAACGTATGGCGCATCAGGTGGATCAAGGCCATGCCGTCCAGTTCGACCCATTCGGGATCGATTCCGGCGCGGGCCAGTTGGTCCAGATAATGTTTCACGAGGCTGCGCGGCGCGGCCGCCGCCAGGAGATGCGTCTTCCCATCCGTCGTATCGACCGCATGATAATCCACCACGACCTCTTCGAGCGGATACGGAAGCAGCGCCTCGATCTCGAACGGAACGACCTTTTCGAGTTTTCGGGCATCGCTGAATGGAAGCGTCAACGCGCGAAGCGACATCAGATGGACGGGAAGGGAGACCACGACGCGATCCGCCGGCCGTCGGTGTTCGGCCAGGAATTCCCCCAACCCCGGAATCGTTTCTTTTCCCCAATCCAACGGGCCGCCCGCTGGGGGTATATCTTTCTGGTATCCACCCGTCCACTCCAGCCCCATCAGCCCCTTTCGCAGAGAAACCGCTTTCAGGGAGAAGGAGCCGAGATCAAGACCTAAGATCTGTTGCGCCATGATCCACCAATCATAGGGGCTTGCGTCGCCCCCTCCATCCGCCTAAGGCGGAATGGAGCCTCCCCCTCTCGCTCGCTTCCGCTCGCTGGGGAGACACTTTAATTATTATTGACCCGGCCCGCGCGGCCCGATGGTCGGGAGTCGGGGCGGTTCGCCCGCCCGTCCGGTTCCGACCGGCAGACCGGCGCCGCCGATTCCGACGGAAGCGAACGGCGTTCCGTTCAGATAAGGCGTCGGACGCCGCAAAACGCCGCGAAGCGCAAAATCGAAATGGCCGTCCGGCGGGGCCATCGCGGACAGAAACGCCAGCGGACCGGTCGGCTTGCGTAGCGTGACACGCGAATTAAAATTCAGCAGGCTGTCCATCACATCCGGCCTCAACAGAAGGCTTCCACTGCCCGCCAGGTCCAGGGCATCTCCCTGCGCCGAGAAATTCTCCAGATTGCCCATCCCGCCTTTGAAGCTCATGCTTCCGTTCATCCGCGAAAATTGAATCTCCCAACGCTTCGATCCAACACCCGTCGCCTCCAAGGCCAGGACCCCCTGTCCCTGCAGAACGTCCCCGTTCATCCAGTCGTGCTCGATCCGACGGATCAGGATCGTGCCGCTCACGTCGTTCGACGGAAGACCGAATCCCTCCGCCAGTTTTTTGAGAT
The DNA here is from genome assembly GCA_016201865.1 of Nitrospirota bacterium. GTDB lineage: Bacteria > Nitrospirota > Nitrospiria > JACQBZ01 > JACQBZ01 > JACQCA01. The sequence goes on from JACQCA010000085.1 coordinate 10,704, forward strand.
CCAGTCCCTTGCCGCTTCCTTCCAGACGGTATTTCATCCCCAAGGCCGCCCGCCGGACCGTCAGACGGCCGCGGGCCTCGCCCCCCAAAGTCTGCACGACTAGGTCCAGATCCCAATGCCGCCGAAGGATCGCGCCGATCGGCCAGCCGACCGAGATTTCTTCCGCCGTCCAAAGGACCGGGACGGGATGCTCCACGCGGCTCACCGTCACCCCCTTCCAGACCAGACGGAACGGAAATCGAACCTCGCTCTTCCGGACGGAGATCTCAAGGGCCGCGGCCCGTTCGACCTTGATTCGTATCCAATCCGACAGCTTCGACCAGGGAAAGGTCAAATAAACAAAGACCGTAACGGTGACGACGGCCGCGGTCGCGTATCCGATCGCCGTGATCAGAGCAGCCTTATGACGATTGAACCATTCAAAGAACCGCATTCGGGCTACGACGTCTGGCCGACGGGAATATCGGTCTGTGTGGTGAACTGCCGCTCCCGGCCCGAGGGATCCAAAAAGAAGATCTGGATCTCGACCGCCTTCGGTAACTTTCTCTGATCCTGAGCATCGGCGTTCCATTCATCTGCCCATTCTTTTCCGTCGAAGTATCGGAAGTTCAGTCCGATCACCCGTTCGGCCAGTTCATATCGTTCCAGGCTCTTCTCCGAGAGGAGGTTTGTCTCTTCGCCGTGCATCAAAACGGCCATCCCGGTATCCGGAACCGCCATCAGCTCATACTTCACGGCCGACAGGGTCGGGTCCATGATCCCCTCCGACACCCTCGCATGGGAAAGCGTCGTGAACTTGAGCGTATCCGAAGGCTGCGCTCCGCTCAGACCGTCCTCCCCGATAAAAAGGAAGGACGTCGATCCGCTCGGCGGACGCCAATACGCCGACCGGAGTTCATTCGCCATGATCCCCAGACTGCTTCGGGCCATCTGATCGATCTCGGTCGCCTCATCCACCTGCCGCGTGGATCGAAGCACGGCATTGAAGGTCTCATACAGGATCGCCATGAGCACGGCGACGATGCTCAGCGCCACCAAGAGTTCAATCAAGGTGAATCCCTCTCGATCCCTCAGCGGCATCTTCACTTTTCTTCCATCATATACGTCACGAGATCCATCGAGTCTTGCCGCGAACCCTCCCTCCAATGCACTTCCAGCTTCACCTCCCGGGCGTAATCAAACGGCGTTGAATCAACGGTCTGGGTCCAACTAAACATGGCGTCCGGTTCCGGAAAATCCCCGCTTGAGATCCCAAGCGGGGGGAAGCCCGCCATTTCCGACTCCGAGATCTTCTGCTGGGCCAGAAGGGTCGCCCGGGTGATGTATTGCGCCTCGTGATGCTGGAGGATGTCGCGGTTTCGAAGTCCGAGAAGAACGACGAAGGTCACGGCTAAGATGGACAGCGCCGCCATCACTTCGATCAGGGTAAAGCCCGCCCGTCCGGAAGGCGGGCCGAGCTGCGTGTCGAAAACGGTCTTACTTAATCTCTTCCCGATACCCTTCATATACCGTCACCCGAGCCGTAATCGGATTGATCGCCAGCGTCAGGACATGTTGATTCCGGTCCGTCAAATGCAAAAGGGTCTTGTCCACCCGTCTCAACGGATAAAAATCGGTATAGGCCTCGCCCAGCGTCACCTTGCCCTGGCGCAACGTAGCCACGTCCTTAAATTGAACCGTCTCGGGAAGGGTCGTGCGCGCCGATCCATCGGACGTCACCGGGTTGAATTCGCCCTCCGCCGACCGGCTCGTCACCCAGTACTCCTGACGGTCCAAGTCATAATTCAGACGGTAGACCCGCTTCGTGGCCGCGGCCCGGTCGGCCAGAAAATAGACCGTCCGGACGAGGTGACGGGCCGCAAGCTTGAGCTCGTCCTCGGTCAAGCGCTGAAGCGTCGGAAACGCCAAGGCCGCGACCACTCCGAGAATCAAGAGCACGACGGCCAGCTCGATAAAGGTAAAGCCTCTTTTAGTCCAGATTCCAGCTTTCCACATCGGCATCCTTCCCGTCCCCGCCCGGCTCGCCGTCGCCTCCGTAACTGATCAGGTCGAAATCCCCGTGACCGCTCGGACTGATATAGACGTAGTCATGCCCCCAGGGATCCTTCGGCAACTTGGGCAGGTATCCGCCCTCCCGCCAGTGTTGCGGGATCACCCCGATCGTGGGGCTCGTGACCAAGGACGACAGGCCCTGTTCCGTAGACGGGTAAAAACCGTTGTCGAGTTTGTAGAGATGGAGGCCTTCTTCGATATTCTTGATCTGGACCTTGGTCGCGGTCCGTCGGGCCTCATCCGTCCGGCCCATGATTTTGGGAACGACGATCCCGGCCAGAAGCGCCAGGATGAAGACGACCACCATGATTTCGATCAGGGTAAAGCCGGCTTGATGCGCATTTTTAACAATGGGACGTTGCATTCCTACCTCACAATCTGACTCAATTCGAAAATCGGAAGAAGAATGGCCAGCACAATAAACAGGACGACCCCTGCCATCACCAGCGTCATGACCGGCGTCAGAAGAGCCGTCAGCGTGCCGATGGTCGCCTCCACCTCGTGGTCATAGGCCTCGGACACCTTGATCAACATCGGCTCCAGCTCGCCGCTCTTCTCGCCGATCCCGATCATGTACGTCACCAGCGGGGGAAACATCCCGCTCTTTCGGAGCGGCTCGGCCAGACTCTCCCCCTCGCCGATGTTCTGCCGTGCGCGGTCGATCGCCTCGGCCATGACCGTATTCTGGACCACGTTTCGCACCACATCCAGCGCCGGAAGCAGCGGGACGCCGCCCGTCAGCAGCGTGCTGAGCGTCCGGGTAAAGCGCGAGATCGCAACTAAAAGGGTCACGCGGCCGACGACCGGAACCCGAAGCAGGAACCGATCATACCGCGCGCGGCCGGCGGGCGTTTTAATGTATTGTTGGAGCCCGAACAGGCCGAAGAGGCCCGACATCAGGACGGCCCACCAGTACCGGTTCAAGAAATGGCTCATGGCAATGAGCGCCACGGTCGGCCATGGAAGGACCTGATGCACCTCCTCAAAAATCAGCGTGATCTTGGGAACGATAAAGGCGACCAGTGAAAACAGAATCAGACCGCCGATGATCACCATGAAGATGGGATACGTCAGCGCGGCGACGAGTTGGTTCCGGAGACGGACCTGGTATTCGAGGTAATCCGCAAGTCGGAGGAGCATCCCGTCCAGCATGCCGCTGGCCTCGCCGGCCCGCACCATGTTGACGTAGACTTCCGAAAATACCGACGGGTATTGCGCCAGCGCCGACGCAAGGGAACTGCCCTCCTTCACCCGCTCCCGAACCTCCGCCACGATCCGCTTCAACTCGCCCTTCTCGAGTTGATCCATCAGGGCCGTGAGGGCCTCCATCAACGGAAGCTTGGCCGCCGTCAGGGTGGCGAGATGACGGGTCAGGAAAGCGACCTCCATCAAGCCGGCGCGTTCCACCACCCGAATCCGGGACAGCCGGGAGAGAGGCTGGCCGGGACGTTCCGCCCGAGTCTCCGAGCCGAATCGGTGCGCCGACTCCCCGGCGCCTTCCACGACATGAGTGGGATAGACCCCGGACTGGCGCAGCTTGACCCGCGCGGTTTTCGGGCTGTCCGCATCAATGATCCCGGACACATCCCGGCCCTCGGTCGTCAGGCCTTTGTATTCATAAACCGGCATGCCCTGTTACTCCATGACCAGCTCTTCTTGGGTGACGCGAAGAATCTCTTCCACCGTTGTAACGCCGCTCACCACCTTCCGGGCCCCGTCGTCCCGAAGCGTCCGCATCCCCTTTTCGACTGCGCGATTCTTGATCCGATTGGCATCCAGCTTGCTCAAGATCATCTGCCGGACCTCGTCGTCGATTAATAAAATTTCGTAGATCCCGGTCCGGCCGTGGTATCCGGTCCGCTTGCATGGGTCGCAGCCGACCGCCCGGTAAAAGGTCGGCCGCACCGTCGCGGTCTTAAACCCCAGCTTGGCGAGTTCCTCCGGCGTGGGCGTGTAGGCCTGCCGGCAGTCCAGGCAGAGGCACCGGATCAGCCGTTGCGCGATGATCGCGATCACGGAAGAGGAAACGAGGAAGGGCTCGATGCCCATGTCCAGAAGACGGGTGATGGCGCCGGCCGTGTCGTTGGTGTGAAGCGTTGAGAAAACCAGGTGACCCGTCAGCGAGGCATGGATCGCGATCTCGGCCGTCTCGACGTCCCGGATCTCGCCCACCATGATCACGTCCGGATCCTGACGGAGGATGGACCGCAGACCGTTGGCAAAGGTCAGATTGATCTTGGGGTTGACCTGCATCTGCCCGATCCCCTTCAACTGGTACTCGATCGGGTCCTCAATCGTGATAATGTTTTTGTCCGGAGAATTAATCCGGTTGAGCGCCGCGTAGAGGGTCGTGGTCTTCCCGCTGCCGGTCGGGCCGGTCACGAGCACGATCCCGTGGCTCATCTGGATCAACTGGAGCATCGTATGCCGTTCTTCCGCCGTCAGACCGATCTCCTCCAGATCCAAAAGGCTTGTGCTCTTGTCCAGGAGCCGCAAGACCACCCGTTCGCCGTGGGCCGTGGGAATGACCGAGACGCGGATATCGACATCCCGACCGGCGATTTTGATCCCGATCCGGCCGTCCTGGGGCAGCCGCTTTTCGGCGATGTTCAATCCGGCCATGATCTTGATCCGAGAGATGATGCTGGACTGGAATCGTTTCGGCGGCGACAGGATTTTGTACATGATGCCGTCGATCCGGTAGCGGATTTCCAGATCGCGCTCAAACGGCTCGATGTGAATGTCGCTCGCCCGGTCCTTGACGGCCTGGAACAACGCGGAGTTCACCAACCGGATGATCGGCGCCTCGTCCGTCGCCTCCAAGAGATCCACCGGCTCCGAAAGCTCGCTGGCCAAAAGGTCCAGGCTCTCGGCGCTCAGGTCTTCGATCACCTGTTGCGCCGTATCCGAGGCGCGGTCGTACATCTGGTTGATGCAGTTGAGGATCGCCTTGGCGGGCACCAGGACCGGACGGACGTCGCGGCCCAACAACGCCCGGACGTCGTCCAGCGCCGTCAGATGGAGCGGATCGGCCACGGCCGTCATCACCGGGCCGTTTTCCTCGCGGATGGGAAGGAGTTCGTATCGTTTCGCAAACCCGATCGGGATTTTCGACAGAAGCGCCGGATCCACCTGAACCGGCAGCAGATCCGGAAGGCAGGGAAGACGGAACTGGAGACCCAGGGCATCGAGGATCTCGCCTTCCTTGACGGCGCGCATCCGAACCAGGATCTCGCCGAGGCGTCCCCCTTTTTCCCGCTGAAGGGCCAGGGCGTCCCGGATCGCCTCCGCCGAAACGGCAAACTTGTCTTGAAGAATCTGGCCGATGCGCTTCCACGGGCTGGACATGGACGACGACTACCTCTTGTCCTGCGGCGGGTTGATGCTGTTCAGAAATTGATAATTCGGTGTCTGATCTTTCAAAGTCCCTTCCGATATCGCCCGTTTCATGACATCGCTCTTTTGCTGCAGCAACGCATCCAGCTCCTGGTTTTCACGCACAACGTGCGGAGTGAGAAAGATGAGGAGATTTGATTTGGTCGCATGCTTCGACTGAAATTTGAACAACCAACCGATCAGCGGGATGTCCCCTAACAGCGGGATTTTCGACTCGACCCGGCTGACGTCATCCCGCATCAATCCTCCGATCACAACCGTTTGATTCGTGGAGACGATCACCGTCGTCGTGGCCTCCCGCTTGTTCGTGGTCGGCCCCAGCTCGACCAGAACCGTCTGCGGCGTCTCGGCCAGGCTCGAGATCTCCTGGCGGACATCCATTCGAACCCGATCCCCTTCGAGAATCTCCGGCGTCAGTTCAAGCGTCACACCCACGTCCTGCCGGCTGATCTGCCGCTGCGTCACGCCGCCCGTGACCTGGCTGCTGCCGGTCACAAACGGAACATTCTGGGCCACCACAATCTTGGCCTTCTGGTTGTTGGTTGTCAGGATCTGGGGCGTGGACAGCACATTGACATCCGATGAGCTCTGCAATGCCTTCAGAAGCACCTTGACATTAACGGTGCTGACGCCGATCTTGATGCCGGTGATACTCGTCAGGGCCGCGATATCCTCCGGCGCCTCATTGAACCCGCCATAGGCCGTCAGATCCTTATTAGGCGACTGGTAACCGGCCACCGCCCCCAACGTCGTTCCCAGTTCTCGAAGTTTGTCCTGGCTCACTTCCATGATCACGGCCTCGACGTAAACCTGGCGGCGTCTTACGTCCAGTTTTTTGATCACCTCTTTGAGCATTTCATAATCTCGGGTCGACGCCGTGATCAGCAGAGCGTTGGTGGCCTTATCCGGAATGATCTGGATCGTGCCCTCGAATTCCCCCGGCGATTTAATGACCGGCCGGCCGGCGGCGGGCGGCGCTCCGGTGCGGGTCACGAGGGAGGTCAAGAGTTTCGTCAACTCCTCGGCATTGGCATTCTCAAGATAGTAAACATTGATATTCCGTTCCGGCGGGACTTCCGATACCGGAAGGATCTGGACCATCTCCCCCGTTGAGACGGCCGCGAGGCCCTTGATATCCAGAACGGACAGGAAAACCTGGTAGACTTTGTCTACGGAAATTTTGGCAGGTGAAAAGATCGTCACCTTCCCCCGCACGCGTTCATCAATGATGAAATTCTTGCCGATGATCTCGCTGACGAACTTCACGAACACCGGCAGATCGACATTGTTGAAATCGAGGGTGATCAACCGATCCTTTGCCGACTTGACCGGGACCGGTGCGGGCGCTGTCGGCGTCACAGGCGTCGGCGAGGCAGGCAGCGGAGGAGGCGGAGGCGGGCCCCCGCCGGATTCCGGAGATTGAGCCGCCGCCGGCGGGGTCGGGATCAGGCAAACGGCCAAACCGATGACGATCCGAAAAAGAAGAACCGGAACGGATATCGGGCCGGACGACCCGTTAACGAATCTCATAGGCGAACGACTCTTTTTGATTGTTCCGCAACAGATCCAACGTGATGTTGGATTGCTCCCGGAGTTGCGTGAAGACCTGCATGAAGGTCTGCGGGTCTTTGACTTCGACCCCGTTGATGCGTTGGATCACATCGCCGTTTCTAAGCCCGATCCGCTCGTAGAAACTGGCGGGCGAGATCGAGACGATTCGGAAGCCGTCGCTCTTTCCTTCCGGGGTCAAGTTCGGGACCACACGGGCCTTCGTCATAAGCTGCGGCAGATCCTCAAGCGCCGCCGTCACTTCATGCTTATCCAAAATCCAATTGTTCGGGACTCCGGCCGGTCGGATCGCCGGCGGGGCCGGGGCCAATATTGGAACCGGGAAGGAAACCGCCGGTTGTCCCGGGACGCCCTCTTCCTGCAGGCCCAGGGTCTCCCGGATATCCCCGCGAAGAAACGTCACCTCATTGCGGGTAATTGCGATCAGCTTGGCATCCGTCCCGACCAGATCTTCAAGGTGATAGAGTCGTTGCTCTTTGGTCGCCAGATCCTCGATCACGGCCAAGGACTCCTCCGACTCTCCCACGATCGTCCCCACCAACCGCACCCGAAGCGGGGGAAGCGGAACCGGTTGAGGTCTGGCTTCCTCCGGCGGACCGATGGCGGCCGACGGTTTGGTTCCAAAGATATTCCGCTCCACGATGGACGAATAGATCTCCATGGTGGGCCTCACTTGCGCCTCGGTCGTCGTGATGGAGACGGTGGGTGCGGGAGGCGGCAGTTCCAATTGCCGGCCGATGAACAGATTCACCAAGTCGGCCACAAAATAGCTGAAACCCAACAGGAACAAGACATTCAAGGTCCAAAGATATCGTCTGATCATGGCGAGCACCTCCCATGCCGGAGTCCAAATGCAAATGCCTGCTTTCGAGAACCTTTTAAATTATAGACGTTTTCTGAGAAAAGTTCAATGATCTTGTCGTTTAAGCGGCAAACGTTTAGGGACCGGAAGACTCTATCTTTGTCACAAAGGATTGCACAATGAAGACCTTCTGATTATTGCTCTGTTGATCCGCCGGAAAGAGGAAGAAGCCGGAACGGTTTGGGGAGAAACCCTGGGTCACTCCATAGAGAAGCTCTCCATCCTTGAACTGGACAATGACTTTCTTCCCATAGGCAGATTTTTCAATGCCTGAAAAATCCTTGAGCTCCTGATAGCCTTTACGCCCCACAAAATTTTTCACAAAAAAGATCGCCTTGAGCTGAGAAACCGTAATCTCAATGGGTTTTTTATCGGGGGGCTGATCCAATACATTGAGATGGAAGCTGTCTTTGTTTGGGAAGAAGTCGTGAGAGTAGCCTTTCATGATCTTGCCGTTCTGGAAACGGACAACAATCTTCTGATCCATGGACTTTCACACACTCCGGGCATTAATCAACTCAGGCACTTATACCAAAGCAATTCTTTAGAGTCAATACAGGAGAATCATAGATCGCCGATCTGGAGCCCGGGCGTTTCCCTGAACATCACCCTCGACAAGACAAGGTAACTTTCAAAATCAAAGCGGCTGCTGTCCCTGAGGCCGTATTTCTGTTGGAAGAAACGAATCGCCCGCTTGGTGTTTGGACCCAAAACGCCGTCCGCTTTTCCAAGATATAACCCCTGGACCTTCAGGGCTTTCTGAATGGTCTTGACGGATGAATCCGTTCCTTTTGACTTGAGCGGCAAGGCAATGCCGGGAAGCCGTTTAAAGTAGACCGTGCCTTTCTCCCCCCACAAGGTCTGCAAGAGATCCAGATCATAGGTCGTCTTCCCGTTTAAAGGATCAAGGATCGTCGCGTCTTGGTCGGTGAGATGAACCAACACCGCATCGGTCAGGGTCGTGCCGTGCGTCCAGTGTCCCCGGATCAGGCAGGGATAATCGAGTATCCGGATCCGTTTCAGGTCGATCGGAAAACGATAGGCCGAAAATCCGTTGACGGACATGAATCGATCTCCGTCCGAATCCTTGAATCCCCCGGAAGGAAGAGAGGCCGAGTTTCCCCAGATTTTCAGCAAGGTCAACAAGGCCGCGTTGTGCGTCTCCTCCGGACGGACCGCCCGAAACACACCGTTCTCATCAAATCGGCCCGCGCCGTCCTTCCGAGGCGGAGACACGACGGTCTCGGTCGGTTTCGCAACGGGAGCGGGCTTCGGTTCGGTCTCCTCGGTCGCCGCAACCGGAAGCGCGTTGGAAGCGACCGAGGGCTCCGGTTGCATCGAGTTCTCGATCGTCTTTCGGGCGGCGCGCCACGCCGGCACTCCCCACACGAGCCCGGCCAAGAGCGTCAACAACAGACCGATGATCGTCGCACCGAGGGGGCTGAACCACGGCGCCTTCGACCGGTCCCGGCCTTCGGTTTCTCGTCGTCGTTGGGCGGTCGGGCGAACCGTCCTCCCCTCCGCGTTTCCGGTCGGCGGGCCTTCCAACTCCGTCGCGGCCCGCGCCACGGCGGCATCATCCACCACGCGGCTTTCCCGGGCATAAGCGGCCAACAACGCCTTGTCACATAGAATATTAATCAGTCGGGGAACTCCTCCGCTGCAATGGTAAAGTTTCTCAAGCGCCTTGGGAGTAAAGAGCAAGCGATCATGCCCCCCCGCCACCTTGAGACGATACGCCACATAGGCCTTCGTCTCCTCCAAATCCAGCGGGGCGATGTGGTACCGGATCGCAATACGCTGATTGAGCTGGCGCAGCTCCCGGACTTGAAGCTTCTCCCGGAGTTCCGGCTGACCGATCAGGAGGATCTGGAGCAGTTTTTCCTTTTCGGTCTCGAGATTCGAAAGCATCCGGATCTCCTCCAGGCATTCGATCGAGAGATTCTGCCCTTCGTCGATGATCAGGAGGGCGTTTCCCCCTTCGGCCAAGGCCTGCAGTAGAAACCGGTTCAGCGTTTCGACCAACTCCTTTTTCGAGGCAGCGTCTCCGGGAATCCCGAAGTCCTGGTTGATGGCCTGCAACAGCTCGATCGTGCTGAGGCTGGGATTGAAGATCATGGAGGTCCGGATCTTTTTGTCCAGTTTCTCCAGTAACAATCGCGAAAGCGTGGTCTTCCCGGTTCCGACCTCACCCGTCACGACGATGAACCCTTTTCGCTCCTGGATTCCGTACCGGATGTGATCGAAGGCCTCTTCGTGTTTCTTGCTGAAAAAGAAGAATCGGGGGTCGGGGGTTAGGTTGAAGGGAATCTCGGTGAATTGGAAGAACGTCTCATACATGGATTCGCGAATCCCTCATCGGGATTGGACCTGCTGGATGGGGACGGATTTGAAATCTGTCCCTTCCCACTCCCCCGTCCGTGCTATTCATACCGGTTCCCGTTCAGGTCCAAGTACCGGATCCGTGTTTCCTTTTGGATGATCGTTCCGGCGCGAAGCCCGGGCCGCGTCTTGACGTTGACCACAAACACCTTCTTCTGGTTCGGCGCCAGTTCCGTCACCTGCCAGACGAGACCTCCCTCCTGCCGTTCGGACGGCTGCGGATCGGAATTGACGTATTCCAGTTCGGTCGGAAGCAGGTCGGTGATCACGACGTTCCGGGCAATCCCCGATCCGGAATTGATCGCGGTCAGTTGATACGAAATGATCCCGCCCGGAATCGTGTCGCGGGCCCCCTGCTGCGTCGAGACGGTCACGATCGGCAGCGTGTAATGAAAAACCTTGGTCGTCCGGGCCGAGACCGACCGATCCAGTTTCGACTGGGCCACGAGATGGGTCTCCAATTTCTGTCCGTCGGACTGCCGGACCGGAACCGTGATGTGAACCATCACCGGGAAGGCCTCCCGGCTTCCCATCGGAGGCGTCTCGGTCAAGGTCGGTTCCGTGGATTGGTACAGGCCGTCATTGTTTTGGTCGACATAGACCAGGCCTTCCACGGCGTCGCTCCCCTCCAGGCGCAGGCGGAAGGCGTCCGCGCCGTTGCCCATGTTCTTCACGACATAGGGGAGATCCAGGGCGTCTCCGGGCGTCACGGTGATCTCCTCCCGCGAACCTTCTAATTTCACCATCGCCACCTGCTCCACCGTCACTAAGGGAGAGGACAACAGGATCGGCTCGCCCCCGGCCGACATCTCCAGGCCGCCGCGGTTGATGATCTCCTGGCCCGCCGTCGCTTCATCGCCGACCTTGAAGTGGACCTCCATCCGCCGGGACGACTGGCTGGGAAGATTTTCCAGGGTCCAGGCCAGCGTCCGGGAGGCCTGCTCGACGATATTCGGGGTGGGCTGCGCCGACAGAAAGATCAGATTGGGATGATACGCATACTGGAACTTCACCTCGCGGGCTTCGGCGCCGCCCGCATTCTGGAGGATCAGCATATAGCTGAGACGATCGCCCGGCTTGACGCGTTCCTTGTCCGCCTTGAAGTCCGCGCGAATCAGCGGCCCCTTCGAGTTCACGGCGGCCTTCACGAGTTGAGAAATATTCGGATCGAACGAGGATGAGACTAAAATCTCAAACTCTTTCTTCTGCCCGTCCGCCGTCGACGGCGGGAGATGGATCTGGAGGACGATCGAGGCCGACCGGTTCACGTCCAACACGGGCGAGGCCTGAACGGACCGTTCGTTCGCGTCCACCTGGCCGTTCCCGTTCTCGTCCGCATAGAAGACCGGCTGATATTCCGGCGGAAGCGTCGTTCGGACATTGAAGGCGTCCTCCGCATTGCCGGTATTGGTAATCCGCAACGGAATGAGTCCCGATTCGCCGGGATAGATCGAGAGCGACTCGCCCTTCGCCTCCACCTTCAGATCCGCGACCTGCATGATCGTGAGCGAAAACCCTTTTTGCGTCCCCCCGGCCGGAAGGGGAAGGGTCTGGGTCGTCGGCGGTTTCGTCTTACGCGGCGCGGCCGATTTCGGAATGGTTGGAGGGGACGACTCGTTCGCGACGGCCGGCGGCGCTTTTGGCACGGCCGGCGGCTTCGGGGCCTTCTCCGGTTTCTTCGCGATCTTCGGCGGAGGCGTCGGCGGCTGCGGCTTGGCCGCCGGTTCCTGAGGCTTGGACGATTTTTCGGCGATCTCTTTCTTCAGTCTCGGAACCAATGGGCTGTCCGGAAACTCGTGCTGAAGCTGTTGCAGGATCACCTCGGCCTCGGAGGTCCGCTTCAGATCGAGATAGGCCCGGCTCAGCCAGTAGAAGGCCAGGTCGCGGATGTTGCTGCCGGGATATTTTTTCAGAAGATCGTTGAACTTCGTCGCGGCCGCAAGCGGCTGCTTCTTCTCCATCAAGGACTGGCCCTGATAGAAGAGGGCCGTGTCCTCCTTTTCCTGGGCCGGAGCGGTGGCGGCAAGACCGAACGGGAATAACAACGACAACAGACAAATAATGAACAGGCCTTTGCGGATCACCCCTGGCCCAACGCGCATGAAATCCTCTCCGGCTCGCATGAAGACAAACCCGCCATAATCTGTCACATTTCAGATGGTTTGTCAACAAATTTGTCCTCTAAAACCGGCGCATTGGAGACAGGGATTAAACCGACCGCCGCGCCGTGCGCACGAGGATGGGCGGAAATTTTTCTATTTTCCTGTTTCATCTAAGATAATCGCGGCGGGTTGGGTAAGGTTTTCTCATAGGCCTTCCTTCTCTTGATTTTACCCCTTCAGTGTGTAATAATTGTTCAGAATATGCGCATTTATTTGAAGAGGGGTAGACGAAAATGAGCGGCACGAAGATCGCGCGTAAAAATCTTATGGTGGAAAGCAAGAAGCTGCAGGCTCTGCGAAAGTTATTGGGATCATCCAGCGAATCGGAAGCCGTCCGCGAGGCGATTGATCGAACACTGGCCGGCGAAGAAATCATCACTGCATTTGAGCGACTCCGAAAGCGCGGAACCTGGACGGACCGGTACGGGCGAACCGCTTGATGAATCGCTATCTGGTTTTTGACACCTCGATTATTTAATAACTCAAAACAGAAAGGACATGGCGCGGTGGCAAAAAATCCTAAAAGGCTCCGGCAAAAACCTCCTCCTCTATCCGATCCAGCAGTATTCCTTTTAGCAGCACGTTCAATGGATACCCTCGCTCTTACAGGCGGGATCTCCCGCTAAAAAATACGGCCCGACAGACCTTATTGATCTTTTGGATACGCCCCTTTCACAGCGGCCTTCCTCGGCATACGACCACATCATGACTGAATTACTACCATCGTGTTCGCAATCGCGAATGGCCGAACTCAAGCCCCGGCCCCGCGTCTTGCATTGCTTGACTCCCCTGCCGCTATTCGGTATAGTCCAAGTTGTTTATATGCAAATCCTCTTCTCAGATCATCTTCGACATCGTCTGGCCTTGCGGAAGATCCCTAAGGATCTTCCTAAAAGAGTTTACATCCATGCAACGGAAAGATATTACGATGAAAAAACGCATCTTACCGTGGCTGTAAAGGGCGTGATTTTGTATGGTAAAATGCGTGAAGTTATGGTAGCATATCGTGCAGAAGGAACCAACGTATGGTTAATCACCATACACCCTCTTAAAAAAGCCCAAAAAGATAACCGAGTAAGGTCGAAACGTTGGAGGAAACTGACGTGAAACTGCCTAAGGCATTCTATGATAGTCGGGAAGACATTCTCTATCTCGGGAAACCGGGGAATGAAGAGGAGTACGTCGAGATCCAGCCCGGTGTGAATATTGAGTTGGATTCAAAGAAAAAGATTATCGGCATCGAGGTTCTTCAGGCATCAAAGGTTTTAAAGGATGTGATCGCGCCCTTGGCGAAGAGAATCCAAGCAGCGTAGTCGTCAGACTCCCATTTTCCTTTTATTGATCTTTTTGATACACCCCTTTCACACCGGCCTCCCTCGGCATACGACCACAGCCTATTTGAATGACTACCATCGTGTTCGCAATCGCGAATAGCAAAAATCAAGCCCCAGCCCTGTCCCACACCCGCCAACGGCGGTTTCTCAAATATCAATAAGGCATTTAACCCATGAATACTCTATTTATATTTGACACACCAATTCTCCTCGTCTCGATTATACACCCCAGCAAGTACATCCACCGAATCAAATTCCACCCTTGATGCTCCGTAATACCAAAACCCAGCTTCTTTTAGTATCCCGTCAGGCTTGCCAAGTATCTCTCTGACATCTTTCCTCGTCATGCCTGTATTTAGACTGCAGGCAATTTTAGTGCTGTGCCTGACTCTTTCCTTGATTCTTTGTATGAGTTTCTCTATCTCGGCCTCTCGTTGGTCCATTCGCTCCTCAGCATCCTTTAATTGAGCTTTAAGAATTTGCACCGGAACAGATTTACCGGGATGGGAATCCCGAGATGAATCTCCATTTATTTGAGCCAATAACAATTCAACTTCCTTTTGTTTCTCTTCTACCCTCCTTGTATGCATTAATAGAGACTCCTCTAGTTGGTGTACTTCTTCAATGGTACTTTCCATTTCACGCTTTTTGTCCTTAAGTTCTGCCTGTATCTTCTTTAATGCTATTGTGTTCGACTCACCTTGTGTTTTAACATTCTCCTGAATTTTAAGGAGCCGGTCTATCGGAACTCGAAGGAGTCTATATACAGTTACAGTTCCATCATCATGCGGGTCTTCAAATGTCATCTGGGTCTCTATTATTAATCCTTTAGATTCAAGATCCGTAACTTGTGCAAAATTCATCAATTCTACTTTTCCATTTTCAAATGCGATTTTTCGGGCCTTTTCCACTGTTTTCTCATTGGAAGCCACCCCAACAACAAAGAGATCGGCTCCCTCAATATAGGATGATTTCTCCGTCCAAAAGGGTCTTTTATCATCCTTAGCGGTCACAAAGCTCAATGGGATAATAGAGAGCAGCAGAATGAGAAGCAGAGTTATCCTTATTTTCGATCGGACCATGGTAAGCAAAAGTATAAACTTTTGAGAAAACCGGTCAAGATGGGGAAATGATAGAGAGACGAACCAATCGCCCCCTTCGTTGACTCTCCACCATGCGTGTGATATAACCCAATCACGTGCTGGAGGACTTCGTGTCATCCCGTTCCTGGTTGGGCCTTCGAGTCATCAGGATTCTTTTCTTGGTGTTGGACACCGCCGTATCGTATCGCATCCATTACGGCTGTTCGCACTTTTACGGCGAGCCACTTCTCCGGCGCCGTCGCTCCCGACTGCATCAAAGGAAGGCCGACCGGCTTTGCCGAACGGCGATCGATCTTAAGGGTATCCTGATCAAACTGGGACAGTTCTTGAGCGCCCGCGTGGATCTCCTGCCGGACGAATACACCCGGACGCTGGCCCGGCTTCAGGATTCCGTTCCCCCGGACGATTTCGCATCCATCCGGCAGCGCCTGAGGGACGAACTGGGTAAGAATCCCGACGAGGTCTTTGCGGCCTTCAATGAAACGCCGATCGCGGCCGCCTCGCTCGGACAGGTCCATGAGGCGGTCCTCAAAGACGGCCGGCGGGTCGCGGTGAAGGTTCAATACCCCGGCATCCGGCGGATCGTCGAGGCCGACCTGCGCGCGGCCCGGTGGGCCTCCTGGTTTCTTCAACGATTCCTCCACCGGATCCGCTTAGACATCCTCTACGAAGAATTCTCCCGCATCCTCCATCAGGAGATGGATTATATCCAGGAAGCCCGAAACGCCGAGCGGTTTCATCGGAATTTCGACGGCGACGATCGGATCGTCGTCCCGAACGTAATCTGGGATTACACCACGCCGCATGTCCTGACGTTGGAATTCGTGGAGGGGATCAAGATCACCGAGTTCGAGACGATCCGGGCCGCCGGCGTGGAACTCCCGGCCCTGGCGCGGCTGCTGATGGAGTCCTATATGATTCAGCTCTTCGCGCATCGGTTCCTTCACGGCGATCCGCATCCCGGCAACCTGTTCGTCCGGCCCGGCCGGACTCCGGGCGGCGGTCCGGTCCTGGTCTTCGTGGATTTCGGCCTGATGCAGCCTCTGTCCCCCGCCATGCGGGAGGGCATCAAGACGACCGTGGGGGGTATCATCGATCGGGATATCTCGCGCATCGTCCAAGGCCTGTTCGACCTCGGCTTCATCGACCGCACCGGCGACCGCCGAGCAATCGAACAGGTCGCGACCTTTTTCATCGAGAAATATCGCGACATCTCGCCCAAGGCCTTCCGCGAAATCGGGGTCGGCGACATCGCCCACGACCTGGAGCAGATCTTCAGCGTCTCCTCGGCCGTTCAGATCCCCAATAACTTCATCCTGATCTGGCGGACGCTGGGCATGCTGAACGGGATCAATTCCAAGCTGGATCCGAATCTGAATATTATCGAACTGGCCAAGCCCTATGCTGTTTCATTCATTCGAGCAGAAGAGAGCTGGCTCGACCGGCTGTGGAAGACCGGGCGCGAAGTGGGCGGTTCCCTCGTATCGCTGCCCAAGGCCCTGGAGACCTTTCTCGTCATGGCCAATCGAGGCGAGTTCAAGACTCGGATGTCGTCCGACGATGTCACGGGAGCTCTGTTGAAGCTGCACCGGCTGGTCTTCCGCGCGATACTGGGCGCCCTCCTGCTCGCATTGCTGGTCGTCTCCCGCTTCTTTGACTATCAGGAACAGCCGCTTGAAAGCCGGATGGTCCTGGCGGCCGCGATCGTCACGGGAATGGCTCTCGGCTGGTCCTTTTTGAAGGCGCGTCGATGAAAGGAGTCTTTTCCGGATGAAAACAATTTTGAAATGGATCGGACTGTTGCTCGTGCTGACCCTCATTTTCGGCGCCGGATATCTCTCCGGCGCCTCGCGGGAGGAAAAGCTGAGCCGGCTGCTTAACGCCGTCACCTCTGAGATGAAAACCAAGGTGGCCGGACTGGAAAGCGAGGTCCGCGCGTTGCGGTTCCGAATGCAGCTCACCACGGCGCGCGACCGCTTGAACGCGGCCGAGAACAACATCAAGGAGCGGAATTTCGGAATGGCCGAGAAGGAGATTGAATCCGCCAAAGCCGAGCTGGGCGCAGCCGCCAAGCTGACGTCGAAAGAAACCGGAGAGACGTTGTCGGGAATCGAAAGGTCGCTTAACGGCGTGATCGAAGCCGTCCGCCGTTCCGATCCCCGGGCCAAGTTCAAACTCGACGCGGTTAAAGCCGATCTGGACCGGCTGATCGGGCGATCGTAAACCCGAAATCAGGAACGGGCTTGTCTCCTATCTAATCTTGGAATAGAGGCAGACTTTGTTTCGGCCGTTGTGTTTGGCGGCGTAGAGCGCCCGGTCGGCCCGCTCGATCAACATCTGCCGATCATGGGCGTCGTCCGGATAAACCGCCATGCCAAGGCTGATCGTGACCTTCTGGGGCTCTCCGTTGATCACCGGGGCCAACCCTTCGACCGATTTCCGAATCCGCTCCGCCAGGTGATAGGACTCCTTCGGCCCGATCTTCAAAAGAATCACGGCGAACTCCTCGCCGCCGTAGCGGGCGACGACGTCGATCTTGCGGACCGTCTTGCTCAGGACGGCCGCCACCTGCTTTAAGACCTGATCTCCCGATGGATGGCCGAAACGGTCGTTGATCCTTTTGAAATGATCGACGTCGATCATCAACAGCGTGAAGGCCCCCTCTTCACGGGCCTGCCGCTCCAACTCTTCGTTAAGGCGTTCCTGAAACCGACGGTGGTTGGCCACGCCGGTCAGGCTGTCCGTGGTGGCGAGACGGTTCACCTCGTCGTGAAGCTTGGCGTCCGCGATCGAGATAGCCGCCTGGCTGCAGAGCATCTTCAAGAACTCCTTGTGCTGTTCATCAAAGGAGTGAGGCCGCTGGGACGTGATCGCCAAGACCCCGATCACATGGTCATGGACGACCATCGGCAGTCCCAGGAAGGAGGCCGGCCTTAATTTAATGCCGCTGGCGGCCGGGAAAACCCCTCGTCCCCGTTCACGTTCATGGAGGTTGATCCGGATGAGGGGCATCCTGCGCTTGACCACCAACGCCAGAAAACCGTCGTGCAAGGTGATGGATTGACCGATCAGCCCGGGATCGGCATAGCCGCGCACAACCTTCAGTTCCGCCCGGCGCTCGCCCGGCTCCACAAGAAAAATGAAGCAATGATCGTACGGGATGATCTCCTTGATCTTGTCCGCCATCGTCTCGAGCCGGTGATCGAGGTCCAGTTTGGAGCCCAAGGACTCGCCGACCGTCACCAGCGTGGACAACTCCTGCGCGCGGTTCTGGACCGCCTGGTGCTCCCGGCGATTGTTGATCGCCTCCAAAACCTGCTCGGACAACCGGAGAAAGGTCTGTTCTTCTTCCTCGGCGAACGCCTCCGGCTCAAGGCTGTCGACGACGAGGACGCCCTCGACGCGACCGTCCTGGATCAGCGGGTTGATCATGACCGAACGGACCGGCAGGGTCCGGGTGCAGTACTCCAGCGACCCATGATCGGGATTGAAACGACCGATCCGGTACAGCCGCCGTTCCTTGACCGCAAACCCGACAACACCCGCGCCGTCCGAAATGACACACTGGGAGCGGAGTTCCTGCAGATCACCGCCCGCGAACTTGTGAAACCGAAACCGCCCTTCCGATTCCGTCGGCAGGAAAAGGATGCAGTGGCCGGCCTGACGCAACGCCCCTTTGAACAACCAGAACAGGTTCTCAACGACCCGATCGAAGCGGGCATGAACCGGGGCGTTCCGTTTATCGCGCTCGTCGGGGGTGAGCGCCCACATCGGACTGGACCGGTCCGCGTCCGGCAACGGCCGCAGGGCCAGCGCGCCGGTCCGGAATCGGAGTACGGCCGCCTCCAGAGTCTCCTTTTCCCGCCGTTCCGCGTAGAGATAAGCCTTGACCACCAGCGGAATCAGGGAAAGGCCCGCCGCCCAGATCAGCGCGCGGCTCCCGACGTCCATCCCCGGCCGCGGACCGACCAGCAGGTTCGCCCCTTCAAGAACAAAGATCGCCGCAACGGTATAACCGTTGGCCGAGACATCGCAGAGCAATGCGGCCGACAGGACGAGGATCACGTAGAGGAGGGTCAGCGGAGAGGTCAAGCCGCCGGTGAGTTGTGTGAGAACGTTGACGGCCAGAACCGGGAGGATGAGGATCTCGACCTGGAATCGCCGGTCCGTCGCGGCCTGCCGCAGGTATCGGACCGTCAACGATCCCGCCGCCCAGAGAAAGCCGCCGCTCCACGCGCCCATCCTCCAGGCATCGGGGATTCCCTGTTGAAAACTGCCGGCGGCCGACAGGACGAACAAACCCGCCAGGACGATTCGGGCATGGTGTTTCCAGACCCAGGACCGGCCTCGCGCCCAGCCGGTCATCGGAAATGCGCTCTCGGTTCTTCGACGCTGCATCGGCTCGCTGCGGTCTCCCTTTGCGACGGCCGTGGTCCCGGAACGTTTCGGGTGGAGGACTAACCGGCCTTGGCCTCTTTCGCGGCGGCCGGCTCCGGTTTCGCCGACGGCTTTTCGGCCGGCTTGGCTTCTTTCTCCGCCTTCTCGGTTTTGCCCTTCGTCCCGCGTTGCATCCAGTTCAACAGGACACGCCGTCGGCGTTGGAGACGTTTTAGCCGTTTTTGAAACGCCCGCAATTCCAGCGAAGGCTCCGCGTCCGACGCTTTCTGCCGTTTCTCCGACAAGGTTTTCTTAAGTCGTTTGATCTTTCCTTCCAGTGCTGCGACATCGGTCATCAAATTTCTCCTTTGATATGTGTGGGCCCGTGCAGATGTCTCGTTTACGTGATCTCCTTGAAACCGGTCACGGTAAATTCATAGAGCAGGAGGTTGCTTCGATGCCCGTCCCGGTCGAACACGTACACCACAAACCAATGCGGCCCTGGCGCGGCGGTCCGCGGAACGGTCATCGGCCCCGCAAAAAAACCGTCGTCCGGCCAGGCGTCGCCGTGGGTCCCGTCGTCATAAATCGGCACCCGGATCTCCTCGAGTCCCTCCCGGATCTGATACAGGATCGGAATGATATTTCCCGCGCCCTGACGATCGAAGAGATGGACGCGGACCACGACCCGGCTGCCCGCCGGCCCGGAACCCGGGACCCAATTCAGGTTGGTGATCACCGGGGCATCGGCCAGGTTCACCGGTCCCCCGACGGCCGGAAACAACCATAGCAGTCCCGCCCCGATCAGGCCTCTCGTCCAGTCCATGGCTTACTAACAGGGGACGGATTTCGAATCTGTCCCCTCCCCGTTTCATGGATCTCGGCGTATGACAAAGGTGTCCAAGCGATCCTCTGTTGCCAACCGCTCGGCCAATTGAAACGCGAAACGTTTCTGGGCAAGGGCGCCGACCCGGACACGGTAGACCGTGTTCTGATTGGTTCGCACGGGGACCAGATAAACGTCCGTGTATCTTTTTTTCAAATGCTGCGCCAACTGTTTCGCGTTTTCTTCAATCTCAAACGCGCCCACCTGTACGGTGAACAGCCCCTGCTCGAACATCGCCGAGCCCGACGGGAGGGACGCCACCTCGATTGCGACGGGCGCTGTTCCCGTCCCGATCATTCCCAGGCTTTTGGCCGCACCATAGGAAAGGTCCAGAATCCGTCCGCGCACGAACGGCCCCCGGTCGTTGACTTTGACCGTGACGGATCGGCCGTTTTCACGATGCGTCACCTTGACCACCGTCCCCAACGGCATCAGCCGGTGCGCCGCCGTCATCCCGTACATGTCGTAGATTTCGCCGTTGGCGGTCGGCCGGCCGTGAAACTCTTCGCCGTACCATGAGGCCAGTCCCGTCTCCCGATATCCGATCGGATAGTCCTCGACGGATCTCGGAACGGACGCGCAGGATATTGTAACAACCGACAGGAAGAAACCGAGCCATCGTTGGGGTTTTTGCCGGTATTCGCCGCGCCGGTTCAACGCTTAGCCGACATCCGGATCTTGACGACCCGGACTTTGCAGGAAGGACAATACGCGGTCGGAGTCAGTTCCCCCCCGCAGGTAGGGCAGAGATCCTTTCGGCGACCGGACACGCGTCGCTCACCTTTGCGCTGCTCCCTCTGTCGTCGCTCCGCCTGCCGGCGATCGGACAGAGGATCTCGACGATCCCACCGGACCCGTTTTTCTTCCTCCAGCCCCGCCATCTTTGTGCGCCCGACCATCCGCATCACCCTCCTCATCTAATGAACGGCCCATAGGCCTCGTTGATGGGCCCGAGCCTCGGCCTGAAGTTTCATCAATAAATCCGCATAGCGAAGGTTCGGCGGATGGATACGGACGACCGCATAGCCGGCGGCGATCAGCTCGGCATTGACCAGACGATCCCCGACAAACACATAGGCCAGGAGACGGTGGTAACGATCCCGCGACTCCCGGTCCAACTCCAGCCGGACCGCACGACCTTCCACCAACCGACGATTCAGTTCAAACGCCTCGGTCGCAAACGGCTCCGCCCTCTCAACCCACCGGCCACGGATTTTACGCCGCAATTCCGGAGCGTCGATGCCCAGATAACGGACCCGCTCCCCGTCGGCCAGTTCGATGGTGTCCCCATCGATCACCCGTTTCACCGCGATGAGTTTGCCGGGGTCTAAGGCCTGAGCGTCGGTCCGGGGTTGCGCCTTCGACTCGGATAGGGCGCCGGAGAGAAAAAGAACCGTCCCCAACAACACAAGCGGAATAGACCGTTCCCGGAATCGGAGAGAAGGTCTCAGGCCTGTTTTTTCTTGGAGCCCTCCTGTTTTTTGATCCATTGACCGATCGCCTTCATTTTCCGGTCGTTGAGATCCACAAATCGGATGCCGATGCCTTCCGAACCGCCCCCTTCATTTATATACGGCCGGGTCCAGGTCACTTCACCCGTGCAGCTCACCTTGGTCTTTTTATCCGGGAGGATAAACTCGATTGGAAACTGCTCTCCGATGTGGGGGGAACGGTCGGTCGCCATGGAAAGACCGCCGATGCTGATGTTTTGGGTTTGTCCGATGAAGACCTTGTCGTACTTCTTCCATTTCACTTCCAGGACAAAGAGGGGAACGCGAAGCGATCGGCGTTTCTCGATAAAGGCCTGCAGGCCGTCTTGGCTCGACGGCGCCGGCTTGGGCTGATCAAATGGCTTCATCTTCAATTCAGACCTCTTAATGGTTGGTCCCGACGCAACCGAAACTATAACAATTTGCGTTCCGTCCGTCAAGGAAATTTAGATTTCCAGACCGGTTTTCCGGCTTGACAAGCCGTTCGTCTCCGCTATAATCAAACTAATGCAGCCCAAGTTCTTGCAACCGATGACGAACAACGAGACGATTTCGGGGAAACTTCAGGATCACCCGCTGACCGATCTGCTCCAAACCCTTCAGCTTTCCAAGGCCACAGGACTGCTCACCCTTCAACGGCTCGAACAGGAAAAATCGATCCATATCAAGGACGGGAATATCGTCTTTGCCTCGTCCAATCAACAGGAGGACCGGCTGGGGAATATCCTCATCAAGGCGGGTAAGTTGAGCCGGGAACAGGTGGAAGGCGCGCTGAAACTCAAGGGGGCGACCCAAAAAACGTTCGGCGCCGTCGTGGTGGAGTTGGGATTTCTCACGCCCAAGGAACTGTTCGAAGGCCTGAAACTTCAGGTTAAAGAGATCATCTACAATCTCTTCCGATGGGAGGAAGGCGCCTACCGATT
The DNA here is from genome assembly GCA_016201865.1 of Nitrospirota bacterium. GTDB lineage: Bacteria > Nitrospirota > Nitrospiria > JACQBZ01 > JACQBZ01 > JACQCA01. The sequence continues at coordinate 33,240 of JACQCA010000085.1, forward strand.
CCAGCCCGGCGGCCTTCCCCCTCAGACCATCCCACTCGCGCTGGATCCCATCCAGCTCATCTCCGAAATCATCCAGCGGCTTCAGAAAGAGTCCGACAGCGGAATGTAGGCCTTTGCTCTATCGCTCTTCGGCAAACGCCAAGAGGGCGATGCTGCGGGCCCGTTTGATCGCCTGGCCGACATCCCTCTGGTGAGACGCGCAGTTGCCGGAAATCCGCCGAGGGACGATCTTTCCCCGCTCCGTCACAAAATTTCGAAGCAACGACGTGTCCTTATAATCAATAGAGTTGATCTTATCGGTACAAAAGCGGCAGTTTTTCCGCCGCTGGCTAAACTTGCCTTTCTCCACCTTTCGCCTCCCTGTTAAAACGGCACATCATTACTGTCCGCGCCTTGGGCCGACTCGACGTCTTCCGGAGCCGCCTCGGTTTTTCCGGACGGGCCGGCGGACTCGCTTCGTTTGGGTATGAACCGGACCGACTGGGCGACCACCTCGTGCTTGCTGCGTTTCTGGCCGCCCTCGGCTTCCCAACGACGCTCTTGGAGCCGCCCGTCCACGATCACGCTCTGCCCCTTATTCAGGTACTGGCCGCAATTCTCGGCCTGCTTCCCGAAAACCACCACGTCAATATAGCACACCTCTTCTTTAAGATCCTCCCCCTGCTTGTATTTGTGATTAACCGCAAGACGTAAATTGGCCACCGGTGTGCCGCTGGGGGTGTAGCGGATCTCGGGATCTTTGGTGAGATTGCCGATGAGAATAACCTTACTGTAACTGACCATCGGTTTTTAATCCGCCTCTTTAAAAAGGTTTAAGCGCTCCGGCGATCTTCTCTGTCATACCCCGATCGGGCGCGGAAGGGTCGTCCTTCTTCCGTAGAAGGCGCCGCGAGGCTGCCCAGTTCCCCTTTTGCCGCTTTGACCGTTAAAAACTTGATGATCGCGTCCTCGATACGGTAGTTGTGCTCAAGGTCGTTGATCACCTTTCCATCGCCTTTAAAACGGAAAATGACATAGATCCCCTTCTTTTCCCTCTCCACCTCGTAGGCCAGTTTCCGTTTCCCCCAGTTCTCGGTCTGGAGAACAGCGCCGCCGTTTTTCTCAACGACCCCCTTCACCTTCTCGACCACTTTCGTCGCCTCTTCGTCCGTCACGCTGGGGCGGATAATAAAAATGGATTCATAGGTCTGCATAAAGATCATTTCCTCCCGGGTATCAAGCCCTCAAATTGAGAGCGAGGTGGTCTCCGTCTTTCGATGTGTCACCCTTGTAACACATCCTTCTCGCTAAAATCAACTGCCCAAGCACACCCGCGATCGCCGACAACTAAACTTGAAATCTGAAATACAGGATGTCCCCGTCCTGAACAATGTAGTCCCGTCCTTCCACTCGAAGCAGCCCCCGTTCGCGCACCGCGGCCGCGCTTCCGCAGGCGATCAGATCGGAATAGGCCATCACCTCGGCGCGGATGAACCCTTTCTCTATATCGCTGTGAATCTTGCCGGCCGCAAGCGGCGCCTTCGTCTCCCGCGGAACGGTCCAGGCTCTCGACTCCGGCTCGCCGGCCGTAAAAAAAGTGATCAGCCCCAGCAGTTCATATCCCGCCCGTATCAGTCGGTCCAGTCCGGATTCGGCCAGCCCCAGTTCCTTTAAAAAGGCGGCGCGATCCCCTTTCGGAAGGGCGATCAGCTCTTCTTCAACCTTGCCGCTCACCACGATCACGCCGGCCCCTTCGCGTTGCGCGATCTCCCGAACCCGCTGCACATGGACCGTTTCTTTCTGCAGATCGGCTTCGGCGACGTTGGCCACGTACACCACCGGCTTGTCGGTGAGCAGATGCAGCTCATGAAGCCACCGTGCCTCCTCAGGCGTATAGGACTTTCCACGGATCGGCTCGCCTTTGGCCAGCATGACCTGGAGCCGTTGTGTGAAGGCCTGCTCGGCCGCGGCCTTGGCATCGCCCGACCTCACCTTTTTTTCGGCCGATTGAAGTCGCCGTTCGACCGTTTCCAGGTCGGCCAGGATCAATTCGGTCTCGATGATCTCGATATCCCGCGCCGGGTCGACCGATCCCGAGACATGTACGACGTCCGGGTCTTCAAAGCAGCGGACGATATGGACGATCGCGTCCACGTTTCGGATATGGCTTAAGAACTTGTTGCCGAGCCCCTCTCCCTGACTGGCCCCCTTCACCAGCCCGGCGATATCGACAAACTCGACCGTCGTGGGAACGACCTTCCTGGACTTGAACATCTCGGCCAGCCGCCGCAGCCGCTCGTCCGGAACATCGACCACCCCGACATTCGGCTCGATCGTGCAGAAGGGGTAATTGGCCACGGCCGCGCCGGCCGCCGTCAAGGCATTGAAGAGAGTCGATTTGCCCACATTGGGAAGTCCGACGATTCCGCAATTGAATCCCATAGGAGATCAGACCAAAAGTGGGATCATCAGCAAGGCCACGATATTGATGATCTTGATCATCGGATTGATCGCCGGACCGGCGGTATCCTTATAGGGATCACCGACGGTGTCTCCCGTCACGGCCGCCTTGTGGGCCTCGCTTCCCTTGCCCCCGTAATTTCCTTCCTCAATATATTTTTTAGCATTGTCCCAGGCACCCCCGCCGCTCGTCATCGAGATCGCCACGAACAGTCCGGTGACAATGCTTCCGACCAGCATGCCGCCCAAAGCCTTGGGCCCCAGAATGAATCCGACAGCAATCGGCGAGAGAACCGGAATCAGTCCGGGAAGGATCATCTCCCGTATGGCCGCCCGGGTCACGATGTCCACGGCGCGGCCGTAGTCCGGCCGGCCGGTTCCCTGCATAATGCCCGGGATCTCGCGGAACTGGCGGCGGACCTCTTCCACGATCATCCCGGCGGCCTTCCCCACAGCCTCCATCGAGAGGGCCGAGAAAAGATACGGAAGCATCCCTCCGATAAATAGCCCGACCAACACATACGGATCGCTCAAGGTGAAGACTACTTTTAGGGAAAGATGATTGTTCAGTTCCTGCGTATACGACGCGAACAAAACAATCGCCGCCAGACCGGCCGAGCCGATCGCGTATCCCTTCGTCACGGCCTTGGTCGTGTTTCCGACGGCATCCAGCGGATCGGTGACCGCGCGGACGCTCTTGTCCAACCCGGCCATCTCGGCGATTCCGCCCGCGTTGTCCGTGATCGGGCCGTAGGCGTCCAACGCCACGACCATTCCGGCCATCGAAAGCATTGACACGGCCGCAACAGCCACGCCGTAAAGGCCGGCAAGATGAAACGAAGCCAAAACGCCTGCGCCGATCACCAGCACCGGCAGCGCCGTCGCCTTCATGCTCATGGCCAGGCCGGCAATAATGTTCGTCCCGTGGCCGGTGGTGGAGGCCTTCGCAATACTCCTGACCGGTCCGAAGGAGGTCGAGGTGTAGTATTCCGTGATCATCACCAGGGCCGCCGTCACCAGCAGGCCGACCAGGACCGTCCCGTACAGGCGGGTCGGGTCGAGAACGGCCTCTCCGCCGAAGAGCCAAACCGTCACGGGATAGAGCGCGATCGCGGCCAGAACACCCGAGACGGACAGACCTTTATACAAGGCCCCCATGATGTACCCCTTGCGGCCGATACGGGCGAAGAAGGTCCCGACGATCGAGGCGATGATCGAGATTCCGCCGACGATCAACGGATAAACCATGGATTTCTCGTTTCCGCCGAACATCAACAGACCGAGCAGCATGGTTGAGATGATCGTCACGGCATAGGTCTCAAACAGATCCGCCGCCATTCCGGCGCAATCCCCGACATTGTCCCCGACATTGTCCGCGATCACGGCGGGGTTGCGCGGATCATCCTCCGGGATTCCTGCCTCGACCTTGCCGACGAGATCGGCGCCGACGTCCGCGGCCTTGGTGAAGATCCCCCCGCCTAATCGTGCGAAGATGCTGATCAGGCTGCCCCCGAAACCCAGGCCGACCAACGGCGTGATATCCATCTTCTCACCGGACGGCGTCAGAGCGATCAGGAGACCGTAATACCCGGAGACCGAAAGAAGCCCCAGACCGACCACAAGGAGGCCGGTGACGGATCCGCCTCGGAAGGCCACGTTAAAGGCCGACGATAAACCCCGCTTGGCCGCCTCGGCCGTCCGCACGTTGGCCCGCACCGAAATGTTCATCCCGATATAACCTGCCGCGGCCGAGGACAGCGCGCCGATCAGAAAACCGATCGCCGTCTTCGCCCCCAGCGTCTCCCAGAGAATGACGACCAACACCAGTCCCACCCCCGCAATCGTCATGTACTGACGGTTGAGGAAGGCCTTCGCGCCCTCCTGAATGGCCTTTGCGATCTCCTGCATCCGCTCCGTGCCGGCCGGTAAGGCCAGCACCCACCGCGCCGCGGCGGCCCCGTAAATCACCGCGGCGGCTCCGCAAATCACACCCCAAATGATCGTCCCGCTTAACAAATCCATTCTCAACCCCTGTCTATTTGTAGGGGCTCACGTCGCCCCCATTTTATCTGGGGGCCCGTGCGGTTCGCTACTGCGAATCCTCCGATGCCCCCAGGCCCCGCGCTCGGACGGGCAGAGCCCGATCCTCGCTTACTCAACCGGTGAAGCCGGATGGAGCCTCCCCCTCTCGCTCGCCGTGCTCGCTGAGTCGATCCCCTCGGGCGACGCGAGCCCCTATAATAGGTTATACCGGTTCATCGCCGCTTCCGGCCCTTCCCGAATAAAACAGTCGAGGGCCGAAACGGACCGTTGGATCATTTCATTCGCAAGGGATCGTTCTTCTGGAAGGAACGCCGACAGGACGTACTCATCGGCCGCCAGATGGGCCGGCGGTCTGCCGATTCCGATCCGGAGACGGTAAAACTGTTGGGCCTTCAGCGAGGCGATAATGGATTGGACCCCGCGATGACCGCCATGCCCCCCTTTGGTTTTGATCCTGAGCCGTCCGAGGCCCAGATCCAGGTCGTCATGAATCACGAGCAGATCCGAAAAACCGGCGCCGGTCTTCTCGATCAGCTCCAGGACCGCCGCACCGCTCCGGTTCATGTATGTAAGCGGCTTGGCCAGAATCAGTTTTTCATGCCCCGCCGCACCGTGAGCAGTAACCAGCCGCGGCGACGATTTCCGAAAGGAAAAGGCCAGGGACCTCGCAAAGGCGTCCATGACCATAAAACCCAGATTGTGACGGCTGTTCTCGTACTCGGCCCCAGGGTTCCCGAGTCCCACAAGGATTTTCAATAGAAACCTGATCAGCCTTTCGCTCCGGATTCCTTCTTCGCTTCCTTTTTCTCTTCCTTGCCGGCGGGCTTCTGGGTCTTGGCATCTCCTTTAGCCTCCGGTTTCGCGCCGGCCGCCGGCTCCACCGCCGCCCCGGCCTCCCCTTCTTCCTCTTTCTTCTTTCCGATCACCTCGGGCTCTTTCACCTCGCCCGCGGGTGTTCCGGCCAGAATCTGTTCCAGCTTGGCCTCCGACATCGGAGCCGCGACCGAGACAACCGCGAGATCCTTGTCTTCAAGAATCCGGATCCCCTGTTCCACCTCAAGATCCCGCACATGAATGGACTCCCCGATCTTCAGATGCGCCGCATCCACATAGAGATGGTCCGGAATCACGGAAGGCAGACATTCGATCTCCACCTCCCGGAGGTTGTGTTGGAGAACACCGCCTTCTTTGACACCGGCCGGCAGATCCCCTTTCACGCCGATGGGGACCTTCACCCGGATCGGTTTGTTCATGTTGATCTCGAACAGATCCGCGTGCAATATGCCTCCGGTGACGGGATCCCGCTGAAAATCACGAAGGATCGCCGTCCGTGTTTCGACGGACTTTTCCCCTTTGATCTTGAGATTGATCAGTGCATTCTCGCCCGATTCCGACTTCAGGATCTTGATCAGGTCCGCGGGTTGAAGGGCCAACAGATTCGACTTCCCTTCGCCGTACAGCACGGCCGGAATTCGGCCGGACCGTCGGAGGCTGCGGGCCACCCCTTTCCCGCTTTGTGATCGTTGTTCCGCTTCCAAATCCATGCGCTGCATGACTGGCTCCTTTGATGATTGGACGGTTACACGAACAATGAACTGACCGATTCTTCATTATGAATCCGACGAATCGCTTCCCCCAACAGCGGGGCCACGGATAAAACCTTGATCTTTTTGCAGACCTGATCTTTGCCGGCCAGCGGGATGGTATTGGTTACGATCACCTCATCGATGACCGAGTCGTTGAGGCGCTGCAAGGCCGGGCCGGACAGGACGGGATGCGTGCAGCCGGCCAGGACTCGCCGGGCCCCTTTATCGGCGCAGGCCTGGGCGCCCTGGGCGATCGTGCCGGCGGTATCGATCATATCGTCCAAAAGCACCACATCCCGGTTCTCAACATCGCCGATGATGTTCATGATCTTGGCCTGATTCGGACCCTCCCGCCGCTTGTCGATGATCGCCAGGTTCGCATTGAGCCGCTTCGCGAAGGCGCGCGCACGCTCCACCCCGCCGGCATCCGGAGAGACCACAACCAGGTCCTTCAATTCGATGGAACGCAGGTAGTTCAAAATCACCGGCGTGGCGTATAGATGATCCACCGGGATATTAAAGAAGCCCTGGATCTGTCCGGCGTGGAGGTCGATGGTGAGGACCTTATCGGCGCCGGCCGTCGTGATCAGATCCGCCACGAGCTTCGCCGTAATCGGAACGCGGGGCTGGTCTTTCCGGTCCTGTCGCGCATAACCGTAATACGGAATCACGGCCGTGATCCGACGCGCCGACGATCGCTTGAGCGCGTCGATCATGATCAGGAGCTCCATGATGTGTTTATTGACCGGATCGGAGCAGGACTGAACCACAAAGACATCCATCCCCCGGACATTCTCTTCGATCCGGACCAGGATCTCCCCGTCGCTGAAGCTCGAGACGGTGGCCGCGCCCAAGGTGACTCCCAAGTGATCGCAGATCTCCTTGGCCATCGGCGTGTTCGAACTGCCTGAAACGAGTTTAAGCTCGTTTAACATTCCATCCCTCCTGGCACCATCCGACAGCCCACAACCGAGTCTATCCGATTCCGAATTTGGTTCGGAGGTAGGGACTCGAACCCCAATTCACAGCTCCAAAGGCTGCTGTCCTACCGTTGGACGACCTCCGAGTCTATTGATAGGGGCTCACGTCGCCCCCTCCATCCGCCTAAGGCGGAATGGAGCCTCCCCTTCTCGCTCCTTCGCTCGCTGAATCAATCGGGAGGAACCCTGCCGACGATCGTCGGATGATCCACTCACACGGGCGGCCGCTCCAATAGACGGACCGCCCAGATTTTCCAACCCCGCTGTCCGTTCGATCGCCCGCCCCGACCGGCCTTACGCAGGGCCCCCGCGGCCGACAGGGCCGATGAACGATCCGGAAACAACCCAAAGACCGTCGGACCGCTACCGGACATCATGACCCCCTTCGCTCCCGAAGAACACAGGTCTTCTTTGATCGTCTCAATGACCGGATATCGTCTGATCGTGATCGCTTCCAAGTCATTGTGGAGGGAGAAGGATCGTCTCGTCAGCGGGAAGGCCGTTCTTGTACGGGAAACGATTTTAAGCCGATTCCGACCCAAAGTCAACCCCATTTTTTTAAGGGATCTTTTTCGTCCGACCAACGTCTCAGATCGGACGCGATCCGCCTCGGAATAAGCCCAGGCGGTCGAGACCTCGAAACCCGGATTCACCAGCACCGCCCAGAAGGAGTTCCCCCATTGGACCGGGTAAATCTCATTCCCCGTGCCCGCCACCCACGCGGTCGGCCCGCCGAAAAAAAACGGCACGTCGCTGCCGAGCATGCGCCCCAGCTCCATCAGTTCCATCCGAGGCCGATTCAAACAGTACAGGCGGCAAAGCCCGCGGAGCGTCGCCGCGGCATCGCTGCTTCCTCCGCCCAGGCCGGCCCCGATCGGGATCTTCTTATCCAGCTCAACCTGCAGACCGGTCCGGATCCCGTAGCAGCTCATGAAGGCCCGCGCCGCGCGCGCGATCAGGTTGTCTTCCCCCAGCGGCAGGTCCGGATTCTGCGATGCGATCCGAACCCCGTATCGCGTCGGCAGAAGCCTCAGTGTCAATCGGTCGTGGAGCCCAATCATTTGCATCAAAGAGAGGATCCGATGGTATCCCCTCGCCTCTCGGTTTAAAACATACAATAGGAGATTGATCTTGGCGGGCGCTAGAATCGTGACTTTCCTGCATGGATGCATACGGGAACGGGAAATGCGCTCGCTGTCCGTATTCAAGGTTTGTCCCGGCTGAGATCGAGCTCGGAATCGTCCTCATCGGGAGCATCCGAAGGAGCGTCGGCTTCCCGATTTTTGTGAATCCCGTGTTTTTCCAGACGGTATCGGAGGGACCGCATGTTCAGTTGGAGAAGTTTGGCGGCATCTCGCTTGACCCCATGAGTCCGTTCCAGAGCTTTGAGAAGGAGCATCTTTTCCAGGTCGCCGATCACTTTGTCCAGGTCCAGTCCTTCCGAAGGGATGGAGGTCGGTATGGGCTCCCTTAGGACCGCCGGCCGTTGGAGACATTCCATGACATCCTTGAGCGCGATCGTCTCTCCGGTCGTCAATGCAACGACCCGCTCCAGTACATTCTCAAGCTCACGCACATTTCCGCGCCACTCATGGGCCTGCAAGGCCTTCATGGCTTCCGGTGAAACAGACCGGATCTTTTTGCCCAAGCCCTGATTCAGGAGCGTGAGAAAGTGCTGCACGAGGAGTGGCATATCTTCGACCCGTTCCCGAAGCGGCGGGAGATGAATCGGGATCACGTCCAGGCGATAATACAGATCCTCGCGAAACGTCCCGTCCGCAACCGCTTTTTCGAGATCTTTATTCGTGGCCGCGATGATTCGGACATCGACCCGGATATTTTGCGTCCCGCCGATCCTCCGGAACTCTTTCTCTTCCAAGACCCGCAACAGCTTC
>JACQCA010000086.1 GCA_016201865.1 Nitrospirota bacterium
CCGGGCCACCAGTCACGGGGAAATGAGGACAACCGGCAAGGCTGGCACGAAACGATGACGACATTGTCGAACCGGCCTGCCGCTCGACCGGTTCGCCCCATTGGACGACATTGCGATGGGGTTTTTCTACAGACTCGTTGCCTGTGACACGAGAATATTCAAGAGCTTTGCGATGATGCGCCGTTGAAGTTCCTCAGACCAAAATCGCTGGTTTCCCTGCCGAGAAATATCAATGACGATCACTGGCCGCGGGCCCGCAGCTCCCGCCGAGCCAAGGAGCATATTGATGATGCCAGGCTCCTGACCTTGAAACGTGAATAGGCGCTGTCTGTTTTGCCCCCTGCTAAAGAGTTGGCAGATCGGAACCCAAGAATTCGTGAGCAGCTGATTCAGAGCTTGTGGGTCGTTGAGGAAGCGCTGTACGCGTTGTTGGAGCTGCTGTGCCCTAGTACGCGTGGCATAGATGAAGCCGGCGTTGTTCGGATTGTTAATGGCGTTGAGGGCCGCTTGGAGAACCTGGATCGTGCCGAGGTTATCAAGGTTGTGGGTCCCTTCCAAGGCACCCCGGATCACTTCGGCAGCGCGCCTCGCATTCTCTCCAGAAGCACTCGGAATTGCGAGCTGCTCCAAAAAGCGTAGGGAGATCACCATTTCCTCGAAGGTGGCCCAGTCATCCAGCTGCAGGTCTTCAATGCGATAGACGTGGATGGCTCGACCCTGTCCACGAACCACTTGATCGAGCTGCAATCCTTGTTGACCCACGCGGGTACCTGAAAACTCCAGAGAGAACTCTCCCTGCGGGTCGATCACGAGGATGCCCATCTCCAGCTGCCGTGCGTAGGCACAGAGCATCATCTTCGCAAGCCCGGACTTCCCAGAGCCGGTCTTGCCGAAAACACCAAGGTGATATGCTTCACCAGCACCACCAGCCCCGCCTCCAAAGTGCTTGAACCACATTGGGTAGAGGACGTCATTCGCATACGCCCTCCCGAGATAGACGATCTCGGAGCGGTAGACTTCCAAGAGCCGATCAAGGAGTGGCTGATCGACTCGATACACCCGAGTTCCCGTAGGAGGAACCATGCCGAGGACTTCAGGATCGAACCCGTGTGTTGACTGGCGAAAGGTGGCGCCCACCACGAGGTCCGCCGTTCGCGTGTCCTGGCGGTTTGTGATCGGCGGGATCTCACCTGTACGCTTCACCAGGTTTCGGAACACCGAATCTTCATGCCATCGGTTCCTCAGCTCGATGCCTACGATCTGCCCCACCGACGTAATGCGTTGACCATTCTGTACGGCTTCGAAAGCCGTGAGCGCGCCAACGAGCCTTTCCTCGGTAGCTTCCTGCAGAAGGTCTACCGTTAGTTCCGTGTTGGTCGACGGACTTCCCACGACCGCAACATCTCGGGTTCGGTCATTCGGCATCAGCTACCTCCTCGGCCGCCTTCTGTGCGATAGTTTTGCAGACACAGTATCGTTCCCTCTACGTCTGTCGAAGACCCTACAGCGTGTTGGGCGATGGACTGTTCGATCACCGCAACACCTGCTCCGAGACTCTTGACCATACGATCCGCCAAAAAAAGCGGGTAAGGTTCCGTGACCGCAGGACTAAAAAGTTGCCGCTTGATCCCTTCCAAGACCATCGACAGCCTGGCTTGGCTCGCGGCAATTGGCCCCGTCAATTCCAGTCGGACTGCAGGGGCCCAACTGAAGGGCCTGTAGAAAACCACCCTCATGTTCCCGATAGACTGGTTCATCTGATCCTGCCGCTCGCGTGGACAATACTGCTCCGGCAGGTGGTATTCCTTGTCTTCTTCTCCGAAATGGAAGATGGGCAACGGGTTGGTGTACTCGTCGGGCTCCAGGATCACGGTCGCCAACGTTTTCCCGTCGGTTTCGGGAAGGCTGTTCTCTCGTAGGAAGTTTCCAAGCTCGTTTCTCCCGCTGTACTTCGGAACGGCGACTGTACGGTCGCTCTGAATCAAAGCAAGGAAACGCTCAAGAACCCTCTGCTCGTTCCATCGCCGCTGGAACTCCTCGCGCAGGAGTGCGGGTGCCTCCCGGAAGCTCGTCAGCCCTTGGTTCAAGTAGATTAGCAGGACAACGAAAGAGCCGTCCAAGAGAACGAGGTCGTGGGGCGCCTCAGCGGCTAGTTCCAACTCCATTGAAATCATCAACCCCCGAAGCGCATTCGTTGCATTCTTGCTGTGTTCAAAGCTGTTCACCCACATCCGGTGATAGGGTTCCTGCCAGTGACGGCGCGCCTCTTTCGATGTGCCTTCGACGGCCACGGCTGCCGCTGCGCATAGGTCCAGCGCCGTAAGCCGGTGAACTTGATAAGACCCATCAATGCCAACAACGGAAGGTTCTCTCGGCACATCGAGGTCTGCCTTCCGTGCAATCAATCCCTCTGATTGGACGCGCTGGCGTATAGTGCCTCGGGCCTGCCAGAGCCGGTTCAGGTGCGTAGACACTCGTTCGGCGACGGGCGTTGCCTGAGCAAGGAGATCCCGGACGAGAGCATCAGGAAGATCCGAGAAGGTGTCAGCCACGCCCGTTCTCCTTGTTCAACCAGATGGCCCAGTCGTTCTTGGACCACGACCTGAATCTTTCATCCCAGGAAAACCTTGGCAACATCCACCGATCTCGGAAGTACTCGAAGATGCGGGTTTCGGATTGGTGATACCACATCAGGCGGGAATGCTGTCCTCGTAGGAATTCGGGCGTATTCCTGGCAAGGGGGATGACGAAGACCTCCCGTTCGATCCCATGATAAACCCAATCGCTCGATAGCCCGAGTGCAGGCAAACACTTCTTGATCACTTCTCGCCGATTACGGAATCCGGTTCCCCAGCGTTCCTGCTTTGCGGTCGGCTCACAATTCTCCTCTGCAAACTGCGTTAGCGCCCCGTACAGGCCGTTCGAAAAGTGAAACTCGCCGGACCCTTTGGTGAACCCCACGCTCTTATATAGGAGCCTTTCCCCCAACCGTAGCCGGTTGTAGACAGAGGAGCGCCCGAGAGCGGACGTTGTCGTGATTAACGCAAGACGGCCATCATGCACCTTGCGTCTGATGACCGAGCGCGCGCCTCCGTATTTCCTTTTGAACGCATGACGGACCGTGTCGCTGGCGGCAAGCATCGCTACAAGCTTTCCGCACAGCAGAAAGGAATAAGGCGGAACGGCCCCTAGCACGAAGGCATCCATCACGTTCCCTAGTCGCTTCTTGCGATCAGAAAGCGTCCAGCCGACCCATTCGTCACGTGGCCCGAGGCTGTAAACCGGATCTCCCAAGCCGATCAGACCGATCAGTTTTTTATTGTGGTCGTCCACGACAAGGAACCTCAATCGTCGTCCATAACCAGAAGAGACCGGGATGCTCCAATGCAAACTCGCATACCTGAAGAGGAGTTCCTCGTCCGAGTCGTGAAGCACCTCCACCAGGCGCGGACAGATTTTAGTTGGCACAATCTCATTTCCGGAAGCGATGTGCTGTAGGAGTTCGGACTCCTTCCGAAAAATTCCTTCCTTGGCACGCTCAACGCGGTGCTCAACCGCCGTCTCATGAAGTTCACGGATTCTTTCCTTAGACAGTTCTTTCGGAGGAAGGATTGACCCATTTCGGACACGGAAACCTTGAGCTCGGAGGGACTGGATGATACTTTCCCTTAACTCGAATCCATCTATTTCCGCGTTCATCGAAGCAATCATGACATTTCAGTTCCGGCTTCTAGAAAATGGCTCAAACACCGTTTCTTCTTTTACCTCTATCGGCATGCATAGATACGGGGTGGGACAGGATTGAATCAACCCGTTCTGTAAGAGCCGGATCATGAAAGGGATCCTTTCTCTCCCTCCAGCGGATGTGACCGTGTGAAAAAATTAAAGACGGCAGGAACAGCCCGCGCCGGAGGAATGATATGGCGGGATTATAATAGGTAAGAATGAAAAAGGCAAAAGGAAAAAGTGAGGAGTGAAGGACGGAAGGCGTTAGGCGTAAGGCGTGAGGGGGAAGGGGGAGGAGAATGAAGGGAATAGACCCTTCTGGCCCCCTATATATAATGTAGGGGCACCCCTATGTGGGTGCCCTGTTTTTAGAGGGCGGCCACGCAGGGCCGCCCCTACAGGATCAGGATACCCAATAATACGGTTATCTTGCTTCTACCCGATGCTTCTTCGGATCTTTGCGGCTTCTAAGATACGGTCGTGGGGCGCTTTGCCGGACTGATAGAGGAGATAGGCGCTTGAGACGAGGTTGCGGTGAAGGTAATGCTCGACCGTTTCGGGCCCCAGCTCGCGGCCCAGAAATTTCTCGATCGCCTCGACATCCTTTTTCACGCTTCGCCAGGGCGCGGATTTCTTCGCAAGGAAGTTCAGGTTTTCCTTGTTGAGGTAATGGCCGGCCAAGATCAGGTCCTTCTCCAGATTATGGTAGAACCCCTTTAAGGCATGCGTCAGACCCCGCTCCTGGGCCTCGCGCAGCCCCCGCCCCGTCCCGATCAGTTCCGGAGGGACACCGAGGGAGTAGAGGACGGCCGTAAACCCGATCGCGCGCGGGAGGCGCTTCCCTCCGATGCCGCGGGAGTATCCGAACAGACCGATATGGAGCATCCGCTCACGGCGTTGCGGGATGTTTTTTGAGAAGCTGTTGATCATTCCGGCCAGGCCCTCGACCGTATGCTGGTAATACTTCGTGAAGAGTTCGCTCAGGACCTCGCCTTCCTTGATCTCTTCGGGCGAATAGATTCGCGGACGGCCCTTCTCCAGATTGTGATTGAGGTACTGCAGCGACCGCTTCACGTCTTTAAGCGGATAGTCGTACCGGTAGGCCGACTGGATCGTGACGGTTCGAACGCCGCTGTATTCGGCCAGAAAATCCTCCACGCGATCCGGGGAAAGACCGCCGCGGAACGGAAGCGACCCCACGCCGATGATCGGGAAGACCGGAACGCCCGACTCCTCCTCAAACTTGTAATACTCGGACAGCGCGATCTTGGCCGCGACCACGGCCGGAACCAGCCCAGCATTTAAAGGCGGATCGGACCGCGCGATGAACGGCCGCAGATAGTCCGGCCGCGTCCCGTACTCCTTTTCATGCAGCTCCAGATAGTCGTGCAGAATCTTCCGGGAGCCGGTCAGCTCCGAGATGCCCTCGATCAGCGGAATGACACGGAGATATTCGATGCCTTTTCGATTTCCGAACGCGGCATGCTTGAGCTGCGCCACCTGCCCGAATGTTTTTTGCAGATGGATCAGTTTTTTCGCCTCGTCCGTCATCGGCAGTATCACCTCGAAGACGGGCGGATGGGTAAAACCGAGATCGGCCGTGAGATCTTCAAAGGTCAGGATGCCCATATAGGCCCGGGCCAGACGGTAGCCCTTTTCATGCCAGATGTTCGGGAGACGGAAGGTGAGAAAGACATCCTTGCCCAAGTGGATGCGCTTGAAGAAATCGTAATAGCTGGAGAGAAGCTTGTCCACGACCGCCTCGTCCACGTACTTCCCCTCCCAATCCCACATGTATTCCTGACAATGGAGGTCGCGAAACGCGCTGATGCATTCTTCGATCTCTTCCTGAGTATTGATGAAGGCATCCCCGTTTTTCTTCCAGTACGGGACGTTGGCATGGTCCGGATGCTGCGTGGCCATGGTGACCGGAATTTTTCGTTCGATTCGACTGCTCATGATCGCCTCACGGTCCCATGACGATACCAGAATTCGTCCGATTTCTCAACTCCCGGGCGGAACCTTGTATAGTCGGAGGCGCTGTGTTATGGTATGAAAACCATGACGGACGTCCGTTCCATCCTCTACGTCTTTCTCCCCTGCCGGCCGGTCTATCCGCTGGGCGTGACGTACCTTGCGGACGCGGTCCGCCAAAAATATCCCGAGATTCGGCAACAGATTCTGGACCTGTCGCTGATCCCGCCGGCCCATCGGCGCAGTACGCTTCTAACACAGCTCGGCCAGTTTGATCCCGAGCTCGTCTGTTTTTCATGGCGGGATATCCAGGTCTTTGCGCCCCACGAAGGCGATCCTTCGCTGAAATATGCCTTCAATTTTTATTATTCCTCGAATCCCTGGAAAAAGCTGGTCGCCTCGATCAAAGGCCTTGGGTATCTCTGGACTTATTATCGAGGAATTCAGGACATTCTGTCGTACTTCTGGATCGTCCACCGGCAATTTCCGGGGAAACGGATCCTCGTCGGCGGCGGGGCCTTCAGCGTTTTTGCGGATCAGTTGATCCAACAACTCCCGGAAGGCACGATCGGCCTTTTAGGCGAAGGCGAGGACGCGCTGCTGAAAGTGATCGAGGGCAAGGATTTAAGCGATGAGCGATCCATTCTCCGCAAAGGGGCGCGGGTCTTTCGAGGGACCAAGACCGCGATCACGTCGATCCAAGAGATGACGATCGATCTCCCTTACCTGACCTCGATCTTTCCCCAGCACGTCGCTTATAAGCAGGATTGCATCGGCGTCCAGTCGAAACGCGGCTGTCCCTACGACTGCCAGTTCTGCGAATATCCGTACATCGAGGGAAAGCGGGTCCGTTACCGCGCCCCCGAACGGGTGGTGCAGGATATTCTCCAGCACTACCGGCAATGGGGGACGCGGGCGTTCTGGTTCACGGATGCGCAGTTCATCACCGGGAGCGAGGCCCTGCCTCAATGCAACGAGATCCTGGACCGGATCATCGCCGAAAAGCTGACGCTGACCTGGAGCGGGTATATCCGGACGAGCCTGATCACGCCCGACCTGGCCCGACGGATGGTCCGCTCGGGGGTCGGGGACCTGGAGGTGGCGATCACCTCGGGCTCACAGGCGGTCTTAAACGAACTGCATATGGGGTTTCGCCTGGACAATCTCTACGACGGCTGCCGCTATTTGAAAGAGGCCGGCTTCTCGGGCAAACTGATTCTGAACTACTCGCTCAACTCCCCCGGCGACACGGAGGCCACGCTGATGGAAAGCGTGGCGTCGTACAAAAAGATCGCGGCCATCCTCGGCGAGGATCGCGTCTTCCCCATGCTTTTCTTCTTAGGGGTTCAGCCGCATACCGGATTCGAACAACGACTGATTCAGGAGGGCTATCTCTCGAGCGGCTACAACCCGTTGTCCCTCAACCCGCTCACGATCAAAAAGATGCTCTACAACCCGCCGCCTCTGAGCAAGCTGATCGCACGGGCCTGTCTTCGGGCCTGGGATAAGACGGCATGGGAACAAGCCTCTCCCTCCGGCCGTTCGGTGCATGAGCTGTATGCCGATGAATCGTTGTTCCGCGGCGTGGTCGAGAACGCAGGACAGGATGTCCTGATCCATCTGGAGCAGGACCTACAGGCCCGAGGCGTCGGGCGGGTCCAGAACCTGCCGTAATTGAGCGACGATGCCCCCAAGCCCCGCGCTCGTACAGGCAAAGCGGCTCGACTGAGCTCGCCGAAGTCCCGATCCTCGCTTATCAACCCTATTCGACCGATGGCGGCTGGAAGCCTTTTGAAGCCCGGTATTGATACTCTCTGTATTCCCGGACCAGATCTTTGATCGCCGTAATGACGGCCTTTTTAGAACGATGGAACAGCCGAAGCTCGATCTCATTCAGCACCTCGTTCGCATCATCCGGAAGCGACATGCCGACAACCAACTGCTTCAACATGCGGGTCACCAATTCCGAACAGGGAAAGAACTCGGCATCCAGGACCTTGCCGGTCGCCGCCTCCACCTCCATGATCACTTGCAGCACCTCGACGGCCGAGATCTCTTTCGGCAACCGGGCGCTTCCTCCGATGAAGAGCGTCCTGTCTGGATGCTTCATAGCCTCGCCTTTCTATTTTAGGGGCTCGCGTCGCCGCCATGATCTGCGGGGGCCCGTGGGTATCTATTAAGTTTGCCCGGCCATTCGGATTGCAAAAAAAGACCCAGATATCCGTCCCGGTATTCAAGAACCGAACCCGGAGCGAGATAGCTGGGTCAATTCACATTCCACGATCAGGGCCGACCCGACCGCCTATGAATAGAACAGCTATTTATGGAATGACGCTCGTTTTTTCCGCTCTGGGACGGACAAGCGGTGAAATCGTAACAACACCCACCGACGTTGTCAATACCCAGCCTGCCTTGCCGACTCAATCCGGCGCGCCGGCGGCATTGAAAATCTTGATCTCGGTCTCTTTCTGACTCACCTGGAGAAAGATCAGCTTCGCCGGATATTTCCTGCCCTGAAACTCCTGCTCCTGTGCCACGAAGATCAGGCCGGGCTGATTCGCCGGGACTCCCTCTTGCGTTTCAGTGAATCCGTTTTCATACCGTTTCTTGAAGGCCGGGAAGGAGAGCGGGCTTTTCTTGAGATGTTTTTTGAAAAAATCGGACACTCTTTCGAGAGGGTCTTTGGAGATGAACACCCATTCACCGCGAGTGTTGGGGATGAATTCGGCCTTGGGATACCACGGAACCCCCATTTCCCGCTCGCTGGGCCCCCAGATGGAGTTGATCCTCTGAATGGCAAGGGCGCTTACGCCCTTGACGCGTTCATCCGCGGTCTCGTGAAATAATTTCAGAAGAGGCTCCTTTGCGGAGGGGTCCGCAATCTCACCCAAGCCCTGGGCGGCCGCCGTCCGGACATCCTCATTCTTAAGACCCCGGATCAACGCAAGCACGGCCGGCTTGTTGGCGATCTTCACCAGGGCTCGAACCGCATCCTGCTGGAGATCCTTGTCCTCCAATGATTCCGTCAGGACCGGCACCGCCGCCGGATCCTTGAGCGAACCGATCGCCTTGATCGCCGACAGACGGACTCCTGGATCACGGGCCTCTTTGAAGAGCTCCACCAGCGCCGGCGTCGCCCGCTTATCCTTCAGATTGCCCAGCATGAAAATCGCGCCGGACCGCGCCGTGGCATCCGATGACTTCAGATCTTGAAGACAGTCATCCAGCCCCATGCACGGCGTCTGGGCTCGGACCGCGCCGCCCGTCATCAGACAGAGGCTCACGACGATAAGGATCAGCGCCCTGAGCGAAAATCTTCGATTCCTCCTCAGCATTCGGAGTATCCGCAGGAGTAACACTTCTGACAGCCTTCCTCTCGGGCCATCTGAACCCCGCATTTGGGACAGAGGTTGCCGGTGAGGCGAAGGGTCCCTTTCTGGGTATGACCGTTGCCGCTGTTCTCCGACTTGAGCCAGTGCTCGTCCATCGCGCGGGCGATGGCGTCCGCCAGCGAAGAAACACGGGCCTCGCCGAACCCGACCGATCGGGCCCCGCCGATGCCGCGCAATTGCTCCACCTCCTCGCGAACTTTTTCATAGCGCGAGAGATAGGACGGCGTTCGGAGATAGAGCGAGATTGACCGGCCCAACGACTCGGCCATGGCCATGATATCGCTGCCGGCCTTCCCGATCGTCATAAACACCTCGGCCGGGCCCTCTTCATCATTATTCATCGTGATATGGACCGTCCCCAACGGCGTTTCCTTGCTCAGGGTCACTCCGACCCGCTTATAGGGACGCGGCTTCACCTTCCTCGCCTCCTCCCGTGCAGACGCGGCCGATTCGGCCTTGGGTTTGGCCGACGCGCCCACATTGAGGACCTGTTCTTCCAGACAGCCGTCGCGGAAGACGGTGATGCCCAGGCAACCGACTTGATACGCCAACTGATAGGCCTTTTTCACATCGTCCCTCGCGGCGGAATTGGGAAGGTTGATCGTCTTGGAGACGGCGTTGTCCGTATATTCCTGGAACGCCCCCTGCATCTTGATGTGCCAGTCGGGCGAGATCTGGTGGGACGCCTTAAACACCTCATGAAGATCGGAGGGGACTTCCCCGATGCCGTCGATGTTCCCCTGTTCGCTGACCCGGTCCATCATCGCCTGACTGTAGAATCCCCGCTCTTTGGCGATCGCCTCGAATACGGGATCCACAAACGTCAGCTTTCGCTCTCCGGAAAGATGGCGGAAGGCCAGCGCGAAGACCGGCTCGATGCCCGAGGAACAGCCCGCGATGATGCTGATCGTTCCGGTCGGGGCGATCGTGGTCACGGTCGAGTTCCTCATCGGACGGCCGTTCCGGTAGATGCTGTCGGCCCAGTTGGGAAAGGGCCCGCGCGCCTCGGCCAGGCTTTCCGACTCGTCATGGCCCACCGAGTTGATGAACCCCATGATCTTGCGGCCCAGCGCCAACGCCTCTTCGCTGTGATACGGAATATCCAACCGGAAAAGAAGATGCGCCCAGCCCATCACTCCCAAGCCGATGCGCCGATTCGCCTTCACGGCGGCGTCGATCTCCGGCAACGGATAGGGGTTGACCTCGATGACGTCATCTAAAAACCGGGCCGTCGCCCGGACGGCCTGCTCCAACTCCTCCCAGTCGACCCCCCATTTTCCGGCTTTAGTATCGACGAAAGAAAGGAGGTTCAGCGAACCCAGATTGCATGCCTCATTGGGATAGAGCGGCTGCTCCCCGCAGGGATTGGTGGCCTCGACCGGACCCATCTTGGGAACGGGGTTGGCCGGCCCCTGATTCATTCGGTCGATGAAGACCAATCCCGGATCTCCGGTCTGCCAGGCCGATTCCACGATCTCGTCGAAGACCTCCCGGGCATTCAGCTTGCCCACGGCCTTGCCCGTATGGGGCGAGATCAGGTTGTATTCTTTTCCCATTTCGACCGCCTGCATGAACTCCTGGGTCACGGCCACCGAGATATTGAAATTGGTGATCTGCCGCTTTCGTTTGCTGAGCACAAACTCCATGATGTCGGGATGATTATAATTGAGAATGGCCATGTTCGCCCCTCGACGGGTTCCGCCCTGCTTGATGGAATTCGTCGCGGCGTCGAACACTTTCAGAAAACTGACCGGGCCGCTGGCCTCGCCCTGCGTGGTCGAGACCACCGAACCCTTGGCCCGCAGCCGCGAAAAGGAAAAGCCGGTGCCTCCGCCGGACTGGTGAATGATGGCGGCGTTCTTGATGGCATCAAAGATTCCCCGGATCGAATCCTCGATCGGAAGGACATAACAGGCCGAATACTGAAGCCCGTTCTCTTTGCCCGCGTTCATCAGGGTCGGACTGTTGGGCATGAACTGCCCGCTGACCATGCGGTCATAAAATTGCGCCGCGACCTGTTCCACCTCCCCGACAGACGCCCCCCAATGGCTCTCGGCCTTCGCGATGGCCGTCGCCACGCGTTTGAACATCCCCTCCGGCGTTTCCAGAAGCCTGCCGTTTTCTTTCCGAAGATACCGTTCCTCCATCACCCGAACGGCGTTGGCCGTCCATTGGCCCCGACGCTCCCAGACGGCCTGGAGCTTTTGGGCGGGTCCGCCGGGCGGATCGGTCGCGGAAGACCGCTTGGAGATTCGAGAGAAGCCTTGCGCTTTCGTGGGGTCGACATTCTTTGCGATCTCCATAAAATCCTCCTTTAATCGGATCCTCGAAAGCAGACCCGCCGATGCGATGATGGCTTTACCTGTGCCCACTACTTATTAAAAACGCAAGGCCCCGTTGAGCCGGTATCGCTCTAAACGGGGCTGGCTACTTGGTTACCGATTAATCGGTCCATGCGTGGTATCCTGTGACGATGATCACTATGCAAAAAATAATGGAAAGTACTATATCATCTTCATTGCATATGTCAAGAAAAAAATACCATATACAGGGCACATAACTTGCTTCACCACCTACATATTGTGGATTGCCTGGGGGGAGGCTGTGGATTAAAGGTGAGTTATTTGGAACGATTCAGAGCCGCATCGACGATTCATTGACAAACCCAAGAAGCGGGTGTTAGAGTAGGCCCGTGGCGACCCGTGACAAAAAGAAACTCGGTCTTCTTCTGTCAACACCGCCTCAGCATCCCAATCTTGAAACCGTCACCTGTCTTGCGGAGACAGCCCTGGCTTCAGGTTGCCAAGTCTATCTGTATCTCATCGACGAAGGGACCCGGGCCATGGCCGATCCTCGCCTGAATGCCTTGAGCGACCGCGGACTGAAATTATTCGTCTGCGCCTACGGAGCCGAACGCCACCATGTGCCGTTGAGCGGTAAAGCCACTCCGTGCGGCCTGGTCGTTCTTTCCGATCTGATCAAGGGCTGCGACCAATTTGTCTCTTTTAACTGATCGCCGATCCATGGCCGATACCGTTCTTGTCCTGATCAAGAGCAATCCCCTCAAAAGTCACCGGCCGGCGGAGGCCGTCCGCATCGCCCTTGGCCTGATCAGCGGCGAACATTTGGTGATGGTCGTGCTTCTCAATCAGGCCGTTTTGTTGTTGGCTGGGGATACGGAGGATCTTGTGGATGGGGACATTCTCCAGAAATACATCCCCGTTCTCAAAGAGATGGGGCATCCCTTTTATGTGGAGGAAAATTCTTTAGGAACCTATTCGCCGGATGATGCGGGCTATACGATTCAGTCCGTCTCTTACGACAAGATTACGGAGTTGATCCAACAGGCCGACCGTTTTCTGATCTTCTGAGCAAGGTGGCGAGTGAAACGCGTCCTTCATATTCTAAAAGACATCAACCCACCGGAGGCCCTGACGGTCATCGCGAAACAGGCCGAACAGCCTTCTCAGAATATTTCTATCCTTCTCATTCAGGAGGCGATCACCTTGAAACCGACCGTCGCGGCAAAGATCTATGTTCTGAAAGAAGACGCTCAAAAGAGAGGGGTCGCTTCGGGATTTAAGTCGATCAATTACTCAAAAATGCTGGAGCTGATTTTTTCTTCTGATTCCGTCGTGACTTGGTGACGGCCTGCTATTCATGGGCCGCTTTATACTCCTCATGCCAAGCCATCTGGATGGCCTCCAGTATTTTTTCATTGGAGGCTTTGGGATTGTCCTTGAACTCGGCCAACTCGGTCACCCATTGGTGCAACTGGGTAAATCGTACCGTTAAGGGATCCAAGTCCGGGTAGCGGTCGATCAATCGCAACGCAATTTCTTCAGCGTCTGGCCACATCAGATCCATTACGTATCCTACCGATCAGTGCGACACTCCGTAAGGGGTCTCGACGACCACCTCCACCGCCACGTCGCCTTTAACCACGGCCTGGCAACCCAAGCGGGAATCCAGGGTCAAGCCCTCGGCCATATCCAAGCGATCCTCTTCGTCCTGCTGCATGGGAGAAAGATTCTCCTTGCCCTGTTTTACAATAATATGGCAGGTGGTGCAGGCGCAGTTTCCGCCGCAATTATGGCCCATCTTAAGCCCATGAGCCAGTGCGATGTCCAGGAGAGAACCCGGCTTCCCGTCGTGCTGCAGAGGGAACTGCGATTCATCCACTTCTACCGTCACATTCATCGGCAGGAAAGTCACCTTGTATTTCTTGTGCGTGCCGTTCCCGCCCGCTGTTGCCGCTTTGTTTTTCAAAACGTCTCCGACTTTTGTTTCCATATAAACCTCTTTGGGGCCGCTCACGTACCGGCTCAGGGCAATTCTGAAAGTTTCTTGTCTCTTAAACCGCTCTGCAAGGTCGAATCCATCAAGCGCTCGGCCAGATGAACCGTGGCTTTATCCAGTTGATCAATCCGTTCGCGGATCAGACGGTGGTCATCGCCTTCCGCGGCCTTTTTAAGCGCCGTGATCAGATCGCGAATACGCCCCCGCTCGTCCGGCTTGATCAGTCGCTCCCCTTGTTTGAAAGCCCGTTCCGTATGACGAAGGATTGTCGCGGCCTCATTGCGGGCCTCGATCAACAGACGGGCATCCATATCGCTTTTTGCAAACGTGAACGACTCTTTGATCATCCGCGTGACATCGTCGTCGCTGAGGCCGTAAGACGGTTTCACCTCGACCGTCTGCTCCCGGCCGCTCCGGAGATCTTTGGCGCCGACCTGAAGAATGCCGTTTGCATCAATGGTAAAGTTCAGCTCGATCCGCGGCATGCCGGCCGGCAAGGGATCGAGATCCTTCAGCTGGAATCGGGCGAGGCTGCGATTATCCTTGACCAACTCCCGCTCCCCCTGGAAGACATGGATATCCACGGAGCGCTGGCCGTCCACAAACGTGGTAAAGAGCTCTTTGGCTCCGGTCGGGATCGTGCTGTTTCGCGGAATCAAAACACTCATCACGCCGCCCATCGTCTCGATGCCGAGCGATAAAGGCGTCACGTCTAACAGCAGCATGTTCTGGATCCCGCCGGCCAGGATATCGGCCTGCACCGCGGCGCCCAATGCGACCACTTCATCCGGATTGATCTCGCAATGAGACTCTCGATGAAAGATCTCTTGGACCGTGCGACGAACCAACGGCATGCGCGTCGATCCGCCCACCAAGACGACTTCATCCAGATCTTTTGGCGAAAGATGCGCATCCTCGAGCGCCTGACGACACGGGCCGATTGTCAGATCGATCAGGTCTTTGACCAGAAATTCCAGTTCGACCCGTTTAAGCGGCCGACGGTAAACCGATCCCTCTTTGATCGGTATCACGATTTCGGTCATATCCTCACCGGACAGTCGGCGTTTGGCCTTTTCCACTTCCAGTCGAATCTGTTGAACGGATTCCAGATCGTTTAGGAGATCCAGGCTGAACCCTTGCTGAATCTCTTTCAACACCAATTCCATCAGCCGCTGGTCGAGATCATCCCCGCCCAGATGTGTATTGCCGTTGGTGGATAGAACTTCAAAGATTCCTTCTTTGACTTTCAGGATCGAGATATCGAAGGTGCCGCCTCCCAGATCGTAAACCGCGATCACGCCCTGCTTTTTTGTCTGGAGGCCGTAGGCCAGACAGGCCGCCGTCGGCTCGTTCACGATACGCAGAACATCCAGTCCCGCAATCCGCCCCGCGTCCTTCGTGGCCTGGCGCTGGCTGTCGTTAAAATAGGCCGGTACCGTAATGACGGCCTGCGTCACCGCGGACCCCAGAAACTCCTCCGCCCTTTGTTTGACTTCCTTGAGAATGAGCGCCGATAACTCAGGCGGGGTCAAACGGTAGGGCCCTAATTCGACCTGGATGATGCCGGGTTGTTTCTCGGTCAACGGAACGGGAAAATACTTGCGCTCTTCTTGGACATCCGTCAGCCCCTTTCCCATCAACCGTTTGACCGAATAAACCGTCGTTTGCGGATGGGTCATCAAACGCTGTTTGGCGCGTTCCCCAACGATCCAGCCCTGGTCGTCCATGGAGATGACGGAGGGAATCAGCGCCCGGCCTTCCCGGTCTGCGATGACCTTCGGCTCTTTACCGTCCATGTACGCGACAAGACTGTTAGTGGTGCCGAGATCGATTCCCACAATCTTTGACATCGGTGTTTGCCTTTACGTGATGATGATCATGAAGTCCTTCGTCCAGGTCCTGCAGCACGGTTCTCAAATAAGCCCGTGCCGAAAGCAAATCCTTCATTCGCTGCAGCAACGATCGCCGATGCGCTTGTTCATCCGGCTTTAAAAAGCCTTCCTGCGGGCGATCCCATTCCTCAAAAAGACTAAAGAGGTCCTTTTCCAAAACCATTTTCCGGGAACCGATTCGCTTCTGTTCCGCCAATAATGTTTTCCGAAGATCCGCGCTCTTCTCGGGGATCGTTTTTCCGACCTGCTTATATTCTTCGAGACTTTCCTGAAGTTCCAATATTTCTTCTAACAGGTCGGCAGGGGCTTTGGCCGGAATATCCTTCACCGCCCCTTCTTCGAGGCGGATGAGATATTCCACGC
>JACQCA010000093.1 GCA_016201865.1 Nitrospirota bacterium
CAACCGCAAACGCCGTCATTCAACCCTCGGTTACACCTCGCCGATCCAGTTTATGGAACACTGGATGCGTGGACAGTATGAAGAAAAACTGGTAGCATGAACCGCTTGCCTTGGAAGACGAAAAACAGAGGGAACCTCAATTCGTTGATCGTTTTGGAGATCATTGATGTTCATCGGACATTTTGCGGTCGGGTTTGCAGCCAAGAGAGTCGCCCCGCGGGCCTCGCTGGGCGCACTGATGGCCGCGCCGATTTTTCTCGATCTGCTCTGGCCTGTGTTTCTAATTCTCGGGTTGGAGCAGGTGCGGATCGAGCCGGGTAACACGGCCTTTATGCCTCTGAACTTTGTCCATTACCCGATCTCTCACAGTCTATTGACCTCTTTAAGTTGGGCCACGGGGTTCGCGCTTCTTTATCATTTCCGGACCCGCTACTGGCCCGGAACCCTTTGTACTTGGTTCGGTGTGATCAGTCACTGGGTTTTTGATGCGATCGTTCATCGTCCAGACCTGCCGCTCTATCCCGGGGGTGAAATGCGCATTGGGCTCGGACTATGGAACTCCATCCCGGCGACCATTGTCGTGGAGGGAACCCTCTTTATCATTGGAGTCTGGCTTTATGCCAAACAGACCCGTCCGATGGACAACATCGGCGTTTACGGATTCTGGTCGTTTGCCGCGTTGCTAATCCTGCTCTATTTGGGTAATCTGTTCGGGCCACCTCCGCCCAGCGAGAAGGTCCTGGCCTTCGCCGCTTTGATCATCTGGCTCGTGATTCCCTGGGTTTGGTGGTTCGATCGGCATCGCACCATCGAGAATAATCGGGCAACAAGGAAGGTATCGTTCTGACGCCGTGCTGAACCGTCCGAGAACCCGCGGCGGCGCGGTTTGACGTAGACCGGCGGCTCTGTTACAATGACGGTATTCCAAAATACCCGAAAAGGAGCCGCAAATGTCCAAACCCATTGGGCAAACCGTGAAATACACCGTGGTGATCTACAAAAGTCTGCGCGGCTATCATGTGGCATGCCCGGCTCTCTCCGGATGCGTCAGTCAGGGAGACTCGTTATCACAGGCCCTGGAGAACATCAAGAAGGCCATTCGAGACTATCTCCTCATGATCAAGAAAGAGACCCGGAACAAAATGACGGCCGAGGTGCAAGTGGCGGTATAAATGCCATTCCCGACCTCTCGGCCGATGGGATCGTTCGCGCCCTCCGTAAGGTCGGATTCGAAGTTATCCACGAAGGCAAACACATCGGCATGTCGGATGGGTTCCACCGAGTGACAATCCCCCGCTACAAACGACTGAATCCCTACACCGTCGCAATCCATCATCCGACATGCAGGCCTGACGGATCGGAAGTTTAAGGAGTTATTACGACAAGGCCGACCCCCCCGCGAACTCGCGGCGGCGCGGATTTTCCGATTAGGCCATGCAGCGTGAGCGCCGGAGGATTTCATGGACGATTTACGGTATCTGAACAACCCGGATAAGTTTTTGAACGATGCCTTTGACGTATTCAAAGAATATTTTGCAAATCGGAAGCAGTTTGATGACTTCTTTGCATCCATCCCGAGCGATGAGGCAAAAAACAGATTTTTGAAGATGGCGTCGCTTTATAAGTTCCTCATTAAAGATAGACGCCTTGCACATGAAAACCAAGATTACGTTGATTATATCGATGAAACATATGAGTATATTGCGCTGGTTTCTCTGATCGAGGCGCTATGCGGCAGGGAGGATTATATCCAATGCTATGACGGACCGGAAAAGGGAGCATCCCCTGGAGCGTTTCCAGTCGTCGATTCCCATACGCTGCAGACGCTTTGCGAGAAATATAAGAGGGACCCTGATTCCATCCATAAGATGATGATCTTTTTCAGGTCCCTTGATGCGGCCGGTCAGAAATTTCTTCAGACCAAGCTCAAGGTCAGCCGTCAAGAAGAAACGGTCGAGCCGTTAACAAAACTGCTGTATCAATTTAAATCCGAATTTCTTCGCCACGCCAGGCTGGTTCTGGAGTTTGGGGACAGCACCGTGCTTTCAGCAAGGAAGAAGGTCGTCCAGACGGGTCTTACGCTTGACGACATGAGCGTATTCTTTGAACGCGGACTGTTGACCCATTTTGGATATTCAGGGAAATTTTAGAAGGGGATTGTAAAAAATCTAACGGCGTCCGCGAAATCGCGGCGGCTCAACGGTGAATCGAAATTGACCGGATATCTGCTTATCCTCGTTACAGTCATTATGATGATCTGGACCCTCCAGGCCCATTTCCGGAAGAAGAGGGACAAAAAAAATCTTCAAAGACTTCAGGCGACGGTCGCGGAAGGGCTTACGGAGCCCGTCTCGTTGCATCCCCTCATCGACACGGACATCTGCATCGGTTCCGGCGCCTGCGTGGCGGCCTGCCCGGAAGGCGATGTCCTGGGCATGATCAAGGGGAAGTCCGCGCTGATCAATCCGACCCACTGCATCGGTCACGGCGCCTGTCAGGCCGCCTGCCCGGTTCATGCGATCACACTCGTGTTCGGGACCGAAAAAAGAGGCGTGGACATTCCCTACGTCAGCCCTACTTTTGAGACAAACGTGCCGGGGATCTTCATCGCGGGCGAGCTGGGCGGAATGGGTCTCATTCGAAATGCCGTCGAGCAGGGCCGTCAGGCGATCGAAGCGATTCGAAAACTGAAGCCCAACGGATCCCCGTTGGATGTTGTGATCGTCGGCGCGGGACCGGCCGGTTTTTCGGCGTCCCTGGCCTCTCTTCAGCACAAGCTGCGTTGCGTGACGGTCGAACAGGACGCATTGGGCGGGAGAGTGGCGCACTTTCCCCGCGGAAAAATCGTGATGACCCAGCCGGCCAAGCTTCCGCTGGTGGGCAAGATCAAATTCCGTGAGATCGGAAAGGAAAAACTTCTCGACTTTATGCGCGATGTGGAAAAGAAAACGGGGATCCGGATCCGGTACAACGAGCGAATGGAGGATATCCAGAAAACGGACCGAGGATTCGTCGTCAAGACCGCGCTGGGATCGTATGAAACTCGGGCCGTTTTGTTGACCGTCGGCCGGGGCGGAACGCCGCGAAAACTGGAGGTGTCCGGCGAGGAGCTCCCCAAGGTGGTTTATCGTCTAATTGATCCCGAGCAGTACCGCCGTCAACGCGTCTTGGTGGTGGGCGGCGGCGACGCCGCGATGGAGGCGGCCTGCAGCATTGCCGCAGAGCCGGGAACGACCGTGGCGCTCTCCTATCGGGGCGACGCCTTTTCAAGAGTCAAGGATAAAAACCGGCTTAAGATGAAGGAGGCCGAGGCCAAGGGACGGTTGCGCGTGATCCTGAACTCCAATGTCAAGGAAATCCAACCGGAGAAGGTGGTCCTGGAAAAACAGGGAGAGACGATCGAGCTTCCCAACGATGCCGTCATCGTCTGCGCGGGCGGCGTTCTGCCGATCGAGTTTTTAAAGAAGATCGGGATTCGGGTTGAAACAAAATACGGCACCGCATAGGACCATACCTATTTCGAATCCTGGAAAGCGGCGCCGTAGGTCCGAGCTGTTATGGCTTCTTCCATCGGTCCAGATCGTCCGATGCCGCTTCCTGGGCTTCTTGGTCCTCGATCAGAAATTCCGGCCGGGGCGTGTCGTGAATGAGCGCTTCGGCCGTCGCCACGGCTTCTTTCCGGGAGTCCTGATCCAGATCCCAGAGGGCCTCGGCCAGGTAAAGGCGGTTGATCGAATTGCGCGGCCCGACCCGGTTTGCGCGCCGGAGAAATTCGACCGCCTTCTTTGTTGAGGCCCAGCCCGTGATAAAAGGAATGGAAGGCGTCTGATGATGAGCCGTCCCAGTACGCGGTATCCTCCTCCTTCGGCGTAGTTCGGATCCATCAACGTGACGGCCGTGGCCAGGTCGCGGATCTTGGTCGCGGCCCCTTGCCGAACGGCCTGGAACTTTCCGTAAGCAAGCGCCCATTCCCCCCAGTTCGCAGAGGACCAGAGAAAGCAAGCGATGACGTCGGGAGAATCGTTGAAGATCGGCGCCAACTCGACCGGGCCGGATTGATCCATCGGTCGGCCCGCGCGTCGTGAGGCCTCCTGCCGGATCCGCTGCAGGCTCTCCTCGCCGATCCTCTTTCCCTCATCAAAAATCCTTTTTTTCTCTGCTTTGTCTTCCGTCGTGTACTCCCCCTTGAAGAAAAAGGCCCGCATCAGCCGCTGACGGACGGCGAGCGATTCCGGCGCCGCGGCCAGGGCTTGCCGGTATGCCGCGATCGCCCGGTCCACCTCCTGAGGAGCGGCATCCGTTCCTTTCGCATGCTCGGCGCGGAGGTTCCAGTGATGATCTCCGGATTCGATGAATGACTGTTCGGGGGAAACGGCTTCTTGAGCCGAAGAGGCCGAAGGGAAAAGGGCGCCCGATAGGAGGAGAAGCGGCAGAAGTGTCTTCATGGTTTATCTTCTCGGTCGGGCGATGCCGGCTACCATTCTTTGAAGATGAAGAAGACGGCGCCGATCATCATCGAAAACCCGACAAGGGTGTTCCATTTCAGGCCTTCTTTCAGATACAGCACCGAAAAGATGCAGAAGACGACCAAGGTGATGACCTCCTGGATCGTTTTCAACTGCGCGGCCGTAAATTGGTAATGCCCGATGCGGTTGGCCGGGACCTGGAAACAGTACTCCACGAACGCAATCAGCCAACTGATCAGGATGGCCTTCCAGAGAAGAGAGTCTTTGTACTTGAGATGCCCATACCAGGCGATCGTCATAAAGATGTTCGAGACCGTCAAGAGGAGGATCGTTGTCATGAAAATAAATATACCAGAAAGTCTGCGGTCAGGCAAGAAGAGCATCCGCCATGAAAACGGGATTGCAAAAGCGATCAGGGATCGGGTATTCTTTGGGCGACGCAAGCCCCTATGATAAATTCCCGGCGAGCAAGGCGAGCGGGAGGGGGAGGCTCCATTCCGCCTTAGGCGGATGGAGGGGGCGACACGAGCCCCTACAATGGGAGTCGAGATGAAAATCACGCAGATGTTTCTTGCCTTCAGCCTCGTCGGGGGAATCTGGATCCTCTACCTTCTGATCGGCCTGAGCGTGTTGTCGGTGGCGATTATCCTGGAGCGGCTGCTCTATTTCCGCGCGAACCGGCCCAAACCCGGCGACTTTCAGCCAAAACTTCTGTCGTATCTACAGACCGGGAAGATTGAAGACGCGATCGGCCTCGCCCAAAAAGCCGCGGGCCCCGAAGCCCGCTGCGCGCGATTGGCCCTCTATTCCCGGCATGAGGGCACGGACGTGATCCGGCAAAATCTCCTGAACGGCCTTCTGACGGAACAGCATCGGATGGAAAAGAGGCTGTTGATCTTGGGGACATTGGGAAACAACGCCCCATTCATCGGATTGCTGGGGACGGTGCTCGGCATCATCAAGGCCTTCTATGATCTTTCCATCGCCGGCGCGGGCGGGCCCAGCGTCGTGATGCTTGGGATTGCGGAGGCGCTTGTGGCGACGGCCATGGGACTTTTTATCGCGATCCCGGCCGTGATCGCGTACAACTATTTCCAGCGCCGTACCCGTCAGACGCGCCAGCAGTTGGAACGTCTCGCCGAGACCCTTCTTCTCTATCTCAAATCGGAACCGACCTCCGGCTCATCCGGCGCCGGAGCGAAAACGCGATGATTTTTCGGGAAGACCATGACGGTGAAGAAGACCTGGTCACCGGGATCAATATCATCCCGCTGGTGGACATCTCGCTTGTTCTGTTGATCATCTTCATGGTCACGACAACGATTATCCTTTCTCCCTCTCTTCGAATGGATCTTCCGAAGGCCAGAACGGCCGAGCCCAGCCCGCTGACCCGACTGACGGTTTCGATGGGGAAGAACGGGGAGCTGTTTCTAAATGATCAGGCCACGACCGAAGAAGCGCTTCGGCAACTGTTTCATCAAAAAGCCGAGGAGAGTCCCGCGCCCCAGGTCGTGATCAATGCGGATCGCGGCGTGGAGCACGGTGCGGTCATTCATCTGATCGATCTGGCCCGCGCGGCCGGTCTCACCCGGTTTGCGTTCATGGTGGAGAAAGAATGACCGAACGATGGTCGGACCCCGTTCGCGGCGGGATGGGCCTTCTGCTTTCGGCCCTTTTCCACGTCTCGCTTTTCATGACGGCCCTGCAGCTTTCCGGTCCGGCGCGTCGTGTCAGTCTCCCGGTCGAGATCGAGATCATCACCGCAACACGGCCGCCGGCCGTCGAGCGCTTACAACCGCTGCCTCCCGCGAAGGTTTTGCCGACGAGACCGGAGAGGCCGGTCACGACCGTTCTTCCGACGGCGCCGTCGCCGGAATCGGTTCCGGCCGAACCGGCCGCGCCGATGCCTGAATCGGCCGGCCTTCCGACCGAAACGGTGCCGCCAGTGATGCCGTCCGAGCCGGCGGTGTCGGATACGAAAGCGCCGGTCTACACGCCGCTAACTCAGGTGAGCCGACTACCGACCTTCAAGACGAAGGTCGAGCCGGTCTATCCGGAATTGGCCCGAAGGCTTGAGAAAGAGGGGACGGTGATGGTCGAGGTGACGATTTCGGAAAGCGGCGATGTCATGAAAGCCGAGGTGGTTCAGGAATTGGGCTTCGGTTTTGATGAGGCCGCGAAGGCCGCGATGGAGCGGTCCCGATTCGAGCCGGCCCGCGCGGGCGACCGGCCGGTGGCGGTCGTCGTTCGAATTCCGATCCGGTTCCGGTTCAAGGATTGACACGCTTGACAAAACGTGCACCGGTTTTGATTGTGCTTATTTTGGGTTGCTCCTGGGCATCGGCTCAAGAGATCCAGACCGGCTCGCTGTCCGGCCGCGTGATGGAGAAGGGAACGAAGCAGGTTCTGTCCGGCGCGAATCTTTTTCTGGAGCCGATCGGCGAGACCGTGCTGTCCGACGAGGCCGGGGGCTTTCGGTTTCAGAATCTCGCGCCCGGGGAGTACCGTCTCATCATCGCGGCCGTCAATTATCGGAAGCTGGAGCCGATTCCGATCCGGATTCTCGAAGGACAGGATCAGACGGTCACGCTTTATCTTGAGCGGGAGCCGATCTCGATGTTAGAGATCGTGGTCGAGAGTGAGCGCAAGCCGCCGGACCCCGGCCGACAGACGCTTCAACGGGAAGAGGTCCGAAAGATCCCCGGCGCCGGCGGGGATCTGATCATGGCGGTCCAGAGCCTGCCCGGCGTGACGGCGGCCGGCGGATTCGGGGGGGATTTCCTGTCGCGGGGATCGGGCCCGTTGGATAATTTTGTTTTGTTGGATCAGATGCCCGTCTTTCTCACCTTTCATTTCGGCGGTTTGATCAGCACGATCGGCGCCGATCTGGTCCAGTCGATGGACTTTTACGCCGGCGGATTCCCAGCGCGATACGGAGATGCGATGGGCGCCGTACTGGATATCTCCAGCCGGGACGGCCGGAAGGATCGGATCGAAAGCCGCCTAAACGTCAGCCCGGTCCTCATCGAGGCGCGCGTCGAGGGTCCGGCCGGGAGCGACGCGAACTTTTTCCTGGCCGGCCGTCGTGGCCTGATCGAGTACCTTCCGCTTCCGACGCCGAGCGGCACGACCGTGATTCCGGCCTTCAACGATTATCAGGCCAAGGTCGGCTACGACTTATCGGCCCGCCACCGGCTGAGCCTGCTCTTCTTCGGCTCGCACGATGGATTCGTTTTCGAGACGAATGAGCCCGATCCCCGCGACCCGATTCTCAGCAGTTTTAATCTCAATATCGATTTTCACAATCAGGGCTTGAGTCTGCGTTCGTATCTCACGCCGCAGCTTACCTCCACATTGACGCTGTTTAACAGTTACAATACTCAGCGGACCGCCATCGGCCCGGACATTTTTCTGAACTTTGTCTCGGATCAAGTGAGACTCAAGGGCCATTTCGTCTACGAACTTCCGTCGCAGACCGTGGCGACGGGCTTCGAGGTCGGCCATGTCTGGTACTCGATTGATTCGCACTTTGTCCGCTTCTGCCGAGAGGGGGAACCGGCCTGCAACCTGACGAACGCCGAACGGATCGAGACCCATTTCAGCGACACCGGCGACGGAGGCGATCTCTATCTGCAAGATACGCTGCACCTTCCGTCCCGACTCGATCTGACGCTGGGCGGGAGGGCGGACTATTTCGGGCTGACCCGCGCGCTGGACTTCAGCCCGCGGCTTTCCGCGCTGCTGCATCTGACGGAGGATCAACGGATCAAGGCGGCCTACGGCTATTATTATGAATGGCCGGATCGGAATGGCGAATTCATCAAGGGATTCGGCACGCCGGATATCGGGTCCAGCCGGGCTATCCATTATGTGCTGGGTTACGAGCGCCGGTTTAGTCCGGCCGTGGATCTGGACCTCCAGGTCTATTATAAGGCGTTGGACCATCTGATCGTGACGTCAAATGATCCGGGGGTCGTGTACGACAACGACGGTGTGGGATACGCGACGGGAGCGGAACTTCTGCTGCGGCATCGTTTGACGGATCGTTTCTTCGGCTGGCTCTCCTACGCCTATTCCATTTCCAAGCGGCGGAATCATTCGGGAGAAGACTGGCGGCTCTCGGATTATGACCGTCCAGAGGCGATCACCCTCGTCGGCAGTTACCAGCTCACCCAACGCTGGAATCTCGGCGGCCGATGGCGGTTTACCTCCGGCGCGCCCTACACCCCCGTCATCGGAAGCGCGTTTGATCCCGTGAATAACCGCTATGATCCGATCTATGGAGAGGTGAATTCGAGGCGACTGCCGCCGTCGCATCGCCTGGATCTGCGCGCGGAATACAAAAAAGCCTACGATACTTGGATCCTGACGACCTATCTTGAGATCTGGAATGTCTACAACCGTCGAAACCCGATCGGGATCGACTATTCGGACGACTTTTCCGAGAAGAAGTTCACGACGGAACCCGGCCTGATTCCCTTTATCGGGATCACGGCCGAGTTTTAAAGCCGTTTCAAGTCATCCGGTCCTCTCTAAAGGTTCGGAAAACACAAACAAAGCCCGCCGTTTTTTGAAATTCCTGCTATACTTCAAAGGGAAGGTAATCTCATGAAGCCCTGCCCGGCATGCCGGCGCGAAGTTCAAGATGCAGCAAAAGAATGCCCGCACTGCGGCGTGGTGTTTGCGAAGTGGAAAGCTTCCTCCGAACGTCCGGCCCCAAAAACTGATTTACCGCGTTCCGAATCGAACCGAAACGAAGCCTCTGAGCGAAAGATGACCCGCCGCAAGGTCACCAGTCTTAATGTGGTTGGTATCGGAATCGTTCTTGGCTTCGCGGCCATGGACGCATGGGAAGCAGGAGGGTTTGCTGTCATTTTTTCCATCCTGGGTCTTGCCTCTTATGCGGGGGCCAAGGGACGCAGTGCCGCGTGGGGTTTGCTGGGACTCCTTCCGCCCTACGGAACGCTTGTCGGATTAGGCCTGCTCCTCTGGCTCCCAGACGTGATCCGGGCGACGACGCCTCCCGCTCGGTCAAGGGCTCCCCTGTGGGTCTCCGGGCTGGTCCTCTTCATCATGTTTATGTATGTCTCGAGCGCCGTTCCCCCATACATTAAGTACAAGAAGCGTTCGCGGACCGCCGACGCATCTACTCACGCCCAGATGATCTGTAAAACGGTCGCCTCCTGGATTTCGGCGCAGGGCAAGACCGAGGGAAGCCCTTCTTTTCCGCCGGATCCCTATCAGGTTGGCCATGATGGAAAGCCGTTTCGGGAGCGCCATCCCTCCGAGTCGGGCTGGATGGTCGATGGGGACCGATACTACCGCTATTCGATCTTCAACGATGGGTCATTCGGCTCAGGCCCACAAAACCCGGTCGTCGTGGCCGAATCAAAAGAAGGACCGGACGACAGCCGTGTCTATGGTGCAATAGTGCAGACGGGAGGAAAAGGGCGGAAGTCCGGACAGGATCTTTCCGGCTGCAAGAGCAACGTCGAGGACGTTTCGAGTAGTTATTAAAGGACAACACCCTATGCGCAAGATCATCGCCGCTACGTTGATCCTATCGGGCCTGGTCGTCTGGATCATCGCCTACCGGGTCCATCGGGCCGGAATGGAAATCGGAATTTTCTTGGGGCCATTTGCGATCGCGCTGGGTATCGGCCTGTTCGCAAGCGCCAAGCGTCGCAGCCTTTGGTGGATGACACTGTCCTTCCTCGGCCCGCCCGTCGGGATCGCGGTTCTGCTCGTCCTCATTCTGCTATCGGACAAGTCGCCGGAACGCCTGGTCGGCTCCCGGTGGTTCTGGGAACGGATTCTTCCGATGGTATTGTCCATCCCGTTTTTCCTGATTTTCCTCGCCATCACCGTTCCGGGTTATGTAAAGTATATCAAGCCGGCGCGAACGGAGGATGCCTCAGTCCGAGCGGAACGGATCTGCAGGGCTGCAATGGATTGGGTTGGGGGCGGTAAAGTGATTGACGAAAAGTTATTTCGCGCCCGCTTTCCGGCCGAATCCGAATGGCTGATGAAGGGCGATTCTTACTACCGATATGCCGTCTCGGTCGACGGCACGCAGGGTTCATCTCCTCAAAATCCGGTGGTGGTGGCCTCGTCCCGAAACGGCGCAGCCGACCCGGCGGTTTACGGCGCGACGGTCCAGGCCGGAGGAATCGGCATGAAGTCCGGGCTGGATCTTTCCGGTTGCAAGAGCAACGTCGAATACGTTTCAGACGGCTATTAGAAGGATTATGATGAAGCCCTGCCCCGCCTGCCAGCGTGAGGTTCAAGACGAAGCGAGCGAATGCCCCTTCTGCGGAGTGGTGTTTGCGAAGTGGAAAGGGAATGCTTCGGTGAAGGCAGTTAACCCGCTTGCTCAAGGCCCTGTTGCGGATAAATCAACAACCGCCTCGCAGAAACAGAGAGGTTTCTTCTCCACTTGCATTTTAGTTCTTTCTGATCCCGCAAGATTCTTTAAAGACGTTAAGGAGTCCGGAAACATAAAACAGGCACGGTGGTTTACCCTCAAAGTTTTAAGCCTGGGTTATGCCGTGGTGATGATCGAATTGTGGAAAAACGGACATCCACCGCTAATAGAGATTTTCACTCCAGTGTTTCTCATGATGTTTGTGTCATTTGGAAGTCTATTGCTCCTTGTATTTATCCTTACTTTTATGCTCGCAGGTTTTTATCATATGTGTGTCAAATTTTTGAGGGGGAAGGGCTCCTATGCCGATTCATATCACATCCTCCCCTATGGAGCGATACTACCAGGAACTCTCGGATTTCTTGCTTCAGGAGTACTCAACTCATTTATCAGATTGCTGTTTGATTCTCGTGGGAGTTCCTTCTTGATCCTGATTCCGATCGCCGGTCTGGTCTGGGGTTTATATAATATGAGCATTGGAGGCTCTATTCTCCACAGGATAAGTATGAAAGCTGCAGCCTTTGCTGCTGTGTTCTATTTATTAATGCCGGTGTCCTTAATCAGCTACCCATCACTCAAGATCCAGTGGGCAAAACATCAGGCGGAATCCCTTTGCGCCGAAGCCGTCATCGGCGGGCCGGTCGAAGGGCTTGAGGCCAAGGCCAGAGATCTGGGATTGAGAGTTATCTCGCAGCCTGCCGGGTGGTATACAGACCCGAAAAATCCGCCCCCTGCGCGAATTAGTGCGTGGGAGGGATGGATATTCGCGCGCTGGTTCTGTGACATCGAACATGCGGATGGCAAGGTCATTCAGAAGCACACGTTTTATCTTGATTGAATAGGGATGAGAGTTTGATGGGAGCGGTTCAATCATTTTTTTACATCACCTTGTGGGCCACGGCTTAGTCTTGAAAGGTTGCTAAGAATGAAATCCTGCCCCGCCTGTCAGCGTGAGGTTCAGAGCGAAGCGAGCGAATGCCCGCACTGCGGCGTGGTGTTTGCGAAGTGGTCGGGGCGTTCCCCGAAGTCCTCCTCAGTGCCTACCCCTAAAAATACAATCCCTACAAAAACAGAATCCAGAGGGCTATCAGTGGTGCTGGTTCTTTTGATGCTGATCTTTACTGGGCTCGGGTTCAAAGGTGTTATAACCACTTTTATGGATGCCGCCTCCATTGGTCCCGCTCTGTTTATCTTTAGGATCTTGTTCAATGGGTCATTGATTTTTACCGCTATCGGCCTATGGCACTATAAAAAATGGGCCTACGTGGCAGCAATCATCTATGGAATGATTATGATATTATTGCCGCTTGTTATTTTCAGTCCGTTTGCAGCAAGCGATTTGGGAACCCACCATCCGGCCGTCGATCTCCCGTTTGGAGCAGTCTATGCCATCACCATACTATGGATCGGACTGTGGTTGGTGATTCTGTATGTACTCAGACGGCACGAAAGTAGATTCCGTTAGCGACGGTTTTCTGAAGGTCTTGGTCGATCACCAATAAAAAAACCGCAGATAACATGTGGGGGGAAATTAAATGAAGATAAAAACATGGCTTATCGGTACGCTATTGACCGTCACCATAGCATCGGTGATCGGATTCATGTACTGGAATTCCCCGGAGCGCCGGATTCGTGCGGTGCTGTCGGACGGCAAGGCGGCGATTGAGGCGAAAGAGATGGACCGTGCAATGTCTCACGTCTCGCTGCAATACCGGGACGAGAACGGGCTTGCCTATATGACCGTCAAAAAGCTTTTGAAGATGGCCTTCGACCAATTTGAAGGTTTTGAGCTTCGGCTTACGAACGTCGCGTTGGAAATCGAAAAGGACCACGCCGTCGTCCGCGCGGACCTCGATGTAATCGGCATCCACCAGAAAGAGAAATCCTACCTGATCGGGAGTCAGCAGGAACCCGTCCCGATTCGAATCACACTGGTCAAAGAGACGATGAAATGGCAAGTCGTGAGCGTGGATGGAATCAAGATGCCGTTTGCTGATTTCTGAATATTGCCTCCTTTCCCATCATTGCAATTGTTCCGCAATCCGAATACAATGAGGCCCGTAATTCACTAACGGAGCGTTGCGCGGGTCTTCAATGATTGAACTCAATAAAGGAATCCGGATCGTCGGCACGGAGCTGTGGCTGGATTCGACAAAGGCCCGGCCGCTCGGTTTCATCTCCCATGCCCACGGCGATCATACCGGAAAACATCAGCAGGTGATCGCGACCCCGGCCACCTGGTCGCTCTGCCGCCATCGGCTTGGGACCAAACCTCAAATCACTCCGCTTGAGTTTCGTGTACCTTATTCAGTGGACGGCCTTACGATTGAACTTTTGCCGTCGGGCCACATCCTCGGCGCGGCCCAGATTTTAATTCAGAACGGACAACGCATCGTCTACACCGGAGATTTCAAGCTCAAGCAGAACCGGACGGCCGATTTGGCCGAGGTCCCGAACTGCGACACATTGATCATGGAATGCACCTTCGGAAAGCCGCAGTATGTTTTTCCATCTACGGACGAGGTCGAGCGGCGGCTGATTGAATTCATTGAATCGGCGTTTGAGGACCAAATGGTCCCGATACTGCTCGCCTATGCGATGGGAAAAAGCCAGGAGGTTTTGAAATTCCTCGGCGACCGGGGCTACACCGTCTGTCTTTCGAAGCAGACGATGGATGTCGTCAAGCTGTACGAGTCCTGCGGCGTGACCTTCAAAAATTACGAACGCTTCGAGAACGGCAACCTGCAGGGGAAGGTGGTCTTAATGCCTCCTTACCTGGCCCGGACGCGGATGGTCGAGAAGATTTCGAACCGCCGCACGGCCGCACTGACCGGCTGGGCGATGGATGAGGAGGCCAAAAACCGTTTCGGTGCGGACGAAGCGATCCCGATGTCGGACCATGCCGATTTCGAGGAGTTGAACGAATACGTCGACCGGGCGCGGCCGTCGAAGATATACACCGTCCACGGCGGTCCGGAATTCGCCCGGCATCTTCGCGCGCGCGGCTTCCGGGCCGAGCACCTCGCCCCCGGCACCCAGCTCGCGTTTTGGTAGCGTATTAGGCAAACGGTCATCCATAGCGGGTGGCCGGAGCCGCAGGGCTCAGTGCCAAACGGCCTCGTGGTTGACCTCGATTGAGCCGAAGGACAGGACCCGCTATGGAAAAAACAGCGACCGGCTTTCACTGGCAATCCCTTCTGAGTCTTATTCTTCCCGCGCGATGCCATGCCTGCCGTCGGTATCTACGCGACGAGGCGAGTCCTTGTTTCTGCCGTGACTGCTGGGACACCGTCTCGCTGATCGACGGGCCGTGCTGTCCCTGCTGCGGCAAGCCGTTCGCGTCGGAGGCGGCGCTCTCGCATAGTCCGGGCCATCTCTGCGGCGACTGCCGCGAACGATCGCCGTACTTTGACCGCGCCGTCGCGGCAGGATGGTACGAAGGCGTGCTGGCCGAAGCGATCCATCTTTTTAAATACCGCGGCAAAACAGTTCTGGCCCGGCCGTTGGGAGCCCTGCTCCTCCATGCGATGGAGCGGCTTCCGAAAGCGGACGGTCTTGTGCCGGTCCCTCTTCATCCGTCCCGTCTGCGTGAGCGGGAGTTCAATCAGGCGCTTCTTTTGTGCGATTCCGTGAAGGCCGAGTCGGGCCTGCCGGTGATTCCGGACGGTCTTGAACGGGTTCGCGAGACGCCGCCTCAGATCGGGCTTTCTCATGAAGACCGCCGACGCAACGTCCGCCGTGCTTTTGTCCCGAAGCGTCCCGAACGGATCGAGGGACGGCGGATCGTCCTGATCGATGACGTTCTCACGACCGGCGCGACCGTGAACGACTGCGCGCGGGCCTTGAAACGGGCCGGGGCTGAGAGGGTCTGTGTGCTGACCGTCGCGCGGACGCCCGACGGGTTCGGTTGAGAAAAACGGGAAGGGAGGGTGACGATGGAATTTAAAACGGTCAAGATCGAAAAGCCGGAAGAACTCAATTTCATCCTGGGCCAGGCCCATTTCATCAAGACGGTCGAGGATCTGCATGAAACGTTGGTTTCGGCCGTGCCCGGAATCAAGTTCGGCCTGGCCTTCTGCGAATCGTCCGGACCGTGTCTCGTTCGCGCCAGCGGGACGGATCCGGGTCTGGTCGAGCTGGCGAAGAAAAACGCGTTCGCTTTATCCGCCGGCCATGTCTTTATCATCTTTCTGCGGGACGTTTTCCCGATTAACGTACTCAACGCCATCAAGTCGGTCCAGGAGGTCTGTTCGATCTACTGCGCGAGCGCGAACCCGGTCGAGGTGGTCCTGGCCGAGACGGAACAGGGCCGCGGGATCATGGGCGTGGTGGATGGCTTTATGTCCAAAGGGATCGAGAAGGACAAAGATGTCGCCGCCCGGAAAGATCTGCTTCGGCGCTTCGGGTACAAGTCATGAAGACCGCCGGATACTCAGACCGCCATCCCAAGAACAAGCAGATCGTCTTCCGTCCCATCGGCATCGTCCGTTGTCAACAGAGTGAACCAGGGTGGCGGGACTGGGACAAGCTCGTCTCCGAGATTCGGATTGATCGGAAATGGGCCAGGGGACTGAAAGGCCTTGAAGACTTCTCTCATATCATCGTACTGTTCCATCTCTCCCGCGCACAGGGCGTAGCTCCGCTCGTTCATCCCCGGCGCCGGTTGGACCTTCCGCTGGTCGGGATGTTTTCGACCCGCTCGCCCCATCGGCCGAATCCGATTGCCCTTACGATCTGCCGGTTATTAAAACGACGCGGAACGCGCCTCACGGTCAAAGGACTCGATGCGATCGATGGTACCCCCGTGATCGACATCAAGCCGTACATTCCGGACAACGACCTCGTCAAACGCGCCCGGGTG
Source organism: Nitrospirota bacterium (assembly GCA_016201865.1). Classification (GTDB taxonomy): domain Bacteria; phylum Nitrospirota; class Nitrospiria; order JACQBZ01; family JACQBZ01; genus JACQCA01. The sequence continues at coordinate 15,752 of JACQCA010000093.1, forward strand.
GCGAAGTGGGTTTATAAGTTGAGATAGACCGAGCCCTAAACTTCTAAAATGGATCATATTGAACTGTACCAGCGCCTACGATGCGTCAATCATCGCCTGGCCTGAATCCAAACGTTGCTGTAGGTTGTCAGGGGTGTTTTAAGGGGTCCTTGTCCCCCATGCGCTTGAACAGCTTTCTGGCGTCATCCGCTCCTTTAAAGTCGTTAGAGAGGGCCAAGGCTTTCTTGATATGTTCCCTGGCTGCCTGACTGTCGCCGATCGCATGGTAGACGGCCCCCAGGTGATACAGGATGACGGGGCTGTCAGGGGACAACGAGGCGGATTTTTTCAGCACCGTAAGGGCTTCTTGATTTTTGCTCTGTTTGAACAAAATCCAGCCAAACGTGTCTTGAACCATGACATTGTCTGGAACGAGCGATAAAGCCTTCTGGGACAATTTCAAGGCTTCCTCTTGTTGTCCTGATTCAGACAGCATCGCCGCAAGATTGTTCAAAGACAGAACGTGGTTCGGATCTTGGGCGAGAATCTCTCGATACAGTTTGATGGCGTCCTTGTCGTGTTGCGCGTCTTGCGTCAGGGCTGCAAGATAGAATTTATCCGGGATGCTGTCAGGCTTGGTTTTAAGGAGCCGCTGTGCCATCTCGATCGACTTGCCACGGTCGCCCTTTTGATTGTAGGCCACGCTCAGCGCCTTGAGAATCGCCGGATCCTCAGGTGATTTTTTAAAGGCTTTTTTCAATTCGCCGATTGCCTGATCATACTTTTTGATGTACCCATAAAAGACACCCAAGCGGTAGACCGGATAGGGAGTGCTTGGAAACTTCTGGACCATCTCTTTGTAAGTCTTTTCCGCTAAATCGAACTGGTCATTCATCTGGTAGGCGGACGCAAGTTGATCGTAAATGTCCATGCCCGGAGCTTTTTTGATCTGCAGGAGGTCTTTGTAGAGCGCGATGGCCTCCGAATATTTGTGTTGCTTCACATAGACGTCAGCAATTCTTTCATTGATCAATTCGGGATTGCGGCTGACTGCCTGAGCCTTTTGATAGTTTGCTAAAGCAGGGTCATACTGTCCCATCGCAAAGTAGGTCTCTCCTATTTGATAAAATCCGGCAGACCAGGAGGGTTTGATTTTAAGAACCTTCTCCAGTTCCTTGAGAGAGGCCGCATAGTCGCCTTGTTCTCGGTAGGCGATGCCGAGTGCCAGGGGGGCCTGCTCGTTCCCGGGCTCCAGTCGCTCGGCAATCCGGTACTCATGGAGAGCCTGATCCATCTTCTTTGTGCCGAGATAAGCGCTCCCCAAGATGAGATGCGCCTGGACGTCTTGGATGTCTTCACGGACCGGCCCCTGCAGTAATGCGATGCTCTTCTCAAATTGCCCCGCCATGTTGTAAAGACCGGCAAGATTGACCTTGATTCCCAGGTAGCCGGCCGGCGTTCCCGTCAACCCCTTTTCGTAATAGTCCACGGCCTGCGCGAGATTGTCCTCTCGTTCATACAGGATACCGAGTCTCTGGTACGCTCGACTGTTGTTCGGATTGATCTGGACGGCCTTGAGAAACTCGTCCTTCGCTTTTTTGTCCTCGCCGCGGGATAGGTAGACGTCTCCAATCTTTGTGATGGCGGTGCTCTGCCGGGGAGCGATCTGGACGGCCTGCTGGAGCGCGCCGAGTCCCTCATCGACGTCTCCCTTGAGCACCTGGGCGGCTCCGAGTAATTCATAGGCGGAGGCGGACCGGGGGTTGTCCTTCAGGAACTTCCGTACTATGTCGATGGCTGCTTCGTATTTCCCGGAGTTCACCTGATCGAGGGCCTGAAGGAGCGTGGTATCAGACTGAGGCGACAGGGTTTCTTCCATATCGAAATCGAAGGCCGGCCGCTGAGGTGTCTCTGAAGTTATGGAGGTAGCGGAAGAGACGGCAGGGATTAGAACCAGAACCATCATGACGATGGCTAAAACAGCGACGCGTAGAGGATCCTTCTGAAGCATGAAATCTTCCTATGGTTAGACTTTAGATATCAGCCCATCTTTCATGGCTGCATTATACAGTGCCGGAGCCGTTCCATCAATAAAAAAAAGAAGGCAGATCGGTGGATTGGAGACACATCGATCTGCCTTCTTCACTGCAAAACCGCAAAGGAACGGTTTAGTTGCTGCTGTATTTCCTCCGGCTGTAGACCGCCAAAGTAATCAACCCCATCCCTAACAACAGGCTTCCCGGTTCCGGCACTGCCGAAGTGGAAACGATCCTGTCATGTTCCGTCGCCACGGTGCCGCCATCCACGAGCGCGTTAATGACGAACGAATGGTCACCCGGCACCAGGTCGTGGAAGCCCACAGTGAAACCAAAGGTCCGATCGACGGACCGATCAAACGCACCGGTAAAACACGGGGTTATCGAGACGGCAACGTTGGGTACATTGGTTCCGTCGGTAGCCAGGCAGACCGAGCTATAGGTCGCAAACGCCGTGGTGATCGCGGCATTAATGGCAGCCACAACCCCGGCGGTCGAGACGCCAGTGAACAGCGTACCTCCCGTCGCGGTTGTGATCCGGGTCCCTTGGCCGGCCAAGCAATCGGCGCCTCCGCAAGCAGCGTCGAGGCCTCCGCCGCTGGTGAGGCTGATCCCTTCAACCTTGACGTTATTAGCATTGAGAGCCGCAATGGCGCCGGCCTCGGTAGTCGGAGTGGCCGTTATGGATGGATCGTGTCCCGGGTTATCGCCGAACCAGACCAGAATCCGTGCTGAGCCAGAGCGCCATGCAGTGGTAGTGGCCGCTTGCTGAAGACCAACGAGATTCGATTCGGGGGTGTCTCCGCCTCCGCTTGCAGCCCACAACCCAATCCCCGCAATAGCAGCAGCCTGGTTCGCAGCAGCGGTCCCGCCGGTGCTGATGTTCGAGTTTAGCCGATACTCATAGGGATCGAAACTGCCCGTGTTAATCGGCCCGTCCTTATATTCGCCCACCCCAAATCGCACATCGCCCAGCCCAGCCGTGGTCGTTAGAATCGTGCTTGCGGCGGCTTGGACTGCTGCAATCGACGGGCCCATACTCCCGGTCGTGTCAGAGAGGAAAAAGACATCGACCTTGGAGGTCGTGGGCGTTCCGGCATTCACCGTCACGGTCTTATTCACACTCGTGGTAAATCCCGTCGGTCCGGTCGCTGAAAACGTACTGGGTGAGATCGAATCGGCGAACACCAAGCCGGGGACCGGTGACAGTACCGTTCCGGACGCAACAAGAAAGGTTGCTACGAGTCCCTTCACGATCCAGCCCATTCTCATACTCTCTCTACTGGTTTGCATTTGTCTGGTCTCCTTTCATTTTTTTAATCTCAATAATCGTCCACATTGAGCAAATCACTCTCCTTTGTTGTTACCCCCTTTCTGATGAAAGCCAAAGGCTAAGCTTCTTTGATAAATGAACAATTTTTCACGATTGCCTTCCCATTTTGGTGTTTTTCATTAAGCGTCATATTTCCTCTGTTTTGAGCCCAACGCATAATATAAAATGCAATATCCTTGCTATTAACATAACACATTGATTTTAAATAGATCACACTTTTACCACTTCCTGGAAGTGTAAACTTTTCCGTCATAAGAAGAAAATGTTTTCTTCTTAGCTTTTGAGCCGCTGCTTAACAATGATGTCGTGAAATGCCTGACGGCTTATGCCTAATTGCTTCTCACCCCAGCGTCCTGCGGAAACGGAGCACGCTCATCGAAAAGATGACGACGGCGAGAAGGGCCAGGGGAACCACCTGCGGCCAGAGCACGTCGATCCCGCTTCCTTTTAAGAAGATCCCGCGGATGATGACGAGGAAATACCGCACCGGGGAAAGATAGGAGAGGTCTTGGAAGAAGACCGGCATGTTGGCGATCGGAAAGGCGAAGCCGGACAGGATCATCATCGGAAACATGATGAAGAAGGTGGTGATCTGGGCCTGGTTCTGCGTTTTGGAGATCGTCGAGACGAACAGGCCCAGACCCAGCGTCGTCAGGATATAGACGGCCGCCAGCGCAAACAGGAGCAAAACGCTCCCACGCACCGGGACATTAAACCAAAAGATCCCGAACAGCAGAACGACGCCGATATCGATGAACCCGATCACGACGAAGGGCAGCAGCTTCCCGATCATCAACTCCGACCGCCGAAGCGGCGTGACGATCAATTGTTCAATCGTCCCGATCTCTTTTTCCTTCACGATCCCCAGCGCCGTCATCATGCTCGTGATCACGATCAGGAGCACGGCCATGACGCCCGGGATCATATAGTTTTTGCTCAACAGCTCCGGGTTGTACCAGATCCTTAAACGGCTATCCACTCCCGATCGTGCCTCGACAGGTTCCAGACGAACCTTGGACGAAAATGCCTCCGTAATCCGGTTGATGTAGTTCAACCCGATCAGTGCCGTATTTGAATTACTACCGTCCATGATCGCCTGGACCGTGACCGGCCTCCCGCCCTTGAGCCGCTGGCCGAAGTCCGGTGGAATGACAAACAGGACGACCGCCTTGCCCCGGTCGATCCGGGCTATCCCCTCGTTGTAATCCTTTACATACGCCTTCACGATGAAATACTCGGTCGGTGTGAAAGCCCGGATATAGTTTCGGCTTTCGGCCGTACGGTTCTGATCCCAAACCGCAATCTCGAGATTTTTGAGATCGAAGGTCGCCCCATACCCGAGAAGGGTCAGTTGGACGATCGGCGCGATGAACAGGATCGGGAACAGCCGGGGATCCCGCTGAAGTTGTTTGGCCTCTTTCCAGGCCATCGTGAGCATCCGTTGAATCATCTCGCCCTCATGTCATCTGGGCCCGGAACCGCCGAATGCTGATCGTGATTACGACCAAGGCAAAACCCAGAAGGATCAGCGTATGCGGCCAGACCGTCTCGGCCCCGACCCCCTTTAAGAGAATAGCCCGTAGGATGATCAAAAAATGGGTGGACGGAATCAGAAAGCTCACGCCTTGAAGCGGCAGCGGCATGCTTTCGACCGGAAAGATAAATCCGGACAGGATGAAGGTCGGGAGCAGTGTCGTCAACAGGCTGATGAAATAGGCCACCGCGCGCGTCTTGGCGATCGTCGAGATCAGAAGGCCCATCCCCAGCGTGGCCAGCAGGAAGACCAGCGTCTGTCCCATCAACTGGATGGCGCTCCCGCGAAAGGGGACTTGAAACACCGCCACGCCGGTCAGCACGATCAGAACGACCACGACGAGGCTGATGATCCCGTACGGGAGCATCTTCCCGAGGATCACCTCCCACGGCCGAACCGGACTGGACAGAAGGACCTCCAGGTTCCCGAGCTCCCGTTCCCTCACCACCGCCATCGCCGGAAGGGCGACGCCGATGATCATGATCAGCAGCCCGACGATCCCGGGCGTGATGAAGATGGTGCTGTTGAAGTCCGGGTTGAACCAGACCCGGCTTTTGATCTCGAGCGCTTTCGGGACTGCGGCGCCGCGCGGATGCGACGAATAACCGATCGAATAGTCATGAAGGACCTGTTCCACATAGCCGGAAGCGACGCTGGCGGTGTTGTTGTCCGAGCCGTCGAGAAGGATCTGGATCGGCGAGAGGATTCCGGAGGCGATCCGGTCCCCGAAGCCGGGCGGGATCTCGAGATAAACTTTCGCCGATCCCCGGTCCAGCAGCTCGGCCTCCCGTCCGCAGGCCTCCGCCTCAACCGGCATAAAATAACCGGAACTAAAAACCCCCTCGGCCAGTGCGCGCGACTCGGGCGTGCGGTCGCGGTCGCAGACCGCCGTGGGAATCTGCCGGATGTCCAGATTGATTGCAAACCCGAACAGGATCAGAAGAAGGATCGGCATCAGGACGATGAGTCCCAGCGTTCGAGGGTCCCGCCGGATCTCGATAAATTCCTTGATCATGATCGCCCATAATCGGCCCATTCGGTTCCACTCCCCTACATTATTTTGGATAACGACACAAAAACATCCTCGATGGATGGCTGGATCCGCTCCAGCCGCTCCACCGAAAGTCCGGCCGCCTCCATGACCGCGCGAAGGCGCGGGATCGCCTCCTCCGCCCGCGGCACAGCAACATGGATTTCCTCTCCATAGATATTGACGTCGATGATCCCGGGAAGCAGCCGAATCCGCCGGAAGGCCTCGTTGAGCCGGACGGTCTGTATCGTCACAATTTCATGGGCATTGAATCCGGTCCGGATGCGGTAGGGGCTGTCCAGCGCGGCGAGCCGGCCGTTCCAGATGAAGCCGATCCGGTGGCAGCGTTCGGCCTCCTCCATGTAATGCGTCGTGACGAACAGCGTCTTTTCCCTCTCGGCAAGGCCGTAAAAATAGTCCCACATCGTCCGTCGGGAGACCGGATCGATCCCGGCCGTGGGTTCATCCAGGAAAACCACATCGGGGTCGTGGACCAGCGCGCAGCCCAGCGCGAGCCGCTGCCGCCACCCGCCGGAGAGCTGCGCCGCCAGCGTCGTCCGGTACGGTTCGAACCCGAGCGAGGCGATCGTCTCTTCGGACTTCTCCCCCGCCGTTCGGGCCGGAAGGTACAGCCTCGAATAGAACCAGAGGTTCTCTTCCACCGTCAGATCGGAGTACAGCCCGAAACTCTGGGACATGTATCCGATGAGCGGCTTGACGCGATCGATTTCGGCATTGACATCGCAGCCCATGATCTTTGCGGTCCCCGAAGTGGGGAGCAGTATCCCGCAGAGCATCCGGATCGTGGTGGATTTGCCCGAGCCGTTCGGGCCGAGGAAGCCGAAGATCTCGCCCTTTTCGATCTGAAAACTGACGTCGTCCACGGCCGTGACCTTTCCGAACCGTTTAACCAAGCGGTCGGCCTCAATGGCGTTCATCGTTTTTCCTCCTGAACCGACAACTCCACGTCCGCAGGCATGCCGGGTTTGAGCTCCCCGTTCTGATTCTCGATCGCGACCTTCACCTCGAACACCAGCTTCACCCGCTCTTCTTTCGTCTGGATCGTCTTGGGCGTGAACTCGGCCTTGTTCGAAATATGCGTCACCTTCCCCCGATAGGATTTCCCCGGAAAACTATCCACCGCGACCCGGCCCTCGCCGCCCAGCTTGACCCGTCCCAGGTCCGTCTCCTTCAGATAGATCGAGACCCAGAGATGATCCAGATCGCCCAGCGTGAGGATCGGCGTCCCGGATGTCGCGAGTTCCCCGGGCTCGCGGTTTCTCAAAAGCACCGTGGCCGCGAGCGGAGCCGTCAGGCGGGTGTTGTCGCGCTGGACCTGCACCAGCTCCAGCGCGGCCTGGGCCCGACGGAGTTCCCCGCGGGCTGCTTCAATCACCTGCCGGCGCGTCCCGGCCTTTAAGAGATCAAGATGTTCTTTGGCCTCGCGCTGTTTGGCGACCGCCACGTCGTTTGCCGTTTTGGCCCGCTCCCATTCCTGATCCGAGACGACCTTGTCGTTGTGCAGTTTTTCCAGTCGGTCCCGATCGGTCCGGGTCTTTTCCAGATTCGCATTCGCCTCTTGGAGAGAAGCCTCGGCTTTTTTGATCTCCTGTTCACGCGACCCGGCTTCGAGGTTCGCCAGGTTGGCGCGTGCGGCCTCCACCTGGGCCTCCGCTCCTCGAACCTGAGCCTCGATCTCCCGCGTCTCGATCTGGACCAACAATTGGCCTTCCGTCACATGGTCTCCCTCGTCCGCCCGGATTTGCTCGATGCGGCCGGTGACCTTGGACTCGACAGCCACCTCGGTCGCCTCGATCGTCCCGCTGGCCATGATGCGACCCCCATTCACACGATGATTGAAATATCGAACCGCCGCGATCACTCCCAAAAGGACGACGATCGCCGCGCCGACGGCAACGCGCTTTTTCATGGCCTCCGCTCCCCTTCCGTGCTGATGGTTGAAGCCGCCGGCAATCCCATCGCCCGATGCAGTCGGGCCGTTGCGGCCTTGAAGTCGTAAACCGCATTGGTGTGATTCGCGCGCGCCGAGATGAGGAGGCTCTCGGCATCCAGGACCTCGGTGTTGGTCGTCACGCCGGCCTTGAACCGCTCTTCCGTAATCCGGTAATTTTCCTCGGCCTGCTCGATCGCGGCCCGGGCCACCGCGATCTTTTCCCGGGCCTCCGCCGCGCGGAGGTGTTGTTCACGAACCTCCAGCGCGATGCGGTCTTCCAGCGACTGAAGGTCGTCCTCGCTCTGACGGAGTCGGACCCGTGTCCGCTCGACCTCCCGGCCGGTTTTTCCCCATTCCCAGAAGGTCCAACGGAGGATGCCCAGGACCTCCCAGTTCTCGGGAATCACGGCCGTGGTCTCTTTCGCGCGGGTATAATTGACGACGGCGCTCAATTTCGGATAGTAATCGCTCTCGGCCAGGTGTTGATGAACCTGCATCGTTTGAACCCGGGTCTGCCCGGCCGCCAGCTCCATCCGATGATCCCGAGCGGCCTTCACGGCCTCGTCATAGGACGGCAGTTGGGTCGCCTCGTCCCCCTTCGGATCGGCCGCCGTCATCGGCGCGGCGAGATCCCGACGCAAAAGGTTGTTCATGGCCATCTTGGCCAGTCCGGCATTGTTCCGCGCCGTGAGGAACCGCTGCTCGGCCTCGGCTAAATTCACCAGGGTCTTTAAGACCTCATTATAAGGAACGCTCCCCGCGTTGTACGAGGCCTTGACCACGCGGAGATGCTCCTTGAGGTCCGACACCTGCTGTCCGGCCACCTCCTCCAACCGTTCCGTCTTCAAGATATCCCAGTAGGCCAGTTCCACGCGAAGGAGAAGATCCTGAACCGCCTGTTGAAAACTGAAATCCGAAGATGTATATCCCAATTTCTCCGCCTCGTACGAATAATAAATCGCCCCGCCCGCGAACAACGGCTGCTCCAGCGTCAGTCGAAGGTTATAGTTGGCCAGCGCGCCGGTCGTCACATCCGCATCGGCGGGCGGAAGAGGCGGAGACGCATTAAAGGATCCCGCCGGAATCCGGATCCGCTGCAGATCTCCCGCGCGGCTGTACCGCGCCTCGGCCGAAAGCTTCGGGAAGAAGTCGGCCCGCCGGCTTTCGGTAGACGCCCTCGCGCTCAACACCTCGGCCCGTGCCGATTTAAGTCCCAGGTTCCGCTCCAACGCCATCCGCTTCGCGTCGTCCAGGGAGATCGGTCGGGCCGTGTCCTGCGCCGACGGCTGGGCCCGCAGCGCCGGCCCGGACAAAAACAAAAACGAAAAAATGATGAGGACCAATCCCGCCCATCCAAACCCCGTTACCTGATTGTTCATGGCATCACCACCTTTTCCCGCTCTTTGAGTCCTTGAAGGATCTCGACATCCCACCGGTCCTGCGCCCCCGGCGCCACACGGCGGACTTCCCATCGGTCGTTTTTCACCACCGCGACATAGTAACCCTCTGCATCCTGTCGGATCGCACGACGCGGGAGCTTCAAGACATGGTCGCGCCGGATCACCTCGATTTTCAGATCCACCGTCATCCCCAGTTTCAAATCGGCTTTGACCGCCTCGGGCAACTCGATTTTCGCTTCGAGGACCTTTGTGTCCGTGATCTTCGAAGGGTCCTCCAACTTGATCGCCCGTTTGCCGACCCGCTCGCCGATCTCGATCACCTTTCCGGTGAAGACACGGCCGGGATAAGCGTCCGAGGTGATCGCCGCCGACTGCCCGAGAGCCAGCCGGCCGATGTCGTCTTCATCAATCTCGGCCCGAACCCGGACAACCGAAGCATCGGCGACGGTCAGGATGGGAACGCCGGCCTTGATCGATTCGCCGGCTTCCCGGTATTTCGTAATCACCTTGCCCGAAATCGGTGAGGCGATATGCATGTCGTTTAACAGGGCGTCGGCCATTTCAAGATGAGCCCGGGCCAGATCCCGTTTCACGGCGGCCTCGTCGAACTCGGCCGTTGAAACCGCCTTGGACTCGAGGAGCCGTCGGCTGCGTGCATAGTTGAGTTCCGCGTCTTTTAATTCGGCCCGGGCCTGGGAGACGGCGGCCTTGGCATAGTCGTCGTCCAGCGTGATCACGACCTGACCCCGCTTGATCTTCTCGCCCTCCTCGGCCGCAATGGTTTGGATCCGACCGTCAACCTTGCCGGCCAGATCCACGGTCGTCTTGGCCTCGACCTTTCCGCGGGCCGCAATCCGGTCCAGGATGTCGCCGTAGACGACCGTCGCCGTTCGCCCCGCCTCGGCCGGGCCGCGGAGCGCCCGCACGCCGAGCACGATCAGCCCCGCCGCTAAAACAAACACCGCCAGTCCGATGACGCGCTTCATGATACCAGAACTCCATCTTCCAAATGATAGACGCGGTGGACAAGATCCATCATGCGCGTGTCGTGCGTGACCACCACGACGGATCGGCGTTCTTTCACCACGAGATCGCGCAGCAGCTCGATGACGGCGTGGCCCGTTTTCGAATCGAGATTTCCGGTCGGTTCATCCGCCAGGATCAGCGGCGGACGGTTCACAAGCGCGCGCGCGATCGAAACGCGTTGCTTCTGGCCGCCGGAAAGATCGCGCGGGAGGAAATCCAAACGGTCGCCGAGCCCCACGGCCTCGAGCATTTCCCGCGCCCGCCGCCGCGCCGGGGAGCCTTTGATCCCCCGCAGGTCCAGGGCCACCTCGACATTCTCAAGCACCGTCAAGGCCGAAAACAAATTATAGCTCTGGAACACGAACCCGATGGAGGCCAGTCGGACCCGTGAGAGGTCGTCCTCCTCCCATCGCACCGGACGGTCCTCGATGATCACCTCGCCGCGGGTCGGCCGGAGGATACAGCCGATCATCGAGAGCAGCGTCGTCTTCCCGGACCCGGACGGACCCATGATGGCCACACTCTCGCCGGCAAGAACCTTCAGCGACACGTCGCGAACCGCCTCAACGGTTACCGGCCCTTCCTCATAGACTTTGCGAAGCCCTCGGGCCTCCAAAAGATTCTCGCTCATGCCCGGAACACCATCACGGGATCCAGTGTCCTTACCTTCCGGATCGAAATGATCGAGGCCGAAAGGCACATCGCCAGCGTGACGATAAACACGATTCCCATCAGCGTCTGCGGAATAAGCATTGCGATCCCCAGCGCATCGTAGCCCTTCTTGATCAGCAGCACGAGAACGAGCCCGACGCCGAAACCAATGACGGCATTTAAGGCGGCCTGCTCAAGAATAATCTTGTCGATCGTCCAGTTCGTCGCCCCGATCGCCTTGAGCGTCCCGAATTCGCGGATATGCTCGATGGTGGAGGAGTAGATCGTCTGGCTGACGACCACCATCCCGACGACAAACCCGACGAAGGCCGTCATCAGGAATCCCATGCCCATGCCGGTCGCGACGGTCCAGTACCATCGGGTCTTGGCGGATAAACCGGCCCGGCTATAGACATCCACATCCTTGACGTGGTCTCGGATCCGTTGCGCGACCGTCTCGACCGCCTCCCCGGGAACCGTCCGGATCAGAACGAAAACCGGTTCGCGGAAATAGGGATTGAAGATCGCGGCCGTGTCGTAGGACGTGATCACATACGGCGCGGTCGTGATCGATTTTAAACCCCGGGTCAGTCCGACGATCTTGACCCGGTGATCGTTGATCTCGCGGATGTCCCCCACCTTCAACCGGCCCAATCGTTTGACCGAGGATTCATCCACGATCACAAAATCGCCTCCCTCAACATCCGTCGGCCGGCCCGAGGTCATCCGCCACGGGAATCCCAGCTGCCCGCGTGGATCGTATCCGATAATCTCGACCTGTTCCGTTCCGCCGTTGGACAGCTTCATCACGCCCCACGAATGGAGCAGGTTCTCGGTGTAGGCCACGCCCTTCACCCCTTTGATCTGATCCGCCTTGCGCTCGGAAATCGGCCAGGCAAAATTGAAGTTCTGGAGATTTTTAGATGTGACCCAGAGATCGGCCGGGATCGAATCCACAACGAAGGCGGCATCCTGCATGAACCCGAGATAGATCCCGACCGTGGTAAAGATCAGGACGACCGAGAAGGTGATCCCGATCACGGTGATCGTAAAACGGATCCGGTCATGAAAAAGGTTTTTTCGCGCGATCGAGGGCATATTTGTTGTCCATCGGTTCTGTAGGGGCGGTTCGCGAACCGCCCCTACCGGTTTGGCGGTTTTACAAAAAACCCCGTTCCAAACAGTTTCGTCAACGTCTCTTTCGCCTCTTCCAACGTATAGGGCTTTTCTTTACCAAAAAGTTCCGGATGGGTCCGACGCAAAAGCCAGCCGAGAAGGATACTCTCCACCGCACCGAACAGAAAGCCGCGGGCGATCCGGGTATTGATATCTTTCCGGATGACCCCCTGCACGATTCCCTCTTTTAGAATTTCCTCGAGGAGATCCAGAAACTCAAGGATCACGGCCATCGGCTGGCTGGAGAAACATTTTCCGCTCTGCCGAAGCTCCACTAGAAAAACTTCAGCCAACTGGGGGTCGGACTCGAACAGGTCGATCACGGTCGTCAGCACCAGGGTCATTTTCTGAATCGGATCGTGAATAGGTTGGAGAACCGCCCGCAAGGCCCGAATCATGTCGCGCCAGGTCTGCTCAAAAATGGTGAGGATCAGATCGTCTTTGCTCTTGAAGTAGTTGTAGATCGTGCCCTCGGCCACACGGGCCTCGCGCGCGATTACGGCCGTCCGCGCGCGGGAAAAGCCGCGGCGGGCGAAGACCTTGATGGCGGCCTTTAGGATGAGGTTCTTTTTATCAACGACGGGCCGAGGCATGACGGTCAATCCAACATGAGTGAGCAATCACTCATTATAGTATCTTTTTAAATCCGGTTCTGTCAAGATGGATCCGCGTCCCGCTAAAAAATTTTTCCTTTCACCCATTGACGTCGGCCGTTTAAGACTGGTAGAGTATGCGGACGCCAAACGCGTTCGACACCAACCGCGAGGACTTTTTATGATCATTGGAGTTCCCAAAGAAACGTTTCCGGGCGAACGGCGCGTTGCGCTGATCCCGGCCAGCATCCCTTCGCTCACCAAGGCGAAATTGGATGTTTTAATCGAAACGGGTGCCGGAACAGCCGCCGGTTTTCCGGACGCCGCCTACCAGGAAAAGGGCGCGAAGATCGCGGCCCGACGCGCCGAGGTTTTCGGTTCGGCCGATGTCATTCTTCAGGTGCGCGCCTATGGGGCCAACCCGGAGGCCGGCCACGCCGATCTGGATCTGATGCGACGCGACCAGATCGTGATCGGTTTCCTCGAGCCGCTCTCGGCGCCGAAGGCGGCGCGTGAAATGGCCGAACGGGGCGTGGTCGCGCTGTCCATGGAACTCATGCCGCGGATCACCCGTGCCCAAAGCATGGACGCGCTTTCCTCGATGGCCACGGTGGCCGGCTACAAGGCCGTGCTGCTCGCGGCCGAGGCGCTTCCACGGATGTTTCCGATGCTGATGACGGCGGCCGGCACGGTCGCCCCGGCCCGTGTCTTCGTCATCGGCGCGGGCGTGGCCGGGCTGCAGGCGATTGCGACGGCGAAGCGGTTGGGGGCGGTCGTCCAGGCTTATGACGTCCGTCCCGCGGTCAAGGAGCAGGTGAAGAGCGTGGGGGCGAAGTTCGTGGAGCTGCCGTTAGAGGCGGCCGGCACCGAGGGAACCGGCGGCTATGCGAAGGCCATGGACGAGGCGTTTTACCAGCGGCAGCGCGAGATGATGGCCCGCGTCGTGGCCGAAAGCGACGTGGTGATCTCGACGGCCGCGATCCCGGGCAAAAGGGCGCCGGTCCTGATCACGTCCAAAATGGTCGAGGGCATGGCGCCGGGCTCGGTCATCCTGGACCTCGCCGCCGAGAGCGGCGGAAACTGCGAGTTGACGAAGCCGGGCCAGACCGTCACGGCCCACGGCGTGACCCTGATCGGGGCCGTCAACCTCGCCTCGACCGTTCCCTACCACGCCAGCCAGATGTACGCCAAGAACATCGCCACATTCCTCCTCAGCATAATCAAGGAAGGCCGGCTTGGGTTCAACCCGGAGGACGAGATCATACGCGAAACGATGGTAACCCGCGGGGGAGATGTGGTTCATCCGCAGATCCGCGAACTCCTCGGCCTCGCGAAAACCGAATCCACTGAAAAGCAGAAAGGATAAATGCCGGATGGACCTCTTCATTTCATCGTTGACGATTTTTGTGCTTGCGATCTTCGTGGGGTTTGAGGTGATCAATAAAGTGCCTCCGCTGCTTCATACGCCGCTGATGTCCGGATCGAACGCGATCTCGGGCATTACGGTCGTCGGGGCGATGATTTCAGTGGCAACCCCTAACACGTTTACGACGATCCTGGGTTTCATCGCGGTCGTCTTGGCCATGATCAACGTGGTCGGCGGATTCGTCGTGACCCACCGAATGCTCGGCATGTTCAAGCGAAAGGAGTAACCCTTGCAAAACGCCCTGATCAATATTTCATACCTGATCGCTTCTATCCTGTTCATCCTCGGGCTGATCGAGTTGGCGCATCCACGAACGGCCGTTCGAGGGAATTTCCTCGGCGCGATCGGGATGCTGATCGCCATTGTCGCCACCCTCCTGGACCGGGGCATCATCGCGGCCGGAGTAAACGGCTATCTCATCATCTTCGCCGGACTGCTCGTCGGCTCGATCATCGGCATGCTGCTCGCGTTGAAGGTCCGGATGACGGCGATGCCGCAGATGGTCGCGCTGCTGAACGGCTTCGGCGGCGGCGCCTCGATTTTGGTGGCCGGCGCGGCACTGATCGACGCGAAGGATCCCAACCTCCAGCTCACGGTGGCGACGGTCGCCTCCGGAATCATCGGCGCGGTCACGTTCTGGGGCAGCCTCGTGGCCTTTGCCAAGCTGCAAGATTTGATCTCGGATCGGTTCGGCCGTTTCTCCGGTCAGCAATTCTTGAATGCCGCGCTGCTACTGATCTCACTTCTGCTCGGCGTCTGGATCGTCGCGGACCCGACCGCCACGCACGCTTATTGGCTTCTGGTCGTTGCGGCCTCGGTGCTGGGGATTTACGTGGTGACACCGATCGGCGGCGCCGACATGCCGGTCGCGATCGCGCTGTTGAACTCTTATTCCGGTCTGGCCGGCGCGGCGACCGGTTTCGTTCTGAACAACAACGGACTGATCATCACCGGCTCGCTGGTCGGCGCCTCCGGAATCATCCTCTCGCAGATCATGTGCAAGGCGATGAACCGGTCGCTGGCCAACGTCTTGTTCGGCGGGATGGGCGCGATGCCGGCCGCCGGCCCGACGGCCGACCAGGTCTACGGGGGCAAGGTCAAGTCCGCGACGGCCGAGGATGTCGCCATGGTCCTCGATGCCGCGCGGCGCGTCGTGATCGTTCCGGGATACGGCATGGCCGTCTCCCAGGCCCAGCATGCCGTTCGCGACCTGGCGAGCCTTCTCGAGGAGCGCGGCGTGGAGGTCGAGTTCGCCATCCACCCGGTGGCCGGACGGATGCCCGGTCACATGAATGTACTGCTGGCCGAGGCCGACATTCCTTACGACAAGCTCAAGGAAATGGACGAGATCAATTCCACCTTTGAGCAGACCGACGTCGCGATCGTGATCGGCGCGAACGATGTCGTAAATCCCGTCGCGCGAACCGATCCGAAGAGCCCCATCGCCGGCATGCCGATCTTAAACGTGGACAAGGCCAAGACGGTCATCGTGGTCAAACGCAGCTTGAGTCCGGGTTTCGCCGGGATTCCCAACCCGCTCTTCGCGGCCGAGAACACCCTGATGTTCTTCCACGACGGCAAGAAGGCCGTTCTGGAGCTGATCGGCGCGCTGAAGGCGGCGTGATGGATGTCCCAAACGATTCCACCCGAACTGCTTGAAGAAGCCTACCGTCAGGGCATCTTTCCGATGGCGGACGAGGACGGGCGGATTCATTGGTACTCGCCCGACCTCCGCACGATCATCGAGCTGGAACGATTTCACATCCCTCGGCGATTGAGCCGGACGATTAACCAGCAAAAGTTTGAAATCGCGATTAATCGCGATTTCGAGGGCGTCGTGAGGGGCTGCGCGAATCGAGAGGAGACATGGATCGGCGAGGAAATCGTGTCGGCCTACACGGCGATGCACCGGTTAGGCAAAACCCATTCGGTCGAGGCCTACTACGATGGGAAACTGGCCGGAGGGATTTACGGCGTGAGCCTGGGCGGGGCGTTCATGGGGGAGTCCATGTTCACGATCGTGAGGGACGCCTCGAAGGTCTGCCTGGCTTTTCTCGTCGGTCGGCTCAAGGAGCGGGGTTACACGTTATTCGACGTCCAGTTTACGACGCCGCACCTCAAACGTTTCGGCGCGAGCGAGATCTCGCGCGGTGAATACCTGCGACGTCTTCAAAAAACGCTGAAGCTCACCTGCCGGTTTGATTAACCGTTCACGATCTCTTTCAATTCTTTTCCGGCCTTGAAAAACGGCACGCGCTTGGCCGGGACATGGACCTGAGAGCCGGTCTTGGGGTTCCGTCCCTCACGCATCCGACGGTTGCGGAGCTTGAAGCTCCCGAAGCCGCGGATCTCGATCTTTCCTCCATCGGCCAGCGACTGCCGGATGGTGTTGAAGATCGTGTTGACGATCATCTCGGTTTGACGCTTGGTCAGGTGGGTCACCTTCTGGGACATCGCTTCGATCAATTGGGCTTTGGTCATAGCTCCCCCCTTTAATGAATACGGTACGCGCTTAAAAAGCCAGAAGATATTTCAACGAGACGCCGGTCTGGGGCAATTGCATGCCGGGCAGCCGCCCGATGAATTGGTCCCGAAGCAGATCCAACCATGAAATCCGTTTTCGGGACTCCACGATCCGCGGCTCGCCCTTGATCCCGACAATGTCGGCCGTGAGCCGGACGGTATCTTGAAAATCGCCGATCTCGTCCACCAGCCCGAGCTCCTTGGCCTGCCGTCCGGTGAAGACGCTTCCGTCCGCCATTTCGCGCACCCGTTTCTCCGTCAGTCCACGCCCCTGGGCCACCGCCCGGATGAACTGGGCATGGACGTCGTCCATCAGCCGTTGCAGGACGGCCCGTTCTTCCGGACGCATCTTGCGAAAAGGCGATCCGATATCCTTGTTCCGGCCGCTCTTGATCACCATGCTTTCCACGCCGATCTTTTTCATCAGCCCTTCCACATTGGCCAGTTCCATGATCACGCCGATGCTGCCCGTGAGCGTGCCCGGATTGGCCACGATCCGATCCGAGGCGCTGGCGATGTAATACCCTCCGGAAGCCGCCACCGTCCCCATCGAGACCACAATCTTTTTCTTCCCCTCCTCGCGGATCTTCTTGACCTCCTCATAGATCTCCTGCGAGGGGACGACGCCGCCGCCGGGGCTGTTGATCCGAATAATAATGGCCTTGATTCCGGAACTGTCTTTGTACCTCCGGAGTTCTTCAATCGTATCAGTGGAATCGAGGATGACGCCCTCGATCTTGATGAGGGCGATGCGATTGTCGAGGAGGCCCCCGCCGGA
This sequence comes from Nitrospirota bacterium, assembly GCA_016201865.1. Classification (GTDB taxonomy): domain Bacteria; phylum Nitrospirota; class Nitrospiria; order JACQBZ01; family JACQBZ01; genus JACQCA01. The sequence continues at coordinate 33,191 of JACQCA010000093.1, forward strand.
CTGCATCACCGTGGAGGAATAGGTTGCGACAAAGAAGAGAACGGCCAGACCCACCAGTACCGTCAAACCGATGATCAACGGATGCCTTTTCATTTTCGGTCCCGTTTTCTCGTTACTTATCCTTCTTCTGGGCGCGTTCCTGTTCGTTCTTGTAAGCCCGGATGCTCAAGGCGATCTTGCGTTCCGTCAGGTCCATCTTGATAATCTGTGCGCGGATAACATCGTTGATCTGCATGGCGTCCCCGATGCGTGAGGACGGCTCGATGCCGGTCTCGCTGACATGGATCAGCCCTTCCACGCCGTCTTCCAACTCGACGAAGATTCCGAAATCGGTCACCTTGACGATCTTGCATTTCGCCACGTCCCCGACGCGGTATTTTTCGGTGATCCCGGTCTCCCACGGATCGGTCTGAAGCTGCTTGAAGCCCAGCGACAGCCGCTCTTTTTCTTTGTCCACTTTGAGGACGACGGCCTCGACCGGCTGCCCTTTTTTGAACAGCTCCGAAGGATGCGTCAGGCGCTTGGTCCAGGACATGTCCGAGATATGGATCAGGCCGTCGATGCCTTCCTCCAGCCCGACAAACGCGCCGAAGTCGGTCAGCCCTTTGATCTTGCCGGTCACCCGGCTCCCGATCGGATATTTGCCCTCGGCCGCAGTCCACGGATTCGGCATCACCTGCTTCATGCCCAGCGAGATCTTGCGGTTGCCCCTGTCCACCGTCAGGACGACCACATCCACATGGTCTCCGACCGAAACCAGCTTGGAGGGATGGCGGACCTCATGGCTCCAGGACATTTCCGAGATATGGACCAGTCCCTCGACGCCGGGTTCGAGTTCCACAAACGCCCCGTAATCCGTGATGCTCACGATCCTCCCTTTGATCCTCGTCCCGACGGGGTATTTCTGCTCCACCTGGGTCCACGGATCCGGCGTCTTCTGCTTGAGTCCGAGAGAAACGCGGCCGGTCTCTTTATCGTATTTCAGGATGATCACGCCGACCCGGTCTCCGACCGAGACGATCTCGGAAGGATGATTCACGCGGCCCCAGGACATGTCCGTGATATGAAGCAATCCGTCGATTCCGCCCAGATCGATGAAGGCCCCGTACTCCGTGATGTTCTTGACCATGCCCTCAATCAACTGGCCGTCCTCCAGCGTCGCCATCGCGGCACGGCGTTTCTTGTCCCGCGAATCCTCCAACAAGATGCGTCGGGACACCACGATGTTGCCCCGGCGGTGATTCATCTTGATGATCTTCATGGGAAAGGTCTTGCCGATCAGCGAATCGAGGTCCCGCACCGGGTGAAGATCGATCTGCGAGCCGGGGAGGAAGGCCTTGACGCCGATATCCACCATCATCCCGCCCTTGACCTTCGAGATCATTCGGCCATCGATCACTTCTCCTTTCTCAAAGGACTTCTCCAGGACCTCCCAGACCTTCATCTTGGCCGCCTTTTCCTTGGAGAGGATCAGATTTCCCTCACTATCCTCGCGCTCTTCGAGATAAACCTGGATGCGTTCTCCGACCTTGAGGGCGGCGACTTCGGCGCTGTTGAACTCCCCGATCGGGATCATCCCCTCGGATTTATAGCCGATATCCACCACCACGCCGTCCTGCCGAACGGCGATGACCGTTCCCTCGACGATCCCCCCTTCCTTTAAATTCTTGAACGACTCCTCATAGAGGGCCTGCATATCCATCGGGGCCTCTTCACCCCGGGGCCCGGTCGTTTCGGCGATCTGTCCGTCTTGCGAAAGCGTCATGCTGATTCGTATCCCCTTTCTTGTTGATTGTAGGGGCTCGCGTCGCCCCTCTACTTCGTTGCGATCGGTTCCTGACCGAAAACTGAATGCGCATTGTACTATAATTGTTTCGGATTTGTCACTATCTTAATTGTTCCGTCACCCTTTCGGCCTGCCGGAGTGCACGGCGGTCTCACGGGAAACGCAGGGCGCCTTCCCGATCGCTTTGGACCGGGCCTCCAGCCGGCTGATCTGCTTCATCACGGTGCGACTGATCTGACGATAGAGATCCTTCCCGTTGCTGTCCCGGATCAGTTCCCTGAAATCGAGCGGCTCGCCGATCAAGACGGTCACGGGATGGATCCGGATCCGCCATGTGCCTACCGGCAAAACCTTGTCGGTCCCGGCCACGTAGGCCGGAATCACCTTCGCCCCGCTTAAGGCGACCACCAACCCGATTCCCGGCATCGGCTTCTGTAGCCGGCCGCTTTGACTCCGGCCGCCTTCCGGATACATCACCACGCACCGGCCCTCCTTCAGCCTTCTTACGGCTTCCATCAACCCCTCCCGGGAACGATGCCCTCGTTCAACGGGGAAACCGTATAAGGCCCGATACAGCCGACCGACCAGTGGAATACGGAACAGGCTGGCCTTCCCCATAAAATGAAGCGGCCGGTCGACCATCGCGCTCAGAAGAGGGATGTCCAGATAACTGACATGATTCGGAGCGATCAGGACCGGCCCGGTCTTTGGAATATGCTCCGCTCCGATGACGCGCACCCGGAACAGAAGCCGCCCCAACATTTTCACAAGCCCATGAGCAATCGTATACATATAGGACGATCAGCGGCCTGCTTTCTCCTCGATGGCCGCGACCATCGCCGCGACCACTTCTTCCTGCCCCAAGGCCGTGGAGTCGATCCGGATCGCATCCTCGGCCGGCCGCAACGGCGCGACCTCCCGGCTTGCGTCGGATAAATCCCGCATATCGATCTCTCTCCGGGTTCCGGTCAGATCGACCGCCAGGCCTTGCTGCTTCAGTTCCCGGTATCTCCGCTTTACGCGAATCTCGGTCGAGGCGTCAAGAAAAAACTTGACGGGGGCCTCCGGAAACACGACCGTTCCGATGTCGCGTCCCTCGACCACGACGCCTCCCTCCGGACCGACGTTCTTGCCGACCGCCCGCTGGACCTCCAGCAACCGTCGGCGGACGGCCGGCGCCGCGGCCACGGCCGCCGCGGCCCGGCTGACCTCCGGCGTGCGGATCTCACCCGTAATGTCCCGACCGTCCACATAAACCTTCGTCCCGTCGCGGTGCGGCGTTGCAACCAAGTCCAAACCAGCGCACAATCCCCGCAGAGCCTCTTCATCCCGGAGATCCGCCTTCTCCTTCAAGGCCTTCCATCCCACCGCGCGGTAGAGAGCGCCGGTATCCAGATAGAGATACCCCAGCCGCTTGGCCAAGAGACGAGCGGCGCTGCTCTTGCCGGAACCAGCCGGACCGTCGATCGCGACGATCAGTCCGGTTGTCGTTCGAGCCGCCATCCGACTCCCCGTCACGCCGTCACGCTTTTGAGGAGCGATTGGAAACCGGGGAAAGAGGTCTCGATCCATTCGGCGCCTTCCACCGCCGTTTCACCGGAGGCCGTCAGTCCGGCCACGGCCAGAGCCATCGCGATCCGGTGATCACCGTGGCTTGAGCATCGGGCCCCGGAAAGTTTCCGGCCGCCTCGAATCACCAGGCCGTCCGGAAGCTCCTCAAGATCGGCCCCCATCTTTGAGAGTTCCGAGGCGACGGTCCGAATCCGGTCGGATTCTTTCATGCGAAGCTCTTCCGCTCCACGGATGACCGTCTCGCCTTCGGCCGCGGTCGCGGCCACGCACAGGATCGGAAACTCGTCGATCGTCTTGGGCACGCTCTCCGGCTTCACCCGGACGGCCCGGAGCGGACGGGAACGGACGATCAGATCGGCCACCGGTTCATGATCGAACTCGCGCCGGTTCTCAAACCGAATCTCGGCCCCCATCTCGGCGAGGATCTCAAGAAGACCGATGCGCGTCGGGTTCACGCCCACATCCCGGATCCTCAACTCGGAGTTTCGAACGATCGTCGCCGCCACGATGAAAAATGCGGCCGACGAGAAGTCCCCCGGCACGACGATTTCACGGCCGGAAAACTCGGAGGGCGGCGAAAGAAGCAGTTGATTCCCTTCGATCTCAAGAGGAATCCCCATTCCACGGAACATCCGCTCGGTATGATCCCGGGAGGGCAACGGCTCGGTCAACACGGTGCGGCCGTCGGCCAGAAGGCCGGCCAGGAGCAGCGCCGATTTGACCTGCGCGCTGGCCACCGGCAGCGCGTACGTCAATCCCTTCAGCCGCCGCCCGCGGACGGCCAGCGGCGCCCGATTCCCGTCTTCCCGACCCTCAATCTCGGCCCCCATCCGCCGAAGCGGATCGACCACCCGGCGCATCGGCCGGCGACGAAGCGACTCGTCTCCCGTCACGACCGAAAAAAAATCCTGGCCGGCCAGGACCCCCGTCAGGAGTCTCAACCCCGTTCCGGAATTTCCGAGGTCCAGGACGGTCGCCGGCTCGGAAAGACCGTGAAGTCCTTTTCCCTCGATTCGCAACCGACCGTTCTTGTCTTCGATGGAAATTCCCATCAAACGGAAGGCTGAGGCGGTATGCAGGCAGTCTTCGGCGGACAGGTAGTCCTTCACCACCGTGGTTCCGCGGGCGAGCGAGCCCAGGATGATCGCGCGGTGGGTGACCGACTTGTCGCCCGGCACCGAGATCGTTCCCTGAAGCCCCCGACTTTCCCGCACCACGATCGGTTTCATGGAATCCTCTCACGCAATTTTTCCTTGACGTCTTTGGCGCGTTCGAACTCGCGCCGAAGCCCTTCCGAGTTGCCCTCGACCATCAGTCGTTTCAACCGATCGAGGGTTTTCTCGTAGGCCTCGATCACGGCCAACAGATTCTCTCGATTGAAGAGGCAGATGTCGCGCCACATCTCGGGCGAGCTGGCCGCCACGCGGGTGAAATCCTTGAATCCGCCGGCCGAATACGACAGGAGATCGCCGTTTCGAGACTGAAGTTCCAAAACGGTATTCACCAACGCATACGCAACCAGATGCGGGAGGTGGCTCACGGCTGCCAGGATGCGGTCATGCGCATCGGGATCCATCGAAACGACCCTGGCCCCGATCGCCTCCCAAAACCGTTTGACGGTTTCGAGGGCGTTTGGAGCGGTTCGGGGGGTCGGCGTGAGAATGCACAGTGCGCCGGAAAACAAGGCCGCAGAGGCCGCCGCCACGCCGGATTTTTCACGACCCGCAATGGGGTGGCCGCCCACGAATCGTCCCGGAGAAGAAAAACAGCCTTCCAACCGATGGACCAGAGGTCCCTTGACGCTGCCGACATCCGTAACGACGGTTTCGGCCGTAAGCGCAGGCGCCAATTCGCGGGCCGCGGTTTCCAACTCGGCCACCGGCGCGGCCAGAACCACGAGATCCGCCCCTTCGACCGCTTTTCGGATCATCCGGGAATCCGTCGCGTACTCGTCAATCGCCTTGCGCTCGACCGCCTGTTTCAACTCCTCCGCCTTGGGCCCCACGCCGACGACGGTATCCGCCAGGCATTTTTTTTGAACGGCCATTCCGATCGAACCGCCGATCAGACCGACCCCGACGATCACGACCTTTCGGAACGGGCGTTTTTTGGACATCATCGTAGGGGCACGGCGCGCCGTGCCCCTACTAGATTTCGCGGCCGATCGCTTCGGCAATTTTCTTAAGCTCCCCCATCATCGTTTTGAACTTGCTCGGCTTGATCGACTCCTCGCCGTCGCAGAGGGCCTCCTCCGGGTTGAGGTGGACCTCGACCATGATCCCGTCCGCGCCCGCCGCCACGGCCGCGCGCGCGAGGGGAACGACCAGTTCCCATTTCCCGGTCGCATGACTCGGATCCACAATGATCGGCAGATGGCTCAACCCCTTGATCACCGGCACGGCCGACAGGTCGAGCGTGTTCCTCGTCGCCGTCTCAAACGTCCGGATCCCGCGCTCACAGAGGATCACCTTGTGATTGCCGCGCGCCATGATATATTCGGCCGAAAGCAGAAACTCCTTGATCGTGGCCGACAGACCTCGCTTCAGCAGCACCGGCTTGTCTTGGGAGCCGACTTCGGTCAGAAGCCGGAAATTCTGCATATTCCGCGTGCCGACTTGGAGGATATCGGCATGTTGGGCCACCAGCGCCACATCCCGCGGGTCCACCACTTCCGTCACGATCGGAAGCCCGGTCTTTTTTCTGGCCTCCACCAGGAACTCGAGCCCCTGTTCCTCCAGGCCTTGAAAGCTGTAAGGAGAGGTGCGCGGCTTGAAAGCCCCGCCGCGAAGGATCGTGGCGCCGGCCTCTTTGACTTCCTGCGCGATGCGGATCAGCAGATCCTGTTTCTCGACGGCACAGGGACCGGCCATCACATGCACTTTCTTTCCGCCGACCCGGACGCCCTTCGCCACCTCCACCAGCGTATCGGTCTTTTTGAACTCACGGCTGACCAGCTTGTACGGGGACAGGATCGGCATCACCGTCTCGACGCCCGGAAAGATGGAGAGCGGCTGACTTGCCAGTTGACGCTCGTCCCCGATCGCCCCGATGATCACGCGTTCCTCGCCGCGGGAGACATGCGGCTTGAGGCCGTACTCTTTCAGCTTCTCGATGATGTGGTTGATCTCCTTCTCGGTGGCGTCCGGTTTTAATACAATGATCATGCTTTTTCCTTTCCTTATCTTGATCCCGTTTTCAGAACTTGGCCCAGCGCCTTCACAAACCGCCGGTTCTCGGCCGGCCGCCCGATCGAAATCCGCAGCCGGGGCCCCTCCATATGACGGACGATGACGCCCTTTCGCAGAAGCCGTTCATACACGGCCGCGCCGTCCCGGCCGATATCCACATAGATAAAGTTGGCCTGGCTCGGCAGGAACGTGAGCCCCAGGTCCGCAAATGCATTCGACAGATAGCGCCGTCCTTCCCGGTTCAACCGAAGGCTCCGAGCCGTATGGGACTCGTCCGAGAGAGCGGCGAGGGCCGCGGCCTGTGCAAGGCTGTTCGTGTTGAACGGCAGCCGGACGCGGTTCATCGCCGCCACCACCGCCGGCGTCGAAAGCCCGTACCCGATCCGAAGGCCGGCCAGGCCGTACATCTTTGAGAAGGTCCGAAGCACCAGAACCGGAGCCCCGCGTTTGACGTCGTCGATCGTATTCGGGAATTCCGGGTCGTCGGCATATTCGGCATAGGCCTCGTCCATGATCACCAGCGCGTTCGGGGGCAGGCGATTCAACAAACGATCCAGCTCCCGTCGTCTGATCATCGTGCCGGTCGGGTTGTTGGGATTGCAGATGAAGATGAGCCGGGTCATGGGCGTCAGACGCGTTGCCATCGCCTCCAGATCATACCGCCCGTCGCGCAATGGGACGCGGACGCTGATCCCGTGATGAGCCGTTACGCTGATGTGATAGATCGCGAAGGTGATGTCTCCAAGAATCGCCTCATCTCCGGGCGCCAGAAAGGTCTTGGCCGCCAGATCCATGATCTCGTCCGAACCGTTTCCGAGGATCACCTGCTCCGGTTTGAGCTTATGTTTCTGTGCAATCGCCTCACGCAACCGCCGGCCGCTCCCTTCCGGATAACGGTGCAGACCGGTCAGGCCCTTTTTTAAAACAGCCAGGGCCTTCTTTGACGGCCCGAGCGGGTTCTCGTTCGAGGCCAGCTTGATCGCGTCCTTGATCCCGAGCTCGCGCTCCAACTCTTCAAGCGGCTTGCCCGGCTTGTACGGCTCGATGGATCGAATATGTTCGCCGATTTCGATGGTCATGATCTTCCTTTTAATCGTTGCCTTTCTCCGTCGCCGATGGGTACGATCCCAAAACCTTCAGGAAAAGGCATTGCTCTTTCAGCGCCTCCACGGCCGATTTTACCTTCTCATCCGCCTGGTGGCCTTCGAGATCCACAAAGAAGATATATTCCCAGGCCTTCTTCTTGGACGGCCGGGACTCGATCTTCGTCAGGTTGAGGCCGTATTCGGAAAACGGCTTCAGCATATCATGCAGCGCGCCGACCCGATCGCGGATTGTGAACATGATCGAGGTCTTATCCCGTCCGGTCCGCCCGAGACTCTTTTGGGAGATCACCAGGAATCGCGTGAAGTTGTTGATGTTGTCCTCGATCCGTCGCTGAATGATCTGAAGGCCGTACAACTGGGCCGCCAGTTCCGAGGCGATCGCGGCCGCGGACGGATTCTCATTGCAGACCTCGGCCGCCTTGGCCGTGCTGTAGACCTCGGTCGTCGGGATCCGGGACAGATGATTCTCCAGCCAGACGCGGCATTGCGCGATCGCGTGCGGATGGGAGTAGAGATGCTTCACGTCTTCGATCCGGCCGCTCTTGTTCATCAGATGGTGGGACACCTCCTGCATCACCTCGCCGACGATCTTCAACGGGGAGTCGATAAACATGTCCAGCGTGTGATTGACCACTCCTTCGGTCGAGTTTTCGATCGGGACCACGCCGTAATCGGCCCGCCCCCGCTCCACCTCGCTGAAGACATCCTTGATGCTGTTCACCGGAACATAGGCCGCCGAGAAACCGAACTGCCGCAGGCTGGCCAGGTGCGTGAAGGTCGCCTTCGGGCCGAGATAGGCCACCTTGAGCGGGCCTTCCAAGGAGAGGGATGCCGAGATGATTTCCCGGAAGACGGCGCGGAGGGCCTCATTCGGAAACGGCCCCTTATTCAGTCGAGAAAGCCGTTCGTAGATTTCGATTTCACGGACGGGGGCATGCAGATCGGATAGACTGGCCTTCTTCAATTTCCCGATCTGCATCACAATCCTGGCGCGCTTGTTCAACAAGGACAGGATCTGCTCATCCAGCCTGTCGATCAACCGCCGCAATTGTGCGATGTTTTTATTGTCTTTCGCGGATGCCACGGCCATTTTGCCTTTAGAATTGAAGACCTGTCATCCTAACCGATTTCGGCCTGCATTTCAAGTGATTTATCCGGACTGATTTGATAAAATGGACGAAACTCAAGGATGATCTTCCTATGATCTACACAAAACTCGGACGAACCGGACTGCAGGTCAGTCGTCTCTGCCTGGGGACGATGAACTTCGGGCCGGAGACCGATGAAAAAGAGAGCCATGCCATCATGGATGAGGCCGAATCGCTCGGGTTTAATTTCTTCGATACGGCCAATGTCTACGGCTGGAAAAAAGGAGACGGCTGGACGGAGCAGATCATCGGACGTTGGCTTGCGCTTGGCGGCGGCCGTCGGGAGAGAATCGTCCTGGCCACCAAGGTCTACGGCCGGATGGGCGACCGGCCGAACGAGCGGGGTCTCTCGGCCTATCATATCCGTCGTGCCTGCGAAGAGAGCCTGCGACGACTCCAGACCGATCATATTGATCTCTACCAGATGCACCATATCGACCGCGACACACCGTGGGAGGAGATCTGGCAGGCGATGGAGCAACTGGTTCGCGAGGGCAAAGTGATTTATGTAGGCAGCAGCAACTTTGCCGGCTGGCAGATCGCGACGGCCAACCAGACGGCCGCGCGTCGCAACTTCATGGGGCTGGTGAGCGAGCAGAGCATCTACAATCTTCAGAATCGCGCGATCGAGTTAGAGGTGATCCCGGCAAGCCGCGCGTATGGGCTGGGACTGATCCCGTGGAGTCCGCTTGCGGGAGGAGTTCTCGGCGGCGCAATTGAAAAAGCCAAGAAAGGCCGTCGCGCCGATTCAGAAGCCCGGGAGCTGCTGGCCAAGCATCGTCCGCAATTGGAGCAGTACGAAGCCCTCTGCAAGCAGATCGGGGAGACGCCGGCCAGCGTGGCATTGGCCTGGCTTCTGGCAAACCCGTCCGTCACCGCGCCGATCATCGGACCCCGTACGATGGATCAACTCAAGAGCAGTCTCCGTGCGCTTGACGTTCGTCTGGATGAATCCGCGATGAAGAAACTCGACGCGATCTGGCCCGGCCCCGGCGGCGAAGCGCCCGGGGCCTACGCGTGGTAGTCCGGGGAAAAACCGGGCCGATAGAGCTTATTTGACTGTGAACTCGTGCGTCATGCCCAGAGCAAAATGAGGCGCCTTCTTCGTTCCGTCCATGAAAAAGCAGATCAGTCCGTAATGACCCGGTTCAAATTTCGCCGTGAAGATGCCATGTCCGCCTTTGTCGATTCCGGTCATTCCTCCGATCGGCTTGCCCGGAGGCGTGCCGGAATGGCCGGGCTCGAAGGCCGCGGCAAAATCCTTGATCGTCTTGTCGGGAGGAAGAAGAACCACGAGGACTTCATGCGGCTGCGTCCCGGCATTGGCAAAACGGATCGTCTGGGTCCCGGCCGCGATCGGCTTGTCGATGGCAAAATTGAAATCCATGGCCGTGATATTGATCGCAGCAGCCGGCTCCGGGGCCTTGGAGTCCGCGGTACCCGTAACCTTGAGCGCTTTGACCATTCCCGAAGTGATATGCGGAACGCCCTTGCTGTCCGGGATGAAACAGATCATGACATAATTGCCCGGTTCCAGGTTTATGATGGCCGTGGACGATTCGCCGGGGATCACGCCGTTGGGGCCGCCGGCGAATTTAACCCAGGCCGGTGCTGCGGCCGGGCCCATGGGGTTAAATGGAGCGGTCTTCACCGTGGCCGCAAAATCTTCCGCTGTTTTTCCATCGGTGAGGCGGATGAGTTGGACATGGTGCAGGTCCGTCCCCTTATTAACGATCTGGATCAAGGTCAATCCAGCCGGGACGCTTTCGGGACCCTTGAAGCTCATCCCCACTGTCTCAAAGGTGACTTCTTGGATGACGGCCTTGGACGCGGCCTCGACCGGAACGGGCCGGTCCGCGTTGAGAATCAGAGCCATGACGATTGCAGCGACGAGCAAAGGATACCTGTCATTCATCGTTCTCTCCTCCGGTTCAATGCGAGCCGAGCGGCACAAGGTTGACATTACAGCACAAGGTTTTTGAAATTATCAAGCCTCGTCTCAAAGGACCCGTTCATTCGGCGCTGCATTTTTCTCTTGGCATCAGTTCGCTTTTACGCTAATCTATTTCGGAGACCGTCTGACGAATACCCCAACCCTCTTGAGATGAAACGCTTGTTTATGAAAAGGATCAGACCGCAATGAAGGTTCGGGAATGTTTTGACGGCAAAAAACCGGTCTTCTCATTTGAGTTCCTCCTGCCCAAGACGCCGGAAGGAATGGTCCAATTCAAATCGACCGTCCGTAATCTAAAACGGCTTTCGCCTTCCTTCGTCACGCTGACCTACGGGGCCGGCGGGTCGGCCCGCGAACGGACGATCGAGACGGCCGGGATGATCCAGAACGAGCTGGGGCTCACGACCGTCGCCCATCTCACCTGCATCGCCCATACGCGGGTCGAGATCCGGGCGATCCTTGAGAAGATCCGCAGCCTCGGCATCGAGAATGTCATGGCGCTGCGGGGGGACCCACCACGGGATATCGCGCTTCCGCCCGAGGATCGCCGGGACTATCGGCATGCCGTGGACCTGGTCCGCCACATCCGGAAGATGGACGGTTTGTGCATCGGCGTCGCGGGCTATCCAGAAAAACATCCCGAGGCCGTCACGATGGAGGAGGACCTGCAGCATCTAAAAGATAAGGTCGCGGCCGGGGCGGACTTCATCACGACCCAACTGTTCTTTGAGAACAAGGACTACTTCCGGTTCATCGAGAAGGTCCGGGCGATGGGGATCCCGCAGCCGATCCTGCCCGGCCTGATGCCGGTCACCAATTACGGCCAGCTCCAAAAATTTGCGGCGATGTGCGGCGCGCGCATCCCGGACGAGATGATCCGAGCCCTGGAATCCCGGCAGACCGATACAGAGTACGTCGTCCGATACGGGATCGAATGGACCACCCGTCAGGCCCGTGATCTCTTAGGCAAGGGCGCGCCCGGAATTCATTTTTATACGCTCAACAAATCCCGTTCGACCGAAGTGATTCTGTCGCGGCTGCTGGGACGGTAAGATTTTTTTCAGGGGCGTATTGCAATACGCCCCTGCTGCTGGTAAAATTTATCTCGTCTCAATTTCAGGGGGTCACTCTCCCCCGAGTCTCTCGATCAATGAGAGGCGGCTCATCGGGCCGGCAGCGGCGGCCGGTTCGGTGGGGCGGGCGGACCTGGGTCCGGCCCGGCGCGGTGAGGCGCCGATGGAAGGAGGTGGTCCAGTGGGAAGCAGTATTAACCCTACGGCGAGTGAGGTGGCCGCGTCCTAAGCGCCACAAGCTGGGGACAGATTTCAAATCTGTCCCCGCGGTGTAGCCTGGGATGCATTCCCAGGGCCACCAAGCCCGGAAGCGCGGACGTCGTAGCCGCTTTAGGATGAAGAATCCGCTTCCGGGTTTTCTTTTTTCTAACGTCCGTCCCGGTTGTATTCCAAAACTATTGCAACCTTCTCTCTTTTATGTTATTTTTGCGGTGCATGCTCGATGGAGAATTTATGAACCCGCGCATCGTATCCGACCCACAAATCTGTGGCGGCGAACCCTGCATCAAGGGAACGCGCATTCCCGTCCATATCGTGCTCAGCCACCTTGCCGCCGGGGAAGACTACAAAACAGTCCTAAAACAGTTCCCGCGACTGACCAAAGAAGATATCCTTGCCTGTCTTGAATATGCCGCATACCTGGCCACTGAGAAGGTGGCGTCTGGGTGAAGTTCGGTTTCCCCCTAACCGGACTGCCGGCATCATTTTCATCCGGCGCGGCAATCTCACTTCAGAGGAAGAGATCGGGCTGGTTCGAGACTTCCTGTCGCACCATTCGCCGGAAGACTACGCGGGCAGGCTTGTGACCCTTTACAAGAACAGCGTGAAGATTCGTTAAATTATTGCGGGATACCGGGCCTCAACACCCCAACCCGCGCCGCCGCGGATTCTCGGTCGGCTCTAACGCTCCCGGTGAGCGGCGGCCCACAGATACGGAGCCAGACATGGAGAAAAAAGCCTGCGCTGTGGGCCGTCCGCTCCACTGGGTTGTTAGGCCAGGGATG